>QQUJ01000017.1 GCA_008501635.1 Pseudomonadota bacterium
ATGCCTTGTTTGTACTGAGTGCATTGACCAATCTGTACCTGGCGCGGCGACGATTGCGATGCCCGACATAGGATTGGTGCGCCTGATAAACCGCAACGGCGCACAAAACGGCTAGAAAACGGCCCATGTTGAGCCGAATACTGCCTGCAAACGCTCCTTATGATGAAAAACACAAACATATTGAATCGGCCGTGCTGGTTTGCATAACTTATTCAGACGTTCCTTAAGAGACTTTCCTGTCGTGCAGGCAACCATCCCATTAGACCGCTGAAGCTACCCACGCAAGGCAAACAGCACCGACGTCTGTTCTACGGCTCCTGGCTTTGAAACCGCACCACGACCTTCAACCCTGGACCATATTCCGCATCGAAAGCGACCTGCGCCTGGTGCAACTCGGCGATGCGCTGCACGATGGAGAGCCCCAGGCCGCTGCCTTCCTCTTCGTTGCCCACCACCCGATAGAAGCGATTGAAGACACGCTCGCGCAGCTCGGGATCAATGCCCGGACCGCTGTCGGCGACACTGACGATGACACCCTGGTGTGACTCGCTGACGCCGACATCGACGCGCCCGCCCGCGGGCGTGTATTTGACGGCATTGTCCACCAGGTTACGCAGCATGACGCGCACGGCTTCGGGCAATCCGCGAATCTGCCCGCGGCTGCCTTCCTCCAGCCCCAGATCGACTCCTTTGCGGATCGCATCCGGCGCGTACTCACCCACCACCTGCGCGGCCAGCGCGGCGAGATCGACGGCTTCGGTCTCTTTCTGGGTAACTTCGGGATCCAGTCGCGCCAGTGTGAGCAACTGCTCGACCAGACGGGTGCCGCGATCGACGTTGGTTACGATGTTGTCGATGGCGGTCATGCGCTCTTCGCGCTGCACGGCACCCTGCGCGACTTGCGCCTGCATCTTCAGCGCGGCGAGCGGCGTGCGCAATTCGTGCGCGGCATCGGCGGTGAAGCGGCGCTCGCTCTCCAAGGCGCGGCGCAACTGCGCAAGCAGGCCATTGATGGCCGCCACCAGCGGTGCGAGCTCTTTCGGCGCCGCGTTGTCGGGCAGCGGTTGCAGCTCGTGCGGCGAACGTGCGCCGACCTCCCTGGTCAACGCACGCAGCGGGCGCAGACCACCGCCCACCGCGAACCACAACACGATGGCCAACAGCGGCAGGGCGATGATCAGAGGGTAAAGCACCTGGAGACTGATTTTATTTACCAGCTCCTCGCGCACATCGTAGCGCTCGGCCACCTGAATGGCCGCAGCTTCCTTCGCGCCCGGCAGCGCGAACACCCGCCATGTCGCGCCATCGATATCACGGTCGGTGAAGCCGAACAGATCGCTCATCGGACGATCGGGCGCCGTTCCCGAGTGCAGCACCAGCGTCGGCCCGTTCCAGACCTGGAACATCACCTTCTTTTCGTAGGTATGGCCGAGGAAACTGTTATCGAGCTGGATTTGCTCGTGCTCGTCTTCTTCGAGTTCGTGCTGGGTGAGGGCCTGCAGCGTTCGCGCATACTGCGCGAGCTGTGCATCGAACAGTTCCTCTATTTCGTGCTGCGCGGCATAGTAGCTGGCGGTGGTGACCAGCACCCACACCAGCGAAAAGAGTGCGACGAGAATCAGCAGCAGGCGCAAGCGCAGCGAGCGCTTCACGCCCCTTTCTCCACCATGTAGCCCACACCGCGGATGGTGCGTATCAGGTTCGCACCGAACTTCTTGCGCAGATGGTGGATGTAGACCTCGACCGTGTTGCTGTCGACATCGGTGTTCCAACCGTAGAGTGCCTCTTCGAGACGCTCCCGCGACAACACGCGACCAGCGCTTTCGAGCAGCAGGCGCAGCAGCGTGAACTCCCGGGGTGAAAGATCGACCATTGTGCCATTCAACTCGACGGCGTGAGCCGCGGGGTCGAGGCGTATCGCCCCGTGCGCCAGGACGGGTGATCCGCGCCCGCCCTGGCGGCGCAGCAAGGCGCGGATTCGGGCGTTGAGTTCGGCGAGATCAAAGGGCTTGATCAGATAATCGTCAGCACCGGAATCGAGTCCCTGCACGCGATCCTCGACGGTGTCGCGCGCGGTAAGTATCAATACCGGCACGGTGTTGCCCCGGTCGCGGAGTTTACGCAGCAGTTCGAGTCCGCTGCAGCGCGGCAGGCCGAGGTCGAGCGCCACCAGATCGAACTGCTCAGCGATGAGCGCATGATCGGCAGTCATGCCGTCGCGCGCCCAGTCCACCGTAAAACCGTTCTGGTGCAGACCCGCCACCACGGCTTCGCCCAGCAGGCGATCATCCTCCACCAGCAGTAATCTCATGATGTTTCCCGCTTCAACAAAATCCGGGACGGCGCTGTGGCCATCCCGGATCGATTGTTCTGCAATTGCGCCGTGCTGACAACTCTTAAAGAACACGTTTCTTCACGTTAACGATCAGCTCGTCGATCTCTTTGTGACGGCCGCGGTCCGCAAGCTCGCGTGCGGGTCTGGGTGGTGCCTGCTGTGCCTTTTGCAGCGCCTTCAGGGCATCGTCGTACATGCCCTGCTCGTAGCGCAGTTCACCGAAGAAGAAGTTGGGATCGATGCCATCCGGATTGAGGGCCAGCGCTTTTTGCAGATACTCCTCCGCCTTTTTGTTGCTGCCAAATCCAAACGGCCACCCCGGCACTTTGTAGTACAGGGTACCGAGACTGGTATAGATCGAACCATTGAGCGCACTGGGATCGATCCTCTCGGCGGCGAGCAGCAGGTCGCGTGCCTTCTTCACCTCGTCGAGTGCACCCATCTTGGCCAATCCGCTGAGTGAACCGGCGTGGGAACTGAGCACGATCGACTCCCATACCAACGGTTCTGCGCGATTCGGGTAGCGCTCGCTCAGCGCGTGCGCCTGTTGGGCGAGCTGTTCGTAGGCGTCGGTCTGGCTCTGATCGCCGGTCTGATACTTGATCACCGCCCAGCGCTGTTGGATCTGCTCAACCTCGACCATCATGGGATCGGCAGCCATGGAGTTCCCGGCGCTGGTGAGCAGCATGCCAAGGAACAACCAGTTGACAAACGGAACGAAATTCAAACGTGACATAGCTACAACCCTCCTTTAGTGCGGGGTACTTGCCGGCCGCACGAACTGTGCGGCCTGCTGGTTCTTTTTACGCACGCCGCTGTCCACCAGGCGTGGCCACAGGGCATTGACGCGAACGAACAACTTCTCCGGCCAGCCGATGTAGGCCTCATCGCGCTCGGCGCGGATCGCCGCGACGATGGCGCGCGCCACGGTTTCGGGTTCGTCGAGACTCATCTTCACCACCTGCGCCATGCGATAGACGGCATCGGTGTTGAAACCGGTTTTTACTGCACGCGGCGCGATGTAGGTCACGCCAACACCGCAGCCCGCCAGTTCACGGCGCAGCGCTTCGGAAAATCCCCGCAGCGCGAACTTGGTGGCGGAGTAGGTAGCGAAGTAGGCGAATCCGATGGAGCCAAAGATCGAGCCGATATTGACGATGCGCCCGCGCTGCTGGGCCAGCATGCCGGGCAGCACGGCGCGCGCCAGTTGCATGGGCACCAGGGTGTTGAGCCGCAGCAGGCGCTCGGTCACCTGGGGATCCTCGGCGGCGAAGGACTCGAAGCTCATCGCTCCAGCCAGGTTGACGAGCAGATCGACACCGCCCAGCGCCTGGCGGGCGGCCTGCGCAACCTCGCTGGCAGCACCTTCGGAGAGCAGGTCGATGAACAGGTACCGGGCGTCGGCGCCCTGCTGGCGCAGCTCTTCTGCCAATCCGGCTCCGGCTTCGTCACGACCCACCATAAACAGACGGGCGCCAGCCGCGGCCAGTTGTCGAGCGACCGGGGTTCCGATACCACCGCCCGCGCCGGTCAAGAGAATGCGTACATTGTTGAGATCCATCGGTGTCTCCTTAATGGCTTTCCGCCTGCGCCAGACCGCGAAAGATATCGCCGTAGAGGCGGTACATGCGGCGCGCGCAGTGGATGATGGCCTGTTGGTCCTCGGCGTCGGTGATGCGATCCATCAGTGTGCGAAAGTGCTCCATGTGGCTGATATCCAGCGAGCCGTGCGAGGTAAGGTAGGTAAAGCATCGGGCGGGCAGGCCCAAACTCTTCTGCAGGGCGGCGGCAGCCTGGGTGGCCATGGCCACGCTGGTCCCCTCCAGCACCAGCACCATGCCAAAGAAACCGACCGGATTGGCGCGCAGCACCGTGTACCAGGCGTAGGCGACCATCTGCTCGGTGGCGAAGGCAGGTGCGCTGTTACGTACCGCGTCGGCGTCACCGCCGCTTGCGCGGATGTCCTCCAGGATCCATTCGTCGTGACCGATCTCCTCGCTGATGTACCCGGCGACAGCTTTGCGCAGCCAGTCGAGCCGGCGCGGCAGCCGTTCGCCACACGCCATCAGCAGCGGTGCGGTCTGGCCGACGTGGTGATAGGCCTCAGCGAGAAACGCTAGGTAGGTCGAATGATCGATGGTCCCTGCCACTCCGGCCTTCAGGATGGGGGTGGCGAGAAACGCGTTGCGTTCAGTTTCGGTGGCGGCCAGCAAGCGCTGGTAAAAACCCTCGGTCGCGGCGGGCTGATGCAAGACGGCGGTGGAACTCATACCTTCAGGACTCCAGTTTCACGAAAGACGCAGCCGCGCGTAACCCGCGGCGGCCTGCAAAAACTCCCAGGGGCGGTAGCGCGAGCGCGTCGTACACGCATCGCACAGCTCGGGATCGGAGGGGGTGGGTTCGCGCAGCACCAGGGCGTCACGAATTCCCAGGTTCGCCACGGTGCCCAGCGGGCGGCGGCGACGCACGTCGTTGAAGCAGTACTGATAACTGCCGTCGGCGGCGATGGCGAGATCGCTGTTGCGCGGCAGACAGCGGAAGCGGTTGGCACGCCACTGGCCGAGTACATCGCCCACCGAGGGGACGAAATCGTACTCCTGGCTATGCAGACCGTAGCGGCGGATCACCGGGCGCAGGTTGCGTGCTTCGCTTTCCTGACCCGACGCGGTACCGGCACGGTCGTAAAGCGTGGGCGACATGGTGAGCCGGTCGATGCCGTGCCCGCGCAGCCAGGCTATGGTCTCGGGCAGGGTGGCGATGCACTCGGCGAGCGGCGTGAGGCTCACGGCCAGCGATGTTCTTTGCAGTGTGCGCTGCGCCAGCACCAGATTCGCCATCACCCGCTGCTGATCGAGACCGGCATGGACACGGCCATAGATTCCGGGATCGGCACTGGAGAAGGAGACCACCAGCGTCCCGATAACCCCGTCCAGGGCGCGCAGGCGCTCGGCATCCAGCCACTCGCCGTTGCTGACCATATCCACCGGCACCTTTGCCTCCCGGGTCAGGGCGACAAAACGCTCGAACTGCGGATGCACGGTGGGTTCGCCGTAACCGGCAATCACGGCACGGAACACATCGCGGGGCGCGAGGCGGGCGAGCACCTGACGATAGGTCGCCTCGTCCATATGGCGCGGCCGGGTGATCGCATCGCGCGGACACATGACGCAGCGGGCGTTGCAGGCGCCGGTCCACTCGATATTCACGGCGATGCGGTAAGCGCTCACAGCCCCACCTCCGCCGGTACCAGCTTGGGGATGTGGGCAGCGCAGTTGGGCACCACCTGCTCGATGACGATCTCGATGACACGCGGGGCGCGGTCGAACCACAGCAGTGGCTCACCACGATCGTGGATCATCGCCCGGCCGTTGACGCGCAACCGCGCACCGTCGCTGAAATCGATGAACAGCAGGCCGACCTGCGGGTTGTCGAGGATGTTGCCCAGGCTCATGAAGGCCTGATTGCCTGCGAAGTCGGGGAAGGCGAGCCGCCGCGCATCGAGCACCCGCACCAGACCCGGACCACCGCCCTTGAAGGAGCAGTCGCAGTGGCCGCTGCGGTCGGCGGTAGCGAGAAAGAAGAAGGGGGCGGCCTCGATGCGGGCGTGATACTCGGCCGGGATGTGGTCCCACAACAGGCGCTCGCGGCGTGCGGCATCCCACACCTCGGGCCGGCCCCAGCGCTGCTGGGCCTGACGTTCCGCCGCGCTGAAGGCGTGTTGATAACTCCTGTCGCTCACAGGGCCACCCGTGCGCTGTCGTAGAGGGCGGCGACACGCTCACCGTAGACCTGAGCGATACCATCGCGACGCAATCGGCCGTTGGCGGTCGCCAGCTCGTTGGCCGTTGTGAAAGGCGCATCGGCAACCACCAGTTCGCGGATCTGCGCGTAGTCGGGCAAGCGGCGGTTGACTGCGGCCACGGCCGCCGCCAGGGTTTCGCTGACACCGGCTCGCGGCACCACCACCGCCACGTTGAACGGTCGCGCCTCGCCAAAGACCGCCGCCTGGGCGATGGCGGGTTGCGCGGTAAGCTCCGCCTCCACCCATTCCGGCGCCACGTTACGCCCGAAGGCGGTGATGAAGAGATGCTTTTTGCGCCCGGTGAGGTGCAGATAACCCTCCTCATCCAGAAAGCCCAGGTCGCCTGTCGGCCAGCAGTCGCCCGGGGCCTGCGGATCGTGCAGGTAGCCGTCGAACAGCGCCCCGCCCACCAGGATCTCGCCATCGTTCGCGATACGCACCCGCGCGTGGGGCAAAGGTTGTCCGACACTGCCGGGGCGTTGTGCGTCGGCACGGTTTAGCGCGACGACCGAGCCGCACTCGGACAGTCCGTAGCCCTCGTAGACCGGCAGGCCACAGTTGCGGGCGGATTTCAGCAGACGCAGTGAAACCGGGGCACCGCCCACGGCCAGATAGCACAGCCTCTCGGGGGTAGGTCCTGCGGCGGCGCGGGCGGCCACCAACGCCTGCAGCAATTGGGGGAGCGTGATGGCGGTGGTGGCAGCTGACGCCTGCAAACAGGTAAGGATGCGCTGCGGATCTACCCCGCTTGCCCCCTGCACACCGACGTGAGCCTGGCTGTAGAGCACCGCGCATCCGCCCGCCAGCAGTGGTGCATAGAGGCCGCCGATGTTCTCCAGCAACGTCGCCAGTGGCAACAGCGCGAGGTGACGATCTTCGGGACCGGCCTGGGTGGCGACCACCAGCGAGGCGGCGACCTGCTCCATGGTCTGCGCTTTGAGAAGAACGCCCTTGGGCGCTCCGGTCGTACCGGAGGTGTAGGTCACCTTGGCGATGTCCGACGGTAGCGTCACCTGCCGCTGCGTGAGCAAACCTGCAAGCGTGAACCTCCGCTTCGCCACCACCATTTCCCTCGACCCACTCGTTGGGTGGCCCGCACCAGGCAAGTGCCGGGTACGCTGCGGATCGTCGCTGATCAGCAGTTCGATACCGGCATCGGCCAGCACATGACGGATCTGGCGGTCGGAAAAAAAACCGGGCAGGGGGACAAGCGTGACGCCGGCCTGCAACGCGGCCAGATCCCACAGCGCCCAGGCAACGGAGTTGTCGGCCAACAGCGCAACCCTTTCGACACCTTGCGCCAACAGCCAGCGACCCAGTTCCGCGCTGCGCGCCGCGGCCGCGGCGTAGTCGAGTGAAATCTGCTCATCGATCAGCGCCAACGCAGCGGGTCGCTGCACGGCGCCGTCCTGCAGGGCTGCGATCACCCGGCTCATGCGCTGATGCTGCCGTTCATCGGCGCTGCGGGAAACGTGCCGTGGACCGCCGGTTGAGCCGTGCCGTGGCGCATCCCCAGTTCACGGGCGCTGCGCCACAGATCGCCAACCGGGTGCTCACGATGGGAGGCGCGCGCCTCGAGCAGCGCCGCCGCCTCGCCGAGATGACCGGCAATGACCTGGGGTCGCTCCTCGTAGTAGCGGCCCCAATCCGCCGCCGCAGCGCCCAGGCGGGCAGGATCGGCGGCACCCAGGAGTATCGGGGTCAGGCCCATCCGGGCCAAGGTGTTGCGCAGACTGCTGATGGCCGTACACACGACCCACTGATAACCGGCACTGTGCAGGTAAGTCGCCAGCGCGATCATCATATAGCGCACCTGACCGGGAGTTGGCGCGGCAAGACTGCCGATCTCGACCAGGGTGCCGCGTCCGACTCCGCCCGGCGGTCCCAGATAACTCTCCACGGGACCATCGAGATACTGTTCCAGAAACAGGGGAGCCTCGGCAGCACAGCGCAGGCCGGCAACCGCCGTCAGTTCCCCCGAAGCGCGGCGCAACGCCATCAGGCACTCCGGCAGTTCGTGAATCTGCGCCCGATAACGGTGCGCGAAGGCGCCGCGCACGTAGGACTCCGCCTCCCGGCGCTGCGGGCTGGCCCGATCCAGGCGGGTCAGGCTTACCGGAGGCGGCAGATCAGCGATGCGCGGTCTGTAAGCAGTGTTGGCGGCTGGCGGTCTGATCGTCGGGTGATCCATGGTTGCTGTCCGGGTGGAGGCCTCTCCCTCTCTGGAACCACAAATTACCGGGTGAAACTTAAGAAGCCCTTAAAACCACGATGGGAAAAAGGTGTCTCAGGTCACACTTTCTCATCGTGGACCGGGGGCCAGCGCCGCCTGAATCCGGCCGCACAAATACTCACACTGGGTTACTCTTACAGGTAAGCGGCACAATCCTCAGGGAGAAGACCTGAAGAGGTCTGTTGCGTGGTACCGGCGGCAACCGGGATTCGACGGGCTGATGAGATCAACGGCTGGATTTCGGATCACCGCAGCGCCACCCCCATGGCAACGGATCGGTTCAGCTATCCGTAAGCAATCCATCAAGCGAGAAAACCGATGACCGACACCGCACACGAAACCCCCGGAACGATGGATCCCAGCAAGCTGATGGAGAATTACTCCAAGATCGTCATGCAGTCGCAGCGCCTGATGAGCGAGTACCTCAAGCATCAGGTCAACGACGACCATTTCCAGATCCCCGATCCCGGCGTAATCTCCAAGGCGTTCATGGACATGGCCGCCCACCTGATGAACGATCCCGGCAAGTTGATGCAGGTGCAGATGGACTACTGGCACCAGTACATGAACCTCTGGCACTCCACCGCACGGCGCATCGCCGGCGAGGAGGTTGCACCGGTAGTACAGCCGCGCCCCGACGACAAGCGTTTCAAGGACGACGAATGGGCGGAAAACGTCGTCTTCGATTTCATAAAGCAGAGCTACCTGCTGACCGCGCACAGCATCCAGAATCTCTCGCACGATGTGAAAGGTCTGGAGCCCGCGACGGCCAAGAAGGTCGAGTTCTACACCCAGCAGTTCATCGATGCGTTGGCGCCGACCAACTTCGTGCACACCAATCCCAAGGTGTTGAAGGCGACCTTGGAATCGGGCGGCGAGAATCTGGTCAACGGGCTGGAAAACCTGCTCGAAGATCTGGAGCGCGGTAAAGGCAATCTGCGGGTCAAGATGACCGATCTCGAAGCGTTCGAACCCGGCGTCAACGTGGCGGTCACTCCCGGCAAGGTGATCTATCAGAACGACCTCATGCAGCTGCTGCAGTACACCCCCACCACCGAAACGGTGTTTCAAAGACCGTTGCTGATCGTCCCGCCCTGGATCAACAAGTTCTACATCCTCGATCTGCGCGACAAGAATTCGTTCATCAAATGGGCGGTGGACCAGGGGTTTACGGTCTTCGTCATCTCCTGGGTGAATCCCGACGAGTCGCTGGCCGAGAAACGCTTCGAAGACTATCTGCTGGAAGGCACGGTCGCGGCGCTCGATGCCATCGAACAGGCTACCGGGGAGAAAGAGGTCAACGCCGTCGGCTACTGCCTGGGTGGCACGCTGCTCGCCACCACCCTGGCTTATCTGGCCGCCAAGGGCGATAAGCGCCTCAAGAGCGGTACCTTTTTCACCACCATGCTCGATTTCACCGACGTGGGCGAACTGTCGGTGTTCGTCGATGAGGAGCAACTGCAGCTCATCGAGGACTACATGGACAAAAAGGGTTATCTGGAAGGCAGCCAGATGGCGACGGTGTTCAACCTGCTGCGCGCCAACGATCTGATCTGGTCTTTTGTCATCAACAACTATCTCATGGGCAAAGACCCGTTCCCCTTCGATCTGCTGTTCTGGAACTCGGACTCGACGCGCATGCCGCGCGCCATGCACAGTTTTTACCTGCGCAACATGTATCAGCACAACCGGCTCAAAGAGCCCGGGGGTATTGAACTCGACGGCGTACCCATCGATCTCGGCAAGATCAATGTTCCCACCTATTTCCTCTCCACGCGCGAAGACCACATCGCCCCCTGGAAATCGACCTATATGGGCGCCAGGCATCTCGGCGGCAAGGTCAGCTTCGTGCTCGGCGGGTCGGGGCATATCGCCGGCGTAATCAATCCGGCCACCTCGAAAAAGTATGGGCACTGTACGAGCGACTCGCTGCCGGCAACCGCCGACGAGTGGCTGGAGGGTGCGACCGAACAGGAGGGATCGTGGTGGACCCATTGGTTCGCGTGGGTCAAGCGCAAAGCAGGCAAACAGGTCGCGGCGCGCCAACCCGGCGATGGCAAACTCAAACCCATCGAGGATGCGCCTGGCAGTTACGTGAAGATTCGTATCGATAAATAGACGATGGCGCTCACCGGGAAACTGCTGCTGGCGCTGCTGCTCACCCTGATACTGGCGGCAGCGGCACTGGTAGCAGGTGGCCTTATCGCCAATCGCCTGCCTTGGAACGACGCCCCCGGAACCTGGCGGCGTCTCGTGACCTACCTGAGCAGCAATGTGGCGGAAACTTCCGAGGCCCCTGTTTTTGCGGAGCTGCGTTCCCGCGCGTACCGGAATAAACCTGCGATACTTTTCCAGGCAGTGGGATCGGCGGCGCAATCCCTGGGTTGGGAAATTGCCTCACGCAATCTGGAAGACGGCGAAATCGAATTGGTGATCACCAGCAAAGTGTGGCGCTTCAAGGATGATGTGCGGGTGCGCATAGTACAGCGCGACACCGAGAGTGTGGTGCACATCCGCTCGAGCTCGCGCATCGGTCGTGGCGATCTGGGCGCCAACACCCGGCACGTCCTGGATCTCTACGGGCAGCTGGAAACTGAATTGCGGTAGCCGGTTCCGCACGCCTCAACCCAGTAACAGCGCACGAATCTCATCGACGGCTTCTTCTGCAGCATCGACGATGGGCAGGAGCTGATCAGGTTCCAAACCCGTTCGGTCCCAGCAGATGCGATCGATGCGCTCGACGGTGCGCTCCGGTGTGAGCTCGGTACCTTGAACGTTGGTAACGCAGTTGGCCATATGCACCAAGGCCGCCTCCACCGGGTGGTTGAGCGCAAGCGCCGGCGCATGATGAAACTCAACGCACTCGCGCAAACGTTCCGGCAGCAGCCACACTTCCATCAGTCTGCCGGCCAACATGGCATGGTCGAAACCGAAAATCTTGCGCTCTGCCTCGAAGAGCTCCACCGGCTGCTCACGATCCATCACCAGTTCCAGCGCCACGCGCGATTGACCGGGGAAACGATTGAACAACACCAACTGACCGACATCGTGGAGCAACCCGGCGACGAAGGCGAAGTCGACATCGACATGTCGGCAGAGTCGTGTCAGCTCCCGCGTAACGATGCCGCACAAGATACTGTGGCTCCAGAAGTCATCCATGTCGTAGACGTCGTTTGGAATACCGGCGATTACTTTGCTCACAGTGGTCGCCAGCACGACTTCGACAATCTGACTTTTACCCAGCACCATCACCGCGCGTTCCACGGTTTCCACCTGCCGGCTCAACCCGTACATCGGGCTGTTGGCGATCTTCAGTACCCGCAGGGCGAGACCGGGGTCCTGGCCAAGCAGCTTGCCGATCTCCTGGCCGGTGGCGTTGGGATCCTCCAGCAGTTCACTGACACGCAGATAGAATTCGGGAAAGGAGACCAGTTCGTCGACCTCCCGCACCAGCTCTTCGATCCGGATGACGGTACCGTGATCTTTATCGGTGGTCACCTGGAGCCTCGCATAAACCCGTTACCCCTGTTCGGTGGTAGAAAACGTCCTCCGCCGTATTCCAAGTGGACTCTGGCGGAAAATCGCCGCGCCTGCTTTTCAAGCATTCATTCGGTCAGGTAGGCGCTGAACAGATAGCGAACCTCTTCGAGTGAATCTTCGATGGAGTAGGGCATAGCCTTGGCAAAAAGATCGAGCAGCACCAAGGCGTTGGCCGCCGCATCCTTCTGGCTGGCGCTGCGAATACGCTGCATCATCGACTGGTTAACCGCCTGCAGGTTACGGTAGAACTCGGCCAATCCATCGAGGTCAAGATCCGCGTTACCGCCGTGCAAGCGACGGAAATACTGGGCCAGCAGATACATCGATGCGGCACGATAGAGGGTCTCTTCCTCGGTGGCAAAGGGCAGGTGGTAACGGGCCATCGGTTTGAGAAACCGGGTATGGGGACAGCCTGACGTGGCACTGATCAATCCCATCACCGCGCTGATGCCGCGCTGTGCGGTGGTACGGTTGCGGATCGCGCGTTCGGCAGTGATGACCGTCACCTCCACCTCATCGTGAGAAAGCACTTCACGGCTGATATCTATCACACCCACCAGGCTTGCGGCGAACGGGCAGTGCGGCACCTTGTCAACCGTGAGTGGACAGTGAGTGCACTGCTCAAAATCGAGCCGCGTCCAGTCGGGAAGTTGGTCCGGCAAATGTCCCGTAAGCTGAATATGTTCGGGTTCAAGATGGAGAGCGATCTCGCGCATACTGTGGTCGGGCAACCGAAAGCAATAGCGAATCTCTATGGTTTGCATTGCCGAGACCTCGACCCTTGATACGCCTATGGAAACACAACCCGCAAGGGGAGAAAACCGGGCTATTCCGCCAACTTCCGTTCGACACTGTACACCTTGTCCTCCATGGTCTGGTCGCGATCGACGCGGGTACCGAGCTTGATCGTTGTGGTGATGCGCGGCGCACCCATCTCATGGATCACCTCATGGCAACGCTTCACCGCCGCCATCACCGCATCCCACTCGCCCTCGATGTTGGTGCCGTAGGCGTGGAGCTGCGACTTCAACCCAGCCTCCTTGATCACGCGCTCGCAGGCGGCCACATAGGATGAGACCGAAACACCAACCCCCAGGGGAACTACGCAGAGATCGATCATTACTTTCATGGCAAGGGATTCCTTTGAAGTTCTGTACTGTCATAGAGAGACTACGGGTGTACTGGCCATGTCAGCTGTATCAAGAAACAAACTCCGCCAGCACGGGAGCATGGTCGGAGGGACGCTCCAGCGCACGCGGTCCCTTGTCGATGCGGCAAGCCGTCAGATCACGCTCCATCGCGGCGCTGGCAAGGATGTGATCGATACGCAGGCCGAGGTTGCGACGAAACCCGTTCATCCGATAATCCCACCAACTGAACTCGCCGGTTGCCGAAGAAAAACGGCGGAAGCTGTCGCAAAAACCCAAATCGATCAACCGCGCAAACGCCGCCCGTTCGGCATCACTGCACAATACCTTACCGCGCCAGGCTTCGGGATCGTGGACATCGCGATCCTCGGGGGCAATGTTGAAATCCCCCAACACCACCAGGCGCTCATGTCGCCTGAGTTCGTCTGCGAGCAAATCGGTGAGACGCTCCAGCCACTCCAATTTGTACGCGTATTTCTCCGAACCGACCTCGGAGCCGTTGGGAACGTAGACGTTCACCACCCGGATACCGTTGCAGGTGACCGCCAACAGGCGGCGCTGCGGATCATCGAAAGCGGGCAGGTCGGTTACCGCATCATGAAGCGCATGACGCGCCAGCACCGCCACCCCATTGTAGGTTTTTTGCCCGGAGAAAATGCATTGGTAGCCGACCGACTCAATGTCATTGGCAGGAAACTGCTCATCGGTAAGTTTGGTCTCCTGCAATGCCATCACATCGGGCTGTTCGGCGGCCAGCCAATCGAGTACATGCGACAGTCGTACGCGCAGCGAGTTGACGTTCCAGGTGGCAATTTTCATCTCAAAAACCTGTGGGAGCTGCGGTAACCGCGAATGGATTGAGTGCGGTCTCGCCCCAAAACGCAATAATGCCAGGGAAGAGGAGGAAGCCTCCGGCGCAAACAATACATTCTCGGTGAACTCCGTAGCTATGCGTCACGATTCGCGGCTTGCGCCGCCCCTACAGAATACCGGAATGGCGTAACAACGCATCGATCTGCGGCTCGCGGCCGCGAAACTCAACAAACAATTCCAGAGGATCGCGCGACCCGCCCTGCTCCAATACCGTGGCAAGAAACCGCCGACCGGTGGCGGCATCGAAAACCCCACGCTCCTCAAAGGCGGAGAACACGTCGCTGGAGAGCACCTCGGCCCATTTGTAACTGTAGTAACCCGCCGCATAGCCCCCCGCGAAGATGTGCGCAAAACTGTGCGGGAAGCGGTTGTAGGCGGGGGGCTGGATAACGGCAACCTGCCGGCGCACCGCATCGAGAAGCTCGTAGACCCGGCCGCCTTTTGCCGGATCGTATTCATAATGAAGTCGGAAATCGAAAATGGCGAACTCCAGCTGCCGCACCATCTGCATCCCCGACTGGAAGTTGCGCGCCGCTTTCATGCGCTTCAACAGATCGGGTGGCAACGGTTGCTCGGTCTGGTAGTGGCCCGAGATCATCGCCAGCGCATCCTCCTCCCAGCACCAGTTCTCCATCAATTGACTCGGCAGTTCCACCGCATCCCACGGCACACCGTTGATACCCCCGACCGGCGGGAAATCAATCTGCGTCAACAGGTGATGGAGCGCGTGACCGAACTCATGAAACAGCGTCAGCACCTCTTCGTGGGAGAACAGCGCAGGATGGTCTCCGCCTGGCTGGGAGAAGTTGCAGGTAACGTAGGCGACCGGGAGCTGATCACCGTCGGCATGGCGGAAACGACGCACGCACTCATCCATCCACGCCCCTCCGCGTTTTTTCGGCCGAGCATAGAGGTCGACGTAGACGCCGCCGCAGGGCCGGTCCTCGATATCGCGCACCTCGAAGTAACGCACGCTGTCGTGCCAGACATCGACGTCCTCGATGGCGACCAACCGAATCCCGTAGAGGCGCTCGATGACGGCAAACAGCCCCTGCACGACGCGCGGCTCCGGGAAATAGGGCTTGAGCTCTTCCTGGGAGATATCGAACTTGTGCTTGCGCAGCTTTTCCGCGTAGTAGGCGATGTCCCAGGCCGCCAGATCGGTCACCCTGTGTGTATCGCGCGCATAACGCACGATCTCGTCGAAATCGCGATGCGCCACGGGTAGCGAGCGCTCGGCGAGGTCGGTGAGAAACTCCAGTACCTGCTCGGGCGATGCGGCCATCTTGGTGGCCAGCGAGCGCTCGGCGTAGCTGCTGAAACCCAGCAGTTGAGCCAATTCGTGACGCAGCTGCAACAGTCGTTCCATCACCGGACCGTTGTCCCACCTGCCCGCATGCGGACCCTGATCGGAGGCGCGGGTGACATAGGCCTCGTACGTCGCCTCGCGCAACGGCCGGTGATCGGCGTGTGTTATCACTGCTATGTAGGAGGGGAACTCCAGAGTGAAGAGCCACCCCGGCTCGCCCGCGTGCTCGGCCCGCTCACGCGCCTGGGCAACGGCCGTGGCGGGGAGCCCGGCCAGCTCGGCCTCATTGGTGACCAGCCGACGCCAGGCGTTGGTGGCATCCAGCAGGTTTTCCTCGAAACGGGCCGCGCTGGCGGTCAGCTCCTGCATGATATTGCGGTAACGGGTACGGGGCTTCTCGGCCAATTCGATGCCGGACAGACGAAAATCGCGCAGTGCATTGTCGATCAGTTTGCGCTGGGCGGGATTGAGCGTCGCATACTCAGCCCCCTCGGCGAGGGCCCGATAGGCGTTATAAAGCCCCTCGTGCTGGCCCAGCTCCGAAGCGTAAAGGCTCAATTTGGGCAGGCAGTTGTTGTAGGCGGCGCGCCAGGCTTCGCTGTTGGCAACGCTGTTGAGGTGACTGACCGGCGACCAGACGCGCTCCAGGCGATCCTCCCAACGCAGCAGCGGCTCGATGAAATTGGTCCAGGTCGGACCCCGCAGCCCCTTCACCAGGGATGCGATGCGTTGACGATTTTCCTTCAGCAACAGGTCAATGGCAGGTTCGATGTGCTCGGGCTTGATCCGGGAGAAAGGGGGTAATCCCTCGAATTCGAGCAGCGGATTTTCCGGCATAACTGAGCTCTACGCAGGGTTATAGGGTCCCCAATCGTACCGCAACTGCCCACACCACGGCGCCTCCCCCACCGATAAATGTGACCAGGGCAGCAGCGGAAAGCCAGCGGAATCGCCGGGTCAGTCGCGCCTGCGAACGGGCCGAAAGCAGGAAGTGCTGGCCGCCCTTGGGTTTGGAGAGGGTATGAATCCCCGGTTGGACGGCGCGCTTGTGCTGGCGCATGCGCACCTCGTGGGTGGCGACGCGGCGCGCCTCTGTCCACTCCGCCATATCGATCTCACCGTCGCCGTTGCGATCGAAGGCCTTCATGGTTGCGGCATCGCGCTTCCATGAGGCCAGCAGCTCGCGCACCTCGGTGCTGGTATCGAAGGCCTCGCTCGCGCCGCCGACGGTGTTGAACCAGCCGAGCGCATAGAGAGGGTCACCGGGCAGCATGCGCTCCTCGGTATAGCGATAGTCCCCGTTCGCCAGCAACCAGGACCAGCGCCCGGTGTGCAGCGGTGTCCGGGTTGGTGAAGCGGTAGTGCCATACCAGACCAGCTTTTCGCCCGGAATCACGTCGGCACCCTCGGGATCAACGACGCAGATCCCGGTGGCATCGCGCAGCAGAAACAGTTCGTCGCTGAGGTACTTGTTCACCATCCGCCAGCGCTGCCGGCGGCCCGTGTGGACACGCTCTTCGACCCTGCAGCGATACCAGGTACAAGGCGTTCCCGTGAGCGGTGCCAGTATCGGCTCGCCCTTCATCAGCTCGCCAACCCCCTCCAGCTCGACGTAGCCCTGGGCGGCCGAGCGGATACGCGAGGTGGGGAGATCCTCGATCAATCGCGCCCGCGCCAGCCCGCGAAACGTGAAGACGAATGCCACCGCGGAGAGAGCCGCACCGGCGCCCGCCCACATCCAGAACTCGGCCGCCGAGGCGCTGACCAGCGTCTGCGCCCACTCGTCGGTCAAAGACATTGATCAAGAGTTGAACAACGTTCGAACGTCGACGTCCTGCTTCTCTTCGTCGCTGAACTCCAGCAGCGTTGCGGCCACGAACCTGAACCAGCGAGCGATAATCACATCCGGGAACTGCTCGATGCGCACGTTGTTGAGATTGACGCTCTCGTTGTAGAACTCGCGCCGGTCAGCGATGGCATTTTCCAGACCGGTGATGCGCGCCTGCAGATGCTGAAAACTCTCATTGGCCTTGAGATCGGGGTAGGCCTCGGCGACAGCAAAGAGATTACCCAGGCCCAACCGCAGCTGCGTCTCCGCCGGACCCAGCGCGGCGATGTCGCCCTGCTCGCGGGCAGCGGCTACGGCGCTGCGCGCCTTCATCACCTGCTCCAGGGTCTCCTGCTCGTAGCCCATGTACTGCTTGCAGGTCTCCACCAGCTTGGGCAGCTCGTCATGGCGCTGCTTGAGCAGCACGTCGATATTCGACCAGGCCTTGGATATGGCGTGTTTCAGGCGCACCAGGTTGTTGTAGATGACGATACCGTAGAGGACGACAGCGGCAACGATGCCGAGCAAGACAATGGTGCTGACTTCCATGAATTCCCCCCTTTATTTTCATTGATGGCTGCAACGCCGATGGGCGCGAACGGGTTCAGTATACTATCGCCACATTTCGTTGACGGAACTGCATCATGACCCAGCACTACGATCTGATTGCCATTGGCGCCGGTAGCGGCGGACTCTCCGCCGCCGAGCGCGCCGCCCAGTACGGCGCGCGCTGCGCGGTCATCGAAGCAGGTAAACTGGGCGGAACCTGCGTCAACGTGGGTTGTGTGCCCAAGAAGGTAATGTGGAATGCCGCCTCCCTGGCCGCGGCGCTGGAGGATGCGGCGGGCTACGGGTTTGACGTGGCGGTCAACGGTTTCGATTGGCGAAAGCTGGTTGCGGCCCGCGAACGTTACATCACCGGCATCAACACCTGGTGCAGCTCCTATCTGGCCGATTCCAACATCGAGCACATCCAGGGACTGGCGCGCTTCCTCGATGCCCGTACCCTGGAGGTCGGGGGCCAACGCTACAGCGCGGAGCATATCGTCATCGCGCCCGGGGGACGACCGCTTGTGCCGCAGATTGCGGGCGCGGAACTGGGCATCACCTCCGACGGCTTTTTCCAACTCACCGAACAGCCGCGACGCGTGGCCATGGTGGGCGCCGGGTATATCGCCGTGGAACTGGCCGGTTTGCTCAAGGCACTGGGCAGCGAGGTCAGCCTGCTGCTGCGCGGCGAACATCTGCTGAAGAGCTTCGACCCGATGCTGCGCGAGATGCTGATGGAGGAGATGCTCAACCACGGCGTGAACATCCTCCCGGGCATGAGCATCGAGCGGGTGGAGCGTACCGCCGATGGCAATCTGACCATCTTCTATCCCAACGGACAACAGCTGACCGGATTCGACACGCTGATCTGGGCTACCGGCCGCGAACCGCGCAGTGCAGAGCTCAACCTCGCCGCAGCCGGGGTCGAAACCGATTCCCAGGGATACATTCCCACCGACACATTTCAGAACACCAACATTTCCGGCATCTATGCCGTGGGCGATGTCACCGGCCGCGCGCAGCTCACTCCGGTGGCCATCGCGGCGGCGCGCCGGCTGGGCGACCGCCTGTTTGGCGGCAAATCCGACAGCAGACTCGATTACGACCAGATCTCCACCGTGGTCTTCAGCCATCCGCCCATCGGTACGGTAGGCCTGACCGAAGACGAGGCGCGCGACCAGCATGGCGGCGCGGTCAAATGCTACACCTCGCGCTTCACGCCCATGTACTACGCCATCGCCGGGCGCGAGACCCGCACCGCGATGAAACTGGTCTGTGTCGGCGCACAGGAGAAGGTGGTCGGTATCCATCTCATCGGTCAGGCAGCCGACGAAATGCTCCAGGGCTTTGCGGTGGCACTGCGCATGGGGGCCACCAAGGCGGATTTCGATCGCACCGTTGCCATTCATCCCACCAGCGCCGAGGAACTGGTAACGATGCGCTAAGGATTTTTCTCCCGCAAAGACGCAAAGTTCGCCAGGAGGTCTACAATCCTTTTCCATGTGTTCTTGGCGGCCCGGCGAGGATCTCCCATTTCAATAGTCACCACAGACTCGTAGGTATCGAAAACCATGTCGGTTCGTAATTTCAAAGACAAACAACCTCGACTCGCCCACGGCGTCTTCGTTCATGACCTGGCGCTAGTGGTGGGTGACGTCACCATCGGCGCCGACTCATCGCTGTGGCCAGGCGTCGTCGCTCGCGGCGATGTTCACCATATCCGCATCGGCGCACGTACCAATATCCAGGACGGCACCGTGCTCCACGTCACGCATGCCGAGGAAGAGGGCGAGGCGGGCTTTCCCCTGACCATCGGTGATGAGGTGACCGTGGGCCACCGCGCGGTGGTTCATGGCTGCACGGTGGGAAATCGGGTGCTGATCGGTATCGGGGCCATCATCCTCGACGGCGCGATCATCGAGGATGAAGTCGTTGTGGGGGCCGGCAGTGTCGTGGCGCCTGGGAAACGCCTCGAAAGCGGTTACCTCTATTTGGGGGCACCTGCGCGCCGGGCGCGGCCGTTATCGGAATCCGACCAGGCGGGTCTGCTGATGTCGGCGCAGCATTACGTCGATCTCAAAGAGCGTTATCGGGCCGAGGAGGGTGGTAACAGCTACTGAGACAGCAAGGCACGCAGCTTCCGGATCACCGGCGCGGTATCGGGGCGCACCCGGCGCCACAGGAAAAACGACTCCGCTGCCTGTTCAACCAGCATCCCCAATCCGTCCAGCGTCCGGCCGGCGCCCTGTGCCGACGCCCAGCGCAGAAACGGTGTGGGTTCGGCGCCGTACATCATGTCGTAGCACCAGGCACCGCGAGCCAGCACGCCTTCCGGCAGTGCGGGCATTTCGCCCTGCAGACTGGCCGCCGTCCCGTTGATGAGCAGGTCGTAGGTCTGGCCGCCAAGCGCTTCGAACGTGGAAGCCGCCAGGGGGACGGGACCGGCGAAGGTGTTCACCAGGGCCACTGCCTTGCTCACGGTGCGGTTGGCGATCGTCAGAGACGCAGGGTTCTGATCGAGCAGCGGCCCCAGCACTCCACGGACGGCCCCGCCGGCGCCCAGTATCAGGATCCGGTGTCCGGCCAAAGGACAGCCAGGATCGCGCAGCAGATCACGAATCAATCCGATTCCATCGGTATTGTCGCCGAAAAAGCGGCCATCTTCCTCGATAATGACGGTATTGACGGCTTCTGCACGTTGTGCCCGCTCACTGTGAGCCGTCGTGACCCGGTAGGCCTCCTCTTTGAACGGGACGGTGATGTTGAGTCCCCTGCCGCCGCTGGCCACAAATTCCCGGAGCGCAGCGTCGAATCCATCCCGCGGCACCAGCAGCTTGTCGTAACTCAGATCCTGCCCGGTCTGGGCGGCAAAAGCGGCGTGGATGACGGGTGATTTGGAGTGCTCGATGGGATTGCCCATCACCGCGTAACGGTCGGTCATTGGCCATGCTCTGAGGCAATTGTACGAACGTGGACGATCGGCATACGTGCCGATACCATGGGCGCCGCAGTATAGCACCGCCGTCGCCGCCCCTGATCAGGAACGTCAATGCCCTATTCGCGTGCACCCGAGATGGTCGCTGCCGTCGATCTCGGCTCCAACAGCTTCCACCTGGTGGTGGCTCGAGTCGCCGACGGGCGCGTGCAGATGATGGACCGGATTAGGGAGATGGTACGCCTCGGCGCGGGCCTGGATGCCTCGAAGCGCCTCACCGCAGAAGCCCAAAGCGCCGCCCTCGCCTGTCTGGAACGCTTTGGACAACGATTGCGCGACATGCCACAGGGTTCCGTGCGCGTGGTTGGCACCAACACGCTGCGCAGCGCGCGCAACGCGGAAGAGTTTCTGGCGCGTGCCGAACCTGTGCTGGGCCATCCCATCGATATCATCTCCGGGGTGGAGGAGGCGCGACTGATCTACCAGGGCGTGGCGCACACATCGGCCGACGACGGCCAGCGTCGACTGGTGGTGGACATCGGCGGCGGAAGCACCGAGTTCGCCATCGGACAGGGATATGAGGTCTTCGATACCGAGAGCCTGTATCTCGGTTGCGTGAGCATGAGTCAACGCTTCTTCTCCGACGGATCCATTTCATCAAGGGGACTACGCAACGCCGTCATTGCCGCACAGCTGGAAATAAGGCCCACGGTTCAGCGGTTGAGCCGGCAGGGCTGGAGCAAAATCATCGGCACTTCCGGTACCATCCTGGCGGTGGCCGAGGTACTGCGCGAGAAAGCCTGGTGCGAACAGGGCATTGAGCGCAACGGCTTGATGCTGCTGCGTGAACACCTGTTAAAAGCAGGCCATGTGGAGCGAATGGAGTTCGGGGCGCTGCCAGAAAAGCGCCGACCGGTCTTCCCCGGAGGCTTTGCCATCCTTCTCGCCGCCTTCGAGTGTCTGGGTATCGAATCGATGACCCACTCCGAGGGCGCGCTTCGCGAGGGGCTTATCTACGATCTGCTCGGCCGCATCGAGCACGAAGATATCCGTCAATACACCGTCGCGGCCATGGCCCGACGCTGTCACGTCGATGAAGCGCAGGCCGCTCGCGTCAAGCAGACCGCCCTGGCGCTGCTCAGCGAACTCGCCACTGGCTGGTCGCTGCACAACGAGGAGTTGAGCAATGCTCTGGGATGGGCGGCTCAGCTGCACGAGGTCGGCCTCAGCGTCGCGCACAGCCAATACCACAAGCACGGCGCCTATCTGCTTGAGCACTCCGATCTGCCCGGCTTTACCCGGCAGGAGCAACGTCTTATCGCCACTCTGGTCCGTGGGCATCGCAGGAAGTTTCCGACCGCCGCGTTCGCGGCACTGCCAGCCAGCGAGCGTTTGCCCGCGCAACAACTCTGCCTGATCCTGCGACTTGCGGTGCGCCTGCATCGTGCGCGGAGTGAGCGACCACTTCCAGAAATTCACGTCAGCGCCAAACGCAAAGTTATCGCGCTCACGTTTCCCAGCGGCTGGCTCGATGAGAATCCACTCACCCGGGAAGAACTCAAGGAGGAGGCCGCTTTTCTGAGAAACTCCGCCTGGCGATTGAAGATCGGTTGAAGCGTTGATACCGATAACGTACGCGGCCACTACCGCCATACACAACCCTGCGGCGGGTCGGTATACTAGCCGGCCCTGTAATCAGGCCATTTACCAGAGGTTTTCACTTGCCCACCCGCAAGACACCCGCCGACACCGGCACTCACTACGACCTGCAGACCTTTCAGGGGCTGATTCAAGCGCTTAACGCCTATTGGGCCCAACAGGGGTGCGTGCTGGTGCAACCCTTCGACATGGAGGTGGGCGCGGGTACCTTTCATCCGGCAACCTTTCTCCGTGCCATCGGGCCGGAACCCTGGAGTGCCGCCTATGTGCAACCCTCCCGACGCCCCACCGACGGGCGCTACGGTGAGAACCCCAATCGCCTGCAGCACTACTATCAGTATCAGGTGGTCATCAAGCCCTCACCTCTCGACATCCAGGATCTTTATCTCGATTCGCTGCGCATGCTCGGTATCGATCCTCTGATCCACGATATCCGCTTTGTCGAGGACAACTGGGAGTCGCCGACCCTGGGTGCCTGGGGTCTGGGCTGGGAGATCTGGCTCAACGGGATGGAGGTCACCCAGTTCACCTACTTCCAGCAGGTAGGGGGACTCGATTGCCGCCCGGTCACCGGCGAGATCACCTACGGGCTCGAGCGCATCGCCATGTACCTGCAGGGTGTGGAAAGCGTCTTCGATCTCATCTGGTCGGATGGCCCGCTGGGGCGGGTTACCTATCGCGACGTCTATCATCAGAACGAGGTCGAGATGTCGGCGTACAACTTCGAGCATGCCGATGTGCCCAGCCTGTTCGGCTGGTTCGACCGCTGCGAAACCGAGAGCAGGCGCCTGATCGACCTGGGTCTGCCTCTACCTGCCTATGAGATGGTGCTGAAGGCCTCTCACACCTTCAATATGCTCGATGCGCGGCGCGCGATCTCGGTCACCGAACGCCAACGCTTCATCTTGCGGGTGCGGACCATGGCCCGCGCCGTGGCCCAGGTCTATTACGAGGCGCGAGAGAAACTGGGCTTCCCCATGATCGCTACCGTCAAGGAGCGGGCCCATGGTTGATTGCGCGGATCTGCTGATCGAGATCGGCACCGAAGAGTTACCGCCCAAGGCGCTGCGACGCCTCAGCACCGCATTCACCCAGTCCGTGGTTGAAGGGCTGGCCAAAGCCGGGCTGTCTCACGGCACAGTGCAACCGTACGCCACCCCGCGGCGGCTGGCGATGGTTGTCAAAACGTTGCAAACCACCCAGGCAGACCGCCGGATCGAGCGTCGCGGACCAGCCCTGGCGGCCGCCTTCGATGAGGAGGGCAATCCTACCAGGGCGGCCCTTGGGTTTGCCGGCTCCTGTGGCGTAGCCGTCGAGGCGCTGGAAACGCTGGAAGGCGACACCGGTGCGTGGCTGGTCTTTCGCTCCCACGAGCCCGGTCGACCGGCGGCCGACCTGCTGCCCGCCATCGTCGAACAAGCCCTCGCCGCGCTCCCCATCCCCAAGCGCATGCGCTGGGGCAGCAATGAGGACGAGTTCGTACGCCCTGTTCACTGGGTGGTATTGCTCCTGGGCGAGACGGTGATTGATGCCAGGATACTGGGCCTCGCCACCGATCGCACCACGCGGGGTCATCGTTTTCATCATCCGCAGCCGCTCGTTGTGCACAATGCCGACGGCTATGCGGCTCTGCTGGAAAGTGAGGGCGGAGTGATGCCCGATTTCGCCGCCCGGCGCGCCGCCATCGAGGCTCAGGTTCGCGAGGCAGCCACGGCGCTGGGTGGACAAGCCCTGATGGACGATGATCTTCTCGATGAGGTGACGGCGCTGGTTGAATGGCCTACCGCGCTCGCCGGTCGTTTCGACCAGCGTTTTCTCGACCTGCCGGCTGAAGTGCTGGTCTGCACCATGAAGGGCAATCAGAAGTACTTTCCGGTGACTGCACCCGACGGCGCACTCAAGCCCCACTTCATAACCGTGAGCAACATTCGCAGTACGGCGCCAGCCCAGGTGATTGCGGGCAACGAACGGGTAATACGCCCACGCCTCGCGGATGCCGCCTTTTTTTGGGAACAGGATCGCAAGCGCACCCTGGAGGCGCGCGTCGATACATTGAAGACGGTCGTGTTTCAGGAGCGCCTCGGAACTCTGCACGACAAAGCGCTGCGGGTGGCTGAGCTTGCTGCACAAATCGCGCAGGTGTGCGATGGCGACCCCGCCCTGGCTCGACGCGCAGCATTGCTCGCCAAATGCGACCTGTTGACCGAGATGGTAGGCGAGTTCCCTGAACTCCAGGGAATCATGGGCCGCTACTACGCGCACGCCGATGGCGAACCCGCAGAACTGTGCGACGCCCTCGATGAACAGTACCTGCCTCGCTTCGCCGGTGACGTCCTGCCGTCGACCCCGACCGGACGGGCGCTCGCCATCGCCGATCGTATCGACACCCTGGTGGGGATATTCGGCATCGGACAGCTGCCTACCGGCGATAAGGATCCCTATGCGCTGCGCCGTGCCGCGTTAGGCGTACTGCGCATCATCATTGAAAACCAGATGGCACTGGATGTGCTGGATCTGGTGACCACGGCTACGCGACCTTTCGCCAAACTGTTCGACAGCGACCCGGTTGTAGAGAAGGTCTATGATTTCATGATGGAACGGCTGCGCGCCTATTACACCGAGTCGGCAATAGCGCCGGACGTCTTCGAATCAGTCCTGGCACGGCGACCGGAACAGCCCCACGATTTCGACTGTCGCCTGCGCGCGGTAGCTGCCTTTCGCCAGCTTCCCGAAGCCGCGAGTCTTGCGGCCGCCAACAAACGCATCCGCAACATCCTGCGCAAGACCGAGGAGCCGATACCCGAAAAGGTCGACGCAAACAAACTGCGCGTCCCCGAGGAACTCGCTCTATCCACGGCCTTGTCCAACATCCACAAAGAGGTTACTCCGTTGCTGGAACGCGGTGCCTACAGCGAAGCACTGACACGTATGGCCAGCCTCCGCGAACCCGTCGACCGTTTTTTCGATGAAGTCATGGTGATGGACGAAGACCAGGAGCTGCGCCGCAACCGGCTGGCCCTGTTGGCGACGCTGAGTGGGCTCTTTATGCGCATCGCAGATCTTTCACAACTGCAAGGGTAGACCGGACAAACTTTTTATGTCGCTTATCATTCTGGACCGCGACGGGGTCATCAACCGGGATTCCGACGAGTACATCAAATCGCCTGAGGAGTGGATACCCATCGATGGCAGTCTGGAAGCCATCGCACAGCTGAACCGCAATGGTTATCGCGTAGTAGTGGCAACCAATCAATCGGGTATCGACCGCGGGCTGTTCAGCATCGACACGTTGTTTGAGATACATAAAAAGATGTACCGGCTTCTGGCTGAAGTGGGGGGCACCCTGGATGGTGTCTTTTTCTGCCCCCATATGCCGAAGAAGGGGTGTGAGTGTCGCAAACCGAAACCTGGACTGTTGCACCAGATTGAAAAACGCCTGGGTGTCTCTCTGCTGGGGGTTCCAATGGTGGGCGACTCACTGCGGGATCTGGAAGCGGCGCGCGCCGTCGGTGCCAATCCTGTTCTGGTGCGTACCGGTAAGGGAGAACGGACCTTGGCGCAACACCGCGGCAGTCTGCAGCGGGTTCCCGTCGACGACTGCCTCTATACCTTTGTTGAACGGCTGGTCAGCAACCCCACTCCCAGCGTTTGACAATGCTCTACCTGCGTTCACTGCTCTTCTTCGTCGGCTCGACCCTGTCGATGATTCTTATTGCAACCAGCGGTCTCCTGACAGCGTTTGCGCCCTTCAGGATTCGCTACTACTACATGACCCGCTGGGGGGTGTTTGCGCTGTGGTGGCTGAGGGTGACCTGCGGTTTGAGTTACGTGGTGGAGGGTAAAGAGAATCTGCCCAAGGGGTCGGCCCTGATCTTTTGCAAGCACTCGAGCACTTGGGAAACCCTGGCGCTGCAACAGATTTTTCCCCCTCAGGTCTGGGTGCTCAAACGCGAACTCAAGTGGTTGCCGATCTTTGGTTGGGCACTTGCGCTGCTGCAACCCATTGCTATCAATCGCAAGGCCGGGCGACGCGCCATCGATCAGATCGTCGAACAGGGCGTCAAGCGGCTGAAGGCCGGGTTGTGGGTAGCGGTCTTTCCGGAAGGTACTCGCGTCGCACCTGGTAAGCACAAGAAGTGGGGAATCGGTGGTGCTGTGTTAGCGGCGGAATCAGGCCATCCGGTAGTACCAGTGGCCCATAACGCGGGTTACTACTGGGCCCGCCGCCAGTTTATCAAGCGGCCGGGGACGATTCGGATGGTGATCGGGCCAGCCATCACGACGCAAGGTTTAAGCGCGGCGGAAATCAACCATGCGGCAGAACAATGGGTCAACGCTCGCATGGCCGAATTCGACGCACAGCAAAAATAAACATTATTTAATACAATGAGTTAGACATCCAGGTTGGACGCCAGCAATGCATTGGACTCGATGAAGTGCCGGCGTGGCTCGACCTGATCTCCCATCAAGGTGGTAAATATCTCGTCGGTTGCAATCACATCCTCGATCTGCACCTTGAGCAGGCGCCTCGTTTCGATGCTCATGGTGGTCTCTGCAAGCTGATCGGGATTCATTTCACCCAGGCCTTTGTAGCGCTGAATATGCTGTCCGCGTTTGGCTTCCGCCAGCAACCATTCCAGGGCTTCGCGGAAAGTCGCTACCGGTGCCTTGCGCTCGCCACGCTGGACATAGGCGTCATCGCCCAGCAACCCTTCAAGCTTCTCCCCCAGATCCCGAAACCGTGTGTATTCCACGGAATGGAAAAAATCACCGGGAATGACTTGTTCCTGAAGAGCACCGTGCAGGCGCTGCAACACCAGTAGCCGATGGTTTTCACTATCCACTTCCTGTTCAAGACGAACGGTATAGCGCGTTCCGGCTGGCGCTGAGGCGTTAAGCAGGGTCTCCAATTCGCCTCCCCAAACCCCAAAACGACGGGCATCACGCAACATCGCCTCGTCCACGGTCGGCATCACGACCAATTTCTCCAATACCGTCGGGTCATAGCGCCGCGAGAGCCGCTCGATCAACCGGGTGACCGTACGCTGTGACCGGGAGATGTCTTCAAGGGCCGAGCCCTGGATGGGAGGCGCCTCCGCATTGACAAATAACTGAGCATTATCAATAGCTTGCGCTAAAAGGTACTCATCCAGTTCCCCATCGTCCTTGACGTATTGTTCCTGCTTGCCGCGCTTGACCTTATAGAGCGGCGGCTGTGCGATAAAGATGTGGCCGCGCTCGATCAGCTCTGGCATCTGACGGTAGAAGAAGGTAAGCAGCAAAGTTCTTATATGTGAACCGTCGACGTCCGCATCGGTCATGATGATGATGCGGTGGTAGCGCAGCTTGTCCGGATTGAACTCCTCACGACCGATACCGCAGCCCAGGGCCGTAATCAGGGTACCGACCTCGGCCGAGGAGAGCATCTTGTCAAACCGTGCCTTCTCGACATTGAGAATCTTGCCTTTCAGCGGGAGCACCGCCTGAAACTTCCGGTCCCGCGCCTGCTTGGCCGATCCACCAGCAGAGTCGCCCTCGACGAGAAAAAGCTCACAGAGAGAGGGATCCTTTTCCTGGCAATCCGCCAGTTTCCCCGGTAATCCGGCAATATCAAGCGCCCCTTTGCGGCGAGTCATCTCGCGGGCCTTGCGGGCCGCTTCGCGGGCGCGGGCGGCTTCGATCATCTTGCCGCAGATCTGCTTGGCGTCCGCGGGGCGCTCCAGCAGAAATTCGTTGAAGCGCTCGCTCATCACCGACTCCACCGCGGCCTTGACCTCCGAAGACACCAGCTTGTCCTTGGTCTGCGAGGAGAACTTGGGGTCGGGCACCTTGACAGAAAGAATCGCCGTCAAACCTTCGCGTGCGTCATCTCCCGTGGTTGCCACCTTCAGGTTCTTGGTGAGTCCGGTACTCTCGATGTACTGGTTGAGCGTGCGGGTCAGCGCCGAACGAAAGCCCGCCAGGTGTGTACCGCCGTCGCGCTGGGGGATATTGTTGGTGTAGCAGAAGATGGACTCCTGGTACGAGTCATTCCACTGCATGGCCACCTCGATAACGATGTGGTCACGCTCTGCCTGGAAATAGAACACATTGGGATGCAGCGGGGTCTTCTTGCGACTCAAGTGTTCGACAAAGGCCCGAATACCGCCCTGATACTCGAAAACATCCTCGCGATCGGAGCGTTCATCAACCAAGCGGATGCGCACCCCGGAGTTCAGAAATGACAGCTCTCGGAGCCGCTTAGCCAGGATGTCATAGTGGAATTCGATGTTGGTGAACACGGTAGAGGAAGGTTTGAATCGCACCTCGGTTCCCGTGTGTTCGGTATCACCAACCACCTTGAGCGGATATTCGGGGACCCCCATTCGGTAATCCTGTTGGTGAATATGTCCGTTGCGCCGAATCGTCAGGCGCAGTGTCTCGGAAAGGGCATTGACCACGGAAACCCCGACACCATGCAAACCGCCTGATACCTTATAGGCATTCTCATCAAATTTACCCCCGGCGTGCAGTACGGTCATGATGACCTCCGCCGCCGATCTGCCTTCTTCGGGATGGATATCCACCGGCACACCGCGCCCATTGTCGGTAACGGTGACCGACTCATCACTGTGGATGATGACATTGATTTCTGAGCAATGACCCGCCAGAGCCTCGTCTATCGCATTATCGACCACCTCGAACACCATATGGTGTAAACCGGTCCCGTCGTCGGTGTCTCCGATGTACATACCAGGGCGTTTACGCACAGCATCCAAGCCTTTGAGGACCTTGATATTGGATGAGTCATAGGTGTTCTGAGTCATAGTGATACCGGGGGTGGAAAAGAAGCGGGCATTATAGCACCCGCGTCACCTCACCGCGTTCCACGTGAAACAATGCGTCTTTGGGTGTTTGTGTGGATAGGCGTTCTTTCAAATCGGTGCCCGTCAGTAGTACCTGGGACTTGCTCTCCTGCAGAACACTCCAAATGCGTTTCAGGTGGTGGTCGTCGAGCTCTGCGCCAAAATCGTCGACCAGAAGTATGGGTTTACGATCGACGCGCTCGTTCAACAGACGTGCTTGAGCCAGGGTCAGGGCAAAAACGAGGGCCTTCTGCTGTCCACGCGAGATGCGTTGGACCGCTTTGTGATTTCCGATACTGAGCTCGAGATCGGCGCGGTGAGGACCCGCTCTGGTGTATCCCTGTTGGGCGTCACTGGTTCTTGACGTTACCAGCTGCATTGCCAGCTCGCCTTCCCGCCACCCCTTTAAGTAGCGGACACCGAGCTCTTCGAGGTTTAGCAACTCCCTCCCGAGGTCGTCGAGATGAGGGCTCAATGTTTCAACGTAGTGAGCACGGTAGCGGTCTATCTCCTCGGCGGCGGAGGACATCTCAAGTTCCCAGGGTTCCAAAACGGCGTCTTTGGCAGGTGCCTTCAAGGCGGCGTTGCGTTGTTTGAGTGCTCGCCGATACCGTTGCCAGGCTCCGAGGAAGCGTTGTTCCACGTGAAACACCCCCCAATCCAGGTATTGTCGTCGATACTGGGGACCTTGTTCTATAAGTCGATGGCTGTCAGGCGCTATCAATTGGACCGGAAGCTGTTCCAGCAATGTCCTGGTATTTCTCTGTGTTTCTCCCTTTATTCGTATAACGGCCTGGTGTCGATCGTGTTCAATGCCGACGGGTACGGTCTTACCTTGATCGAATACGCGGGCAAATACCCGTAGCGACTCTTCTCGCTCCGCAATGATCGCCGTCCATTGTGTTTCCCGAAAACTGCGGCCACGCGCCAGCACGTACAGTGCTTCGAGTACCGTGGTTTTGCCGCTCGCATTGGGTCCCGTGAAAAGGTTGGCTTGCGGAGCCAGGTCTACGGCGACGTTGTTAAGTATGCGCAGGTTTTGTATCGCAAGGTGGGTAACGATGGGCACGGTAACTGGTGGTGAGTAGCGCGCCGGCTTTATTCATCCAGCGCTCCCTGTGGGACTTAATGATCTACAATCGCATCGGCATGACAACGTATTTGCTGATCATGGCCTCTTCATGGGGCAGGATCAGACAGCTGCTATTGGGGTCTGAAAGCTCCATCTTTATCTTTTCGGTCACCACGGCATTCAGCGCGTCGAGTACATATCCCGCGTTGAAGCCGATCTCGATCGCCGCGCCCTCGTACTCCACTTCAATCTCCTCCTCCGCTTCTTCCTGCTCTGGATTGTGCGCTTGTGCCCGCAGGATTCCATCATCGATATTGAACCGTACTCCCCGGTACTTTTCGTTGGACAGTATCGATGTTCGCGTCAATGCATCGCGTAACAGGTCTCTATCGACAATGAGATGTTTGTTGCACTGTGCAGGTAATACCCTTTCATATTCCGGAAACCGTCCATCTATCAACTTCGAGGTCATGCTCACATCTCGTACTTTGACCCGCAAATGATTGGTACCGACTTCCAGCTTCACGACCCCGTCACTGTCCTCCAACAGACGCTGTAGTTCGACAACACCTTTGCGCGGTACAATGATCTGCTGCATCTCGCCGCCGCTCACCCTGGCCTCGCACTCATTGAGTGCCAGTCGATGGCCGTCCGTGGCAACCGCCCGGATTCTTCCATCGGCAAATTCCATCATCAATCCGTTGAGGTAATAGCGAACATCCTGCTGGGCCATGGCGAAGTGGGTACGCTCGATCAGCCTTTTCAGATTTCCCTCTGTGACTTCCACTGATTTCTGCACAGCCATATCTTCAAGCGACGGGTAATCGCTGACAGGTAACGTGGAAAGACGGAAGCGGCTGCGACCTGAATTCAACTTCACTTGATCCCCCTCGGTCTCCAGCGTGATCTCCGCGTTCTCCGGGAGCGTGCGGCAGATATCAAGCAATTTTCTTGCGGGCAGAGTCGCTTCCCCGTCTCCGCCATTTGCAAGTGCTGCACTGACTACCATCTCCACCTCCAGATCAGTGCCAACCAGGGTGATACTCCCGTTTCCAATCCTGAGCAATGCATTTGCAAGAATGGGCAAGGTCTGACGACGTTCGATAACGCTGTTGACGATCTGCAGGGGCCGGAGCAGCTCTTCTCGCTTGACCTTCAGTTTCATGAGTTCACTCTCTATCTTCTATTAACAGTATTTCTTTTTATGTAAAGTTCAGTGATAACAATAAGGGGCGTTCATATCTGTTGGTAAGCCGTTTTTTTACTTTATTTTCAATTAGTTATGTATAGAACAAATCATGTATTAAAGCTGTGTAGGTTGTTAAGTCGCTGTTGATATCTTGTGGATAAAAGGTCTTTCTGTTTTGCCTTCAGCTTTGTCCCCAGCTTATCCACATCAACCGCTCAGGGTTCTCAACAGGTTTGTATAGTCCTCGCTGATTCGCGCATCCGATTCGTTCAAGGCTTTTACTTTACGACATGCGTGTATCACCGTTGTATGATCGCGCCCCCCGAAGGCATCACCGATCTCGGGCAGACTGTGGCTCGTCAACTCTTTGGCAAGAGCCATGGCTACCTGGCGCGGTCGCGCAATGGAGCGGCTACGTTTCGCCGAAAGCAGGTCGCCCACACGTATTTTGTAATACTCAGCGACTGTCTTTTGTATGTTTTCGATGGTGATCAGTTTTTCTTGCAGTGCGAGCAGATCCCGAAGTGCCTCTTTTGCAAACTCGGGGGTGATGGGACGGCCCGTGAAGTGAGCATTGGCGCTGACACGGCGCAGCGCCCCTTCCAGTTCCCGTACATTTGAGCGAATCCGTTTGGCGATGAAAAACGCCACCTCATCCGGCAGCTCGATGCCCATCTGCTGCGCTTTGCTCATCAGTATTGCGACCCGGGTCTCCAGTTCCGGAGGTTCGATGGCAACGGTCAGCCCCCAACCAAAGCGGGATTTCAGCCGTTCCTCTAAACCGTTTACCTCTTTTGGATACCTGTCGCAGGTTAGGATAATCTGCTGCTGATTCTCGAGAAGGGTGTTGAAGGTATGAAAGAACTCCTCCTGAGAGCGCTCCTTTCCAGCGAAAAACTGAATATCGTCAATCATCAACGCATTGACCGACCTGTAGAACCGTTTGAATTCATCGATGGCGTTGTGCTGCAGAGCCTTGATCATGTCCGCGACAAAGCGCTCTGAATGGAGATAGACCACACGGGCCTCGGCATTCTGTTTGCGGATGACATTTCCGACCGCGTGCATCAGGTGGGTTTTGCCGAGCCCGGTGCCGCCGTAAATGAACAGCGGGTTGTAGGCACCACCGACATTGCCTGCTACCTGAAGACTGGCGGCATGCGCGATCTGGTTGGACTTGCCCTGAACAAAATTCTCGAAGGTGAAGCCTGCATTAAGATTGTTCTGGCGCAAAATGGGCGTGCGCGTACGCTTATTGCCGCCCTGTGATTCTTCGGTGTCGGTGCCCTCTTTCTGTGTTCGTCGGGTTCCAATTTCGAGGACCAGAGCCGGCGAGAGCTGCCCTGAAGTGCGTACTACCGCACTATGGATCATCTCCAGAAACTGACTTTGCACCTGATCCAGTACGAATTGATTGGGCGCCAGCAGTCGCAGGGTCTCAGCTTCCTCGACAGCTTGAAGGGGTCTGATCCAGGTGTTGAACTGCTGGGCACTCAACTGGTGCTCCAGGTGTTCCGTGCACCGTTTCCAGAGGGTTAGATCCACCCAAGCCGTCTCCCAAGTAAGCCGTCAAAACCCGCTAAAGGTACAACCCCTTTATTCTTGCGAATAACACGCTGCCTGGGGTTGAAAACTAGAAGGGGCAACCGCCGAGTCGATCCCCAACGACGGTTTCCTGCAAGCCATGAAATATACCCCGGGGCCTAGTTATCCACAACCCTCGTCGCCACCGTTTTCGGTTGACGTACTTCCTACCCCGAAGTACTATTTGGCCCCTTTTAGAAACCGGTTTTTTTAGCGGTTTCATTGATTTGGCGAAAGTGACATGAAGAGAACGTTTCAACCCAGCAATTTAAAGCGCAAGCGCGATCATGGGTTCCGCGCCCGCATGGCCACTAAGGGTGGACGACGCATCCTCAAGGCCCGCCGGGCCAAGGGTCGTGTCCGACTCAGCGCCTGAGGAAAATACTGATACTTTCTGCCGGCGGTTGGGTTTCCCACGCCGGATTAGGCTGCTCTCGGCACACGACTACCAACGGGTTTTTGCCCAGCCAGAGCGTTCCAGTGATACGGTGCTGAGCGTGTTGGCGCGGACCAACACTCTTGGATATGCGCGCTTGGGAATGGCAATTTCGCGCAAAGTGGCTCCCAAGGCCCACCAGCGGAATCGTATCAAGCGTGTGATCCGCGAGAGTTTCCGCCATCTGTCTTTGGAACTGACCGGTATCGATTTCGTGGTCATGGCCCGAACAGGCGTGATACACCGTACTAATAACGAGATTCGGGCATCTATCGAGCATCACTTGCAGCGACTGGTTCGGCTATGCGCCAACTCCTGATCTACCTCGTCAAGGCCTATCGCTATCTCCTGAGCCCGCTGCTGGGGAGTCATTGCCGCTTCTACCCCAGTTGTTCCAGCTATGCCCTTACCGCCCTGCAGGAACATGGTGCGGCACGCGGGTCCTGGTTGACGGTGCGCCGTATTTCGCGCTGCCATCCGTTTCATCCCGGGGGCATAGACCCAGTGCCGGAGAAGAAAGAGAAAGGTTAATAGATAGTGGACAACCAACGCATGCTGCTGTTTATCGCCTTGTCGGTGATTGTGCTGCTGATGTGGCAAACCTGGCAGCAGGACTATGGTCCGCAACCTGTTCCCGTCCAGCAGGCGCAGCCGCAAGGCGCCCCTGTCTCCGGCACCGCAAACACCGATGTGCCGCAAACAGCCAGCGTCCCTGCCAGCAGTGGACCACCGGTTGCGGGTTTGCCGGCACCAAGCAGTATGTTGGGTACCGGTGGACGGGTGAGGGTGGTCACCGATGTCCTCGATGTGCAGATCGATCTCAAAGGCGGGGATCTGCGTCAGGCGGAATTGTTGGGCTACCCGGTGAGTCCCGATAAACGCGATACGCCCTTCCGTCTAATGTCCGATGAAGGGGAGATCTTTGTCGCGCAGAGCGGCCTTCTGGCTACCGGCAATGAGGCCCCTGATCACCATGCGATGTTCACCACCACCCAGGCCGAGTACCGTCTGCCCGCCGGGCAGAACGAACTGCACGTTCCGCTGGTCTGGCGAGGATCCAGCGGCGTCGTTGTGGAGAAGATCTATACATTTCGCCGCAAGCAATTTGTTATCGGCTTCCAGCAACGGGTTCGCAACGGCTCCGACAGCGACTGGGTGGGCAGTCAGTACCGACAGCTGCAGCGCTCCCGGGCTTCACAGGGATCGTATTTGACGGGTTACACCTACACCGGATCGGTCTACTACAGTCCCGAGACCAAATACGAAAAAGTATCTTTCGACGAGATCGCCGAAAAGCCCTTGAGCGCCAGCTACGCGGGTGGCTGGGTCGCCATGATTCAGCACTACTTCCTGGGTGCCTGGATTCCCGAATCCGACAAACTCAACCAGTTCTACACCAAGGCGCTGCCGGGTGACCGCTATCTCATCGGTGTGGTTTCACCGAACATCTCCATACCCGCGGGGGGCGAGGGGTCGCTCAGCTCGCAGCTCTATGTGGGACCCAAGGATCAGAACGTGCTGCCCGACGTCGCACCGGGTCTGGAATTGAGCGTCGATTACGGGGTGCTCACCGTGATTGCACAACCGCTCTTCTGGCTGCTCAATTGGATCCACAAATTGGTTGGCAACTGGGGCTGGTCGATCATTCTGCTTACGCTGCTGATCAAGCTCGCCTTTTATAAGCTCTCCGAGACGAGTTATCGATCCATGGCCAATATGCGCAAGATGCAGCCGCGTATCCAGGCGCTGCGCGATCGCTACGGCGACGATAAACAACGCCTCAATCAGGCGATGATGGAGATCTATAAGAAGGAGAAGATCAATCCGCTGGGCGGTTGTTTGCCGATCCTGGTGCAGATCCCGGTCTTTATCTCGCTCTACTGGGTGCTTCTGGAAAGTGTCGAGTTGCGCCAGGCACCGTTCATGTTGTGGCTCAACGATCTTTCGGCCAAGGATCCCTATTACGTGCTGCCGGTCCTGATGGGCGCCAGCATGTTCATCCAGCAGAAACTCAATCCGACACCGCCCGATCCCATTCAGGCGAAGATCATGATGTCGCTGCCACTGGTCTTCACCGTCATGTTCCTCTGGTTCCCGCAGGGGCTGGTGCTCTACTGGCTGGTCAACAACATCCTCTCCATTTCCCAGCAGTGGTACATCACACGGCGCATCGAGAAGGCCGCGCACTGACCGGCACAGCCCGGCCCTCCATGACCTCGTCAACCGATACCATCGCCGCCGTGGCCACGCCGCCCGGCCGCGGTGGGGTCGGCATTGTTCGCGTCTCCGGACCAAAGGCCGACAAAATTGCCGAGGCACTGCTCGGAGCCTGTCCGCATCCGCGTCACGCGCATCTGGCAAGTTTTCGCGATGAGGAGGGCGCGCCGATCGATACCGGGATCGCGCTCTATTTCCCCGCTCCGCACTCCTTCACCGGTGAATCGGTGCTGGAACTCCACGGGCATGGCGGCCCCGTGGTCATGGATCGCCTGCTGCAGCGATCCCTATCGCTGGGCGCGCGCCTGGCGCGACCCGGCGAGTTCTCCGAGCGCGCCTTTCTCAACGGCAAACTCGATCTCGTTCAAGCCGAGGCGGTGGCCGATCTCATCGAGACCAACAGCGTCCAGGGCGCGCGCAGCGCCATGCGGTCGTTGCAAGGCGAATTCTCAACCTGTATCCGTGAGCTGGTGGATCGGCTGATCGAGCTGCGCATGTATGTTGAATCGGCCATCGATTTTCCCGAAGAGGAGATCGATTTCCTGGCCGATGCCTCCCTTGGGCTGCGAGTCCATGCCCTGGTGGGTGATCTGGCTGAACTTCAAACGCAGGCGCAGCAAGGCGCCTTGCTGCGCGACGGAATCACGGTAGTCATTGCCGGGCAGCCCAACGTCGGTAAGTCGCGCCTGCTCAACGCGCTGGCCGGACGCGAAACGGCGATAGTCACGGAACTGCCCGGCACGACGCGCGATGTATTGCGTGAACAGATTCTGATCGATGGCATGCCGGTGCACGTCATCGATACCGCGGGATTGCGCGAGGGCGAGGATGTCGTTGAGCGCGAGGGTGTGCGGCGTGCCTGGTTGGAGATCGAGCGTGCCGACCGGGTCCTGTTGGTGGTGGATGATCGTGCAGGTTACACGAGTGTCGAAGAACGGATTCTCGAGCGCCTTCCCGCCGGTCTCGCCTGCAGCGTCATTCGCAACAAGATCGATCTTTCCGGTGCATCACCCGGGGTTGACACGGGACCGCATGGCCCCGAGATCCGTCTCTCCGCCCTCACCGGCTGCGGCATCGACGAACTGCGCGGGCATTTGCGGCAGTTGGTGGGCTACACCGGCGGTGAAGGTACGTTCATGGCGCGTCGCCGCCATCTCGATGCCCTGCAGCGTGCAGAGTCAGCGGTAGCGGAAGGTGCGCGGTGTCTGGAGCAGCAGGCGGCGGGCGAACTGCTCGCCGAAGAGCTGCGCATTGCCCAGCAGACCCTCGGCGAGATTACGGGTGAGTTTACCAGTGACGATCTGCTCGGCAGGATCTTTTCCAGTTTCTGCATTGGCAAATAGACCCTCAGGGACGGAATGTGCGTACCTGCCGTTCCAGTTGCTGACGCCAGGCCTCCGGTGGCTGTGCACCGTAGCGCAGCGCCACGTAGAGGCGGGTGATAAGGAGGACCCTGGTGCGCCACTCAGGGCGTGCAGCCGCGACGCGCCGGGCGTAATCGAACGCCCCTTCGTGGGGCAGGCGCGGCAGCCCATGGCGCGCCAGGCGTCGGCAGTAGTGCTGGTAAGCGTTCACTACGGGATCGAGCTTGGGCTGCTGACGGCGAAGTAACGTGTATGTCACCGCCGCCAGTAAAAGCCCTACCACCAATACCATCACCATGGCTACGCCACGCCAGCTTATAGAACCGAGACCGATCGATTCCAGCAGCTGTCGCTGTAGCGCTGGACCATAACTGAGCACCCATTGGTTCCAGCCGTTCTGCACACCGTCCCACAGGTAGCCGGCCTGGCGTGCCCAACGGGTCAGCGCATCGGAGGCGGAAATCAGAAAACGCACCGGCTCCCCGACGTCATCGAGAACCGGTTGTATGCCCCGCTCGATACGATCCGGGGCAACCGCTGCCGTGGGATCGACCCGTACCCAGCCGCGATCCGGCAGCAGGACCTCCGCCCAGGCATGGGCATCGGATTGGCGCACGATCAAATAGTCGCCGAGCGGATTGAGTTCTCCGCCCTGGTAGCCGGTGACCACCCGGGTGGGGATCCCTGCCAGTCGCATCAGCACCGCAAATGAGGCCGCGTAGTGCTCGCAAAAACCGCGGCGTGTTTCAAACAGAAAGGCATCGACCGGATCGTTACCCAGCAAGGGCGGGTTGAGCGTGTAGACGAAGGGCTGTTCGCGGAAATGCCGCAGGGCTTGTTCGACGATCTCCTCAGGGCGGGACGCCGAGCTTCGCCACAGTGTTGCCAGCTCCCGGACGCGGGGCGAGACGGAGACCGGTAACTGCAACGTGCGGCGCCGCTCCTGCACGGTGGCGATCCGGGTTTGGTAAGCGGTAAACGAAGTCGCCCTGTAACGGCGCACCTCAAGGATGGGTCGCGCGGACAACACCTGGAAATCATGGGTGATCTCGGTGGCGTTCTCGACCCGTGCCGGGAGATCGAGGGCGAACAACCAGTGCCGTTGGTGGGGCTCCAGGGTCACCGTATAGTCAATCGCACCTCCGAGCGGGGTGAATGCGGGGGGCTCGGCACCGGTCGGGCGTTCGCCCGGCAGGCGGGCCCGCCACTCCCTGCCATCGGTGTACCAGAGGACCGGTCCCCGCCAATAGCGCTGTGCCGGCGGTGGCGGTGGCCCGTTGAACTGTACGCGAAAGGCCACCGCCGGCGATTGACTGAGCTGGCTGATGGTGCCGGGCCGCATCCGGTCGCTCAGCCCGGTGCTGGCGGCTGTGGCATCCTTGGGCAGGCCCCACAGCGGCCCGGCGATGCGGGGAAAGAGCAGGAACAGGACCAGCATGATGGGGACCGATTGCAGCAGCAACCGTCCCGCAAGCTGCAGCGTAGCGCGCAGCCCGCCGCCGGGGCGAGTGAGTTCCAGCAAGGTGCCGGTCAGGATCCAGACCGCCACCAACAGATAGAGCGCTATCAATATATCCTGCGAATAGAGGAGGTTGGTGATCACCAGAAAGTAGCCGAGAAAGACTACCAGCATGGTGTCGCGCAGGCGCACCATCTCCAGCAGCTTGCAACCGAGCATCAGGCTCAGCAGAGCGACCCCGGCGTTCTTTCCCAGCAGAGTGCCATAGTAGGCAAAGATGCCGGCGGCGCCCAGGAGCGCAACGATCAGCACCAGCCATCGCGGCGGCAGGGCGGCACCCCGTTGGTGGAGCAGCCAGCGCAGTACGCCCAACCCGATGGTCATCGCGGTGACCCAGATCGGCAGTCGTCCAAGGTGCGGGACCAGCGCCAGGACCAGCGCGCTGAGCAACCAGTTCAATGTGGCCCCCGGCAGCGGCCGTTCGGAGGGAATGGTGGGGGTGCTCATGGCGGGGTAAACAAGGCGAGGCGGGAAAGTGCGCGCTGTACATGCCCCTCGTCCAGCGCGGGGGGCAGCTCCCCGTCGGGAAGTCGCAGACCGAAAGGGAAACCCAGACGCTGCGCGTCCACGACCCATCGGCATAACTGGCTGAGACGTTGTTCGATGTCAGCACCGTGCGCCTGATTCCAATCCAGCCACAAGGTTTCACTCTGGGTGGTGGCGAACTGCTTGACACGCAGGCCCTGGCCGCGGGCGAGTGCTTTCCAATGGATGTGGCGCAGATTGTCGCCGGGATGGTAGTCGCGAAAACCGCGAAAGTCGTCGGCACCCGCATCAGGTGCGTCGCGCCATTGCCCGCCCTGACCACCCCCGTCCGGCAGGGGTTGCGGCGGAGCTGGCCGCGGGTAAACGATGGCGCCGCTCACGGGCCGCCAATAAGCCCAGGCGCGAAACAGCCCCAACGGATACCGCGAATCGAGGGTAACCCGCCCCAACGGCAATCGCCCGCGTCGCGCGGCGAGCAGACGCAACTCAACCACCGTGCGCGCGGTGGCCGGCAGGTCCACTGTGACCGGAGACGCCCCCTCGATCTTCAGGTTGATCGCACTGCGAACAGCCGGCGAAGGATTGTGGAGGGTGATTCGAAACAGCGCTTCGTGTCCGGCAAAGACCGGTTCCGCGCGTACACCTTCGATGCGCAGCCCGGCGAGATTGCGGTAGGCGTGGAGGATCGAAACGATGGCGAGACTGCCCAGCAGAAACGTCAGAAGAAAGCCCAGGCTGTTGTTGTAGTTCATCGCCCCGAGCAGCATGGCCAGCAGGATCAGCGCGAAAAGCAGACCGTGGCGGGTCGGCAGTATGTAGATATCGCGTTGCGTGAGCACCGTGACTGCCCCCGGCGTCGCGGGGGTCGCCGGGCGTAACAATCGCTCCAGCCGAGTCTGGATGAACGCGGGTCGGTGCAGTGAGAACGCCACCCCGGAGTACCTTAGGGAATGGCCACTGCCTGTAGCAGCTCGGTGGCCACTCGGGCGTTGCTGTGGTCACCGTCGTCCTGGCGCCGCAAACGGTGGCCCACCACTGCCGGAAGTATCGCCTGCAGATCCTCGGGCACCACTTCGCGGCGGCCGGCCATCAGTGCCCAGGCACGGGCGCCGCGCAGCAGGGCAAGCCCCGCGCGCGGCGACAATCCTCCCTGAAAATGATCGCTGTTGCGGGTGTGCGCCAGCAACGCCTGAAGGTAATCGACCAGCGGATCGGCGACATGAATGAGGCTGGCGGCGCGTTGCAGCTCCAACAGTTGCTGGGGCGATGCGCAGGGCGGCAGCTCTTCAAGCAGTTCACGGCGATCGCGGCCCTTGAGCAGCGCGCGCTCGGCCGCCGGATCGGGATAGCCCATCTCGATGCGCATCAGAAATCGATCGAGCTGCGATTCGGGCAGCGGAAAGGTCCCGATCAGATGCGCCGGGTTCTGCGTGGCGATAACGAAAAAGGGGTCGGGTAAGCGCCGGGTTTCCCCCTCGATGGTCACCTGGTGCTCTTCCATCGCTTCGAGCAGCGCGCTCTGCGCCTTGGGCGTTGCGCGATTGACCTCATCGGCGAGGATAACCTGCGCGAAGATGGGTCCGGGATGAAAGGTGAAGACTCCGCTTTGACGTTCGTAGATCGAGACACCCAGGATATCCGCTGGCAACAGATCGCTGGTGAACTGTATGCGTTGAAACTGCAAACCCAGTGTTCGTGCCAACACATGGGCGAGCGTTGTCTTGCCGACACCCGGGAGATCCTCGATCAGGAGATGGCCACGGGCAATCAGACAGGCGAGGGCGAGGCGGATGGTCGGTTCCTTGCCGACGATGATCTGGCCAGCAGTGGACACCAGCCGATCGATGAGATCCTTCATGCAGTCTCCTTAATTAAAGATGGTCTCTTCAGTATAGGTTCCGATGCGTAGATTCCGGATCGTATATGATGAATGGCAACCGGACGCGTGTTTAGCACCGGCTTCACAAACAGGCCCATTTCCGGAGTTTCCCGTGTGACCAGTGATCCGGTCTTCTATTCGATCTTCCTCATCTTTACCGGTGCCGCGGTTCTCGCCACGGTGGCGCTGTTCGCCCGGCAAGCGCTGCTGGTGGCCTACATCGCCTTGGGTATCGCGCTGGGGCCATACGCGTTTGGCCTGATCAGTGATCCGAGCCTGATCACCCAGATCTCCGATATCGGGATTATCTTCCTGCTCTATCTGCTCGGGCTCGATCTGCAGCCGCAGGAACTGTGGAACATGATGCGCAAGGCGACCATGGTGACGCTGCTCAGCTCACTGGTCTTTGGCGCGGTGGGTGTGGCGGTGGCGAATGTGTTTGGTTTTACGCTGGCTGAGTCGATGGTGATTGGAGCGGCGATGATGTTCTCCAGCACCATCATCGGGCTCAAGTTGCTGCCTACCACCGTGCTGCATCACCAGCATACCGGTGAGATCATCATCAGTATCCTGCTCTTGCAGGATTTGATCGCCATCCTGGTACTGCTCGGCGTGCAGAGCATGGGTAAAGGCGGGGTTGCGTGGGGAGAGCTGGGTCAGGTGGCGCTTGCGTTGCCAGCATTGGTCATCTTCGCCGCCCTGGTGGAGCGTTACGTACTCGTACCGCTGATTGCCCGCTTTGACACCATTCAGGAGTACATCTTTTTGATCGCCATCGGCTGGTGCCTGGGCATGGCGGAGCTGGCTGGCGTGATGGGGTTGTCCCACGAGATCGGTGCGTTCATCGGTGGGGTTGCCCTGGCTTCGAGCCCCATAGCGTTGTTCATCGCCGAAAGCCTGCGCCCGCTGCGGGACTTTTTCCTGGTGATGTTTTTCTTCTCGTTGGGAGCGAGTTTCAATCTGGGCGTCATCGGTGAGGTGTTGTTACCGGCGTTGGTGTTGGCCGCCGCAGCGCTGCTCCTCAAGCCGCTGGTATTTCGCGTGTTGCTCAAACGGGTCGGCGAGGCAAGCGGCCGATCGCTGGAGGTTGGGGTGCGTCTGGGTCAGATCAGCGAATTCTCGCTCCTGATCGCGATCACTGCACTGGGTTCCGGGGTCATAGGTGCCAAGGCTTCATATCTCATCCAACTGGCCACGCTGATCACATTCGTCGTCTCCTCTTATTTTGTGGTGCTTCGCTACCCTACACCGATCGCCGTATCGGATCGTCTACGCCGCAACTGAGGCGTCCGCCCGGGAGGTTATGAAGCCGCCGAGTGCGGGTCGGCCGATGACGACTCGATGCCAACTGATCCGCAGCGGCATATCCGGCCACGACTGTTAGGCTGGTAATGCGCGCCAACTGTCACTGTTCAGCGGTTGAGTCGCTAACTTAAGCTGCCCGCTTATCCTTTAACCCACGTATGGACGACGTGTGATTTCAGCCCCTCCCGCACCAGGACGCTTTGCGCTGATCGCTCTCTTTAGCGGTGCGCTGGCCATTGCCTTTGCGCCGATCTTTGTGCGTCTCAGCGAGCTCGGTACAGTCACCACGGCCTTCTACCGGATTTCACTCGCGCTGCCGGTGCTGATGCTGTGGCTGAGTTGGGACCAGCGCGGAGTGGCGCAGAAACACCGCCGCCCGAGGTCGGTGCGTGACTTTTGGCGCTTGTCGATTGCCGGGCTGTTCTTTGCCTGCGATCTGGCGGTCTGGCACTGGTCGATCGCGCTGACCTCGGTGGCCAACGCCACGTTGCTGGCCAATGCGGCACCGGTGTTCGTGACCATCGGTGGGTGGCTGCTGTTTGGTGTTCGCGCATCGCGCCTGTTTCTTATCGGCATGGTCATGGCGCTGGCCGGAATGGGCGTGTTGATGAGCGCGAGCCTCAACATCGGCCTCGAACACCTGTGGGGCGACGGCCTGGGATTGCTGACCGCGGTTTTCTACGCCGGCTATATCCTTTCGGTAGGACGGCTGCGCACCGAGTTCTCCACACCCACCATCATGACCTGGAGCGGGGTGGTGACGGCAGTGGTACTGCTGCCGGTGGCCTGGCTGTCGGGCGAAAGCCTGTGGACCAGTTCGCTCTATGGCTGGGGAATCCTGGCCGGTTTGGCCATCGTTTCCCATGCCGGCGGGCAGAGCCTTATCGCCTATGCCCTGGCCCATCTGCCCGCCTCGTTCTCATCGGTGGGTCTGCTGCTGCAGCCCGCCACCGCAGCGGTACTGGCATGGGTGCTGCTGGGTGAAGCACTCGGCGTTCTGCAGGGTGCGGGGGGCGTGGTGATTCTGTGCGGCATCTACCTGGCGCGACGCGGGAGCCGGTGAGCGTCAGGGAGGTTCGATTCGAATCAGGGCCGAGCCCTGGCGCGAGTTATGAAGCCGCTCAGAAATATCTCGACAGTTCGACCTGCACGAAATCGTCGTCACGATTGGGATAGAGCGGATCGCCGGTCGGCTGATCGGTAAACCAGCGCGCCTCCAGCGCCACCTTCCAATCCTGTCCCAACCTCCGGCTGGCCTCCAGGGAGAGCATTCTGGCGTCGCTGCCGCGATCGAGTATCACACCGACCAGCGCTTCGGTCGATTGCGTGTCGTTGAGCGTCCAGCGCAACCCGATCAGAATGTCATCCTGAGTCGGCGTGGGTGCGCTCACCCCGCGTTCGTCGTAAAGATACTCGGCGATGACGCCCAGATCCGCCTGGGTGTCGAAGAGGCCGATGAAGGTGTACTCGAAACCTCCGGCCGCCGCGGTGTAGTGAGTGCTGCGAGTATCGCGGTCGATGACCTCGAGCTTCCATAACCAATCACCCTTGGTGGCCTGCAGATCGACGCCGAACTGCTCCATCTGCTTGTAGAGCGGAACGAGCACGGGTTGGCCTGCACCATTCAACCCCGGCTGCAGCAGCGGATCGCGGTTGGTGCCCTTGAACCACGAGAGTCCCACATCCCAGTCACCGATGCTGTGGACCCAGCGGATGGCGTAGTCGACGTGATTCTCCTGGTCGGAAGACTCGTACTGTGCCAACTCAGTGGCTACGGGGAGTACCGTGCGTGGTCGGCCATCGCTGGCGGGAAAGGTGCGTTCGCGAAAATAGGGCAGGATGAACAGATCGACAATACCCCATTCGCGCACCAGCGAGAGATTGATCATCGGTTGGCCCAGCTTGTCTTCGCCGTCGACGTTCTCCACCAGATCGGTCTGGTTGATGACGTCGACGAGATGCACCCCCTCGGTCATCCCCCAGAATACCTTGCGCAGACCAAGCCGCCACTCCGAGTCGTCGTTGACCCGCACCCAGGTCAGTTCGCGAAGATCGGCATGGGTGCGCTCGGCGTCGTGTTCGTCCACGCGCACAAATGGCGTGACGGCGAAGAGGTCCCGGCCGCTGTTCGATTGATGATAAAAGGTGGATTCAAAGCTCAGCGAGGTATAGCTGCGTTTCTGGTCCGCGCTGCTCGATGTCTTGTCGAACAGGCGTGATTGCGCCGTCACGTTGCCGTACCACTCCGCGCCGTGTGCGGGGAGCGCAGCGACGGCGAGCGTCATGCCGCCGAACAGAAAAAGCCGTGCCCTGTTCATCGGGCACGCTTCAGCGCATTCTGGTTGAAATCGCCCGCGTCGACCCCGGTGCGGAAGCGGTAGTTCTTCCACTCGAGCAGGGTGCTTTTACCGGTCTGGTGGTTTTCCATGTGCATCTTGCCCGCACGCCAGTGCTTGCCGAGATACTGTTGATAGTCACTGAAGACGAGGGTTTTCAGGAGCTCGTTCTTGCGGTCGTAGTATACGATCTTCAGCGGGATGTACTCGGCCTGATCCATCCACACCTCCTGGCGGGTGTATCCCGAGTTCTCATCCACCGGATAGCGTTCAATGAGAAAGGCCTGCTTGCCGTCAACGGCTTCGTCACGAACATACTTGTAGGTGTATTTCTCGACCTCCTGCGAGCCGATATCCTCGAAGGCGAACTCGCTGCCCATGAAGGGCCCCGATTTGTTCTTCGAGGCGATGCGTTTGACGCGCTTCAGTGCCGGAAGATAGAGCCACTGATCATCGGGATCGGCCCCGTGGGCGAACGTCAGCAACGCGGTGCCCTTCACATCGCGCGGCTCGTCAAAGATGGTGAGGCTCTTGTCGCCGTCGCCCTGTACCTCGAGCACCTTGACGCGCAGATCACGCACGCTCTCTTCTCCCTGGCGGTTCTTCAGCGTCATCACCATGTCGGCTTGCGAGTCGGTAAAACCGATGTCGCGCCGATCGGATTCCTGGGCGATGGCAAGCCCCCGCTCCGCGGGGGTCTGGGCCGCGATGCTAAGGGGTAACAGCGTCAGCAGCACCAGCAGTGATCGCAGTTTCATTGCGTTTTTCCTCCAGCTTCATGAGTAGCGGCGGCAGGAACAGGAAGTCGGCCGCCAGGGCGAGAGCGATGGTGATCGCGGTGAGCAGTCCCATGCCCGCATTGAGTTCGAATGCGGAAAGCGACAGGATGCCAAAGCCGGCGATCAGCACCAGCGAGGTAATCCACAACGCCATGCCGACGGTGGCGAAGGCGTAGCGCACGGCGTCGGGCGCAGCGAAGTTTTTCTCACGCCGTGCACGCAGATATTTGCTCAGGAAATGCACGGTATCGTCGACGACGATGCCCAGGGTCATACTGGCGACCACCGAAAGCGACAGGCCGATCTGGCCCACCAGCAGTCCCCACAGACCGAACGCCATCCCCGCGGGCACCAGGTTGGGGATCATGCTCACCAGGCCGATCTTGAGCGAACGCAGCGCCACGATCAAAATCATCGAAATCAGGACCAGCGCCACGGCCGTGCCGAACAGCATGCTGCGGATATTGCGCGCTCCGATATGCGAGAACATGATGGCCGGACCGCTGCCCTTGGCATCAGTGAACTCGGGTGCATTCTCGGCCAGCCAGCGCTGGGCACGCTGCTCGAGCTCCAGGGTTTGGTTGGTGGAGAGACTGGGCAGTGTAACGGTGACGCGGGTGGCGGATTTGTCGACATTGATGCGATCGTTCAGATCCAATCCGTAGGGCAGCGACATCTCGTAGAGCAGCAGATACTGCGCCGCCAGGTCGCGCTCGCGGGGTACGCGGTACCAGGCGGGATCGTCGCTGTGCAGGTTCTTGTTGAGACGCTTGAGTATGTCGGTCAGCGTGGCGACATGCGTGGTCTCCGGTTGGGCGCGCCACCACTCCACGAACTGCTCCGTCTTGGCGAGAAAGGCGGGATCACTGATACCGCCGGGCTCCTGCGCCTTGAGCGAGTAATCGATGAAGTAGGTACCGGTGAGATTTTCGGTGGCATAGTCGGTGGCACGGCGAAACTCGATGCTTTCGTCAAAATATTTCACGAACTCGTCGTTCAGTTCGTTCTGCGGTATGAAGGCCACCAATCCGACTATCATCGCACCCATGCCCCACAGCAACGCACGGCGGCGACGCACCACGAACTCGGCAAACCGATCCATCGAATGCGGTGCCGCGCTCGCAGCGCGGGGCTTGACCCTGATCGGCAGCACCACCAACAGCGCGGGCAGCAGTGTCACAGAGAAAATGAACGCCGCGATCACACCCATGGCGACGATGTTGCCCAGGTCGTGGAAGGGCGGCGCGTCGCTGAAGTTCATGCTCAGAAAGCCGATCGCGGTGGTGATGCTGGTGAGGAAGATCGGCTGAAAGTTGATGCGCAGGCTCTCGATGATGGCAGTGGCCTTGTCGCGGCTGTGATAACGCATCTCGTAGAGAAAGCTGGCCAGCAGGTGTACGCAGTTGGCGACCGCCAGTGTCAGGATGATGGTGGGCGCGGTGCTCGAGGGCGGCGTGAGCCGGATCCCCAGCCAGCCGGCGAGTCCCATGGCGGTGGTGATGGAGACCAGGATCACCAGCACCGTGAGCGCGGTACCGGTAACGAAGCGCAGCATCAGCGCCAGGGTGATGATCACCACGGCGAACATGGCCGGAACCAGGGTGCGCATGTCGGCGAACGACGCCTCGGGGAAGGCGTTGTTCATCATCACCACGCCCACCAGCCGAACATCGAGATTGGGATCACGGACGCGCAGCTGATCGGCGAGATCGCGCACGAAATTCACGACGATGGGATTCTCGACACCGGTATCGACGCCCGGCAGCTGAACGGTGATGTTGACGCCGGTTACGCGGCCGTTGGGCGCGATCAGCTTGTTGGCCAGCAGCGGTTCGGCCAGGGCGATACGGCGTATCTCATCCAGCTCCGCATCGCTCAACTGCCCGGCATTGCTGACCAGATCGGCGACCACCAGATCGTCGCCGGCGGCGCGCGTATGCTGAAAGTTGGTGATCGAGTCGACACGGATCGAATAGGGCGTCTGCCAACCCTGCTGGGTCAGCCACTCGATGCTCGCCAGCGTATCGCGGGTGAAGACGTTGCCGTCTTTGGGGGTCAGTACGAAGAGCGCGTTGTCGTTCTTGGTGTAGGTATTCTGCAGCGTCTCGAAGGCGAGCAGTTCGGGATTCTCTGCGCCGAAAAAGACGCGGTAGTCGGCGGTGAAACTCAGCAGTCGAGCGCCGCTCGCGGTCAGGGCGATCAATGCCAGACTCAACGCCATCACCAGCCAGCGCTGGCGCACAATCCATTCCGCATAGCGTTTAGCCATGGCTTGCTCCTTCTGATACTGCTGTGTTCAGCGACGCCAGTTCGCTGGCAAAAACCTCGCGGTGGATCCGCGCTACCAACTGTTGGCCGTCGAACTGGTGTGAGTAGGGCTGCCAACCGACACCGTCCAGCAGTGCCTGGAGGTTGCGGCTCAGCGCCGTATAGGCATCGGCGATGCCGATCTCCTGGAAAGGGATGGCGGTCTGCATCAGCGTGAGTGCGCCGTACATGGTCGACCAGAGTCCGAACACCAGTTCGACGGGCGAGAGGTCACGAGGCAGGGTCAGCTCGCCCTTTGCGGTGGCTTCAACGACCACGGCGGTGACCACATCCATGCACTCCTGATCCTGCCCCGACAGCTCGGCGCAGCGATTCGGGGATGCTTTGTCGCAGATCGAGGGGGAGAGCAGCGTCGGCAGGTGCTGGAACTCGACCGGGTAGAGCTGGGTGAAGAGCATGTAGGCTTCGCCGACTGCGGTGATGCGCTCGCGGGTGCTGCCGTCGAAGGCCGCGGCGAGCCGGAACAGGCGCACCATCTCGTGCTTGCGGCGCATCATCAGCGCGATCAGCAGCTCCTCCTTGTTGCCGAAATGCTGATAGACCGTCCCCTTGGAGTACTCGATCGCCGCGGCGATGCGGTCCATGGTGATGCCGAGGTAACCCACCTCCCCCAGCATGCGGCTGGCGACCTCGAGGATTTGCTCCTCGCGCTGCCGGATCTCACGCTGCTTGCGGCTGATAATATTCATTATTTAACGAAAGGTCATTTATTGACGAATAGTCAAATTCAAGTTAACTCTGCCAGATCCGTCAATAAATTTTTTGTGCGGGATCGGAATTGGAAGTAAAGCGGCTGGGACTCGCTACCGTGTGTCGTCGAGGTAGATTTTTGTAAACCGCTGGTTCCGCTATACTTTGCGCCCCGATTGGGTGATGAAAACGATGAACGCCAGCAACACCTTCGATGTGATCGTGGTCGGCGGCGGCCACGCCGGCACCGAGGCCGCCCTCGCCGCGGCGCGCCGTGGTGCGCGCACCCTGCTGCTGACCCACAACATCGAGACCCTGGGGCAGATGAGTTGCAATCCGGCCATCGGCGGCATCGGCAAGGGGCATCTGGTCAAGGAGATCGACGCCCTCGGCGGTTTGATGGCACACGCCGCGGATCGCGCCGGCATCCAGTTCCGCATCCTCAACGCACGCAAAGGACCGGCGGTGCGCGCCACCCGCGCCCAGGCCGACCGCGCCCTGTATAAGCAGGCGGTACGCCACGCCCTGGAGCAGCAGCCGAATCTGGTGCTGTTTCAGCAGGCCGTGGATGACCTGACCGTTGAGGGGGGGCGTGTCACCGGGGTGGTCACACAGATGGGATTGCACTTCGCCGCCCCTGCGGTCGTCCTGACCACCGGCACCTTTCTCGGCGGGCGCATCCACATCGGCCTGTCGAATTACGAAGGGGGGCGCGCCGGCGATCCACCCGCCAACGCACTGGCCCGCCGTCTGCGCGAGCTGCCGTTCCGCGTGGAGCGTCTGAAAACCGGGACGCCGCCACGCATCGCCGGTCGCAGCATCGATTTCTCCGTAATGGCGGAACAACCGGGCGACGACCCGGTGCCGGTCTTCTCCTTTCTCGGCACGGCCGATGAGCACCCGCGCCAGGTCTGTTGCCACATCACCTATACCAACGCCCGGACTCACGACATCATTCGCAACGGCCTGGACCGCTCACCGATGTATACCGGCGTGATCGAAGGGATCGGCCCGCGCTACTGCCCCTCGGTCGAGGACAAGGTGGTGCGCTTCGCCGACCGGGACCGGCACCAGCTCTTCATCGAGCCCGAGGGACTGAGCAGCGACGAGTACTACCCCAACGGCATCTCCACCAGCCTGCCCTTCGATGTGCAGGTCGAACTGGTGCGCTCGATCCGGGGTTTCGAGCAGGCGCACATCACCCGCCCGGGATACGCCATCGAGTACGATTTCTTCGATCCGCGCGATCTCAAACCCACGCTGGAAACCAAGGCAGTGGCGGGGCTCTTCTTCGCCGGCCAGATCAACGGCACCACCGGCTATGAGGAGGCCGCAGCCCAGGGGCTGCTGGCAGGACTCAACGCGGCGCTGCAGGTGGCGGGGTGCGAGGGCTGGTTTCCGCGTCGCGACCAGGGCTATCTCGGGGTGCTGGTGGACGATCTCATCACCCGCGGCACCAGTGAACCGTATCGCATGTTCACCAGCCGCGCCGAATATCGTCTCCTGCTGCGCGAGGACAACGCCGATCTGCGCCTGACACCCATCGGTCGCGAGCTGGGTATCGTCGACGAGACCCGCTGGTCGCGCTTTACGGCCAAGCGCGAAGCGATCGAACGCGAGCAGCAGCGGCTGCGCGAGACCTGGGTACGGCCGCAGAGCGCGGCCGCCAACGACCTGCAGTCGCGGATGGGCGAGCGCCTCAATCGCGAGCAGACGCTGATGGAGCTGCTGCGCCGCCCCGAAGTGAGTTACCGCTCACTGATGGCGTTGCCTGAAGCCGGTCCGGGAATTGTCGATCCCCAAGCCGCGGAACAGGTGGAGATCCAGGCGAAGTACGCGGGATACATCGACCGTCAACAGATCGAGATAGAACGCTCCCGGCGCCATGAGGAGACCGGTATTCCCGCCACGCTGGATTACCTGCAGGTACGTGGTCTTTCCAACGAGATGCGCCACAAGCTCGCGCAGCATCGTCCGGCTACCCTGGGTCAGGCGGGACGCATCCCGGGGGTCACCCCGGCCGCGATCTCGCTGCTGCTGGTACATCTCAAGAAAACCGCTCGTATCGAATCCAGTTTCGCCGAGTAGGCGCACCGGATAACCTCTATCTGGCGCGGCTCCTCTACCCTGCTAAACTCCGGTTATTACCTATCCGCCTCTGTGGAGGCGCCGTAGGGAGGGACGGCCCATGATAGGTTTCTCCCAGGCTGATTCGCTGCCGACCGTCGCAGTCACACCCCATCTCCCCGGACCGATGCCTTTTGCGTAACAATCCACGCCTCGCCTGCAGGGGGTCCATTCCAGCCTGGCACCGACAAGGCATTCTGGAATCGGCTTATCTGTGATGTGCGGGTGGTCAGCGAAAACGAGCTGATAGCGAAGCCGGGTCGCTGTTTCGTCATCCAGCGCGGCCCGCGTATCCGCGTTATCCGGCCGAATGGCTTCCGGTCGAGCTGACAGGCGGTGCGCCGAGGGCGCAGAATTGCTCGGTACGCCCTCTCGATTCTTGACCCTGATCATATTGCATTGCAACAGTGATCGGCTAAGCTCGCTAGGCGGGGCTCGGTGCTGGTCCGGATTTCAGGGCGAACGGTGTGCCGGCCCGCCTCTGCCCTTCCCTGACCCTGAGTGATTTTATAATGAGTGTCCGCAACCTCGAGTATTTACTAAGACCGCGTTCGGTTGCCGTCATCGGCGCTTCGACCCGATCACGCAGCATCGGCAACCTGGTGATGCGCAATCTGCTGGAGGGTGGATTCACGGGCCCGGTGATGCCGGTCAATCCCAAGTACGGCGCGGTGGCGGGTGTGCTGGCCTATCCTGAGATTCGACGCCTGCCCGAGGCGCCCGATCTGGCGGTGATCTGCACACCGCCCGCCACGGTCCCGGGGCTCATCGCGCAGCTCGGTGATCTCGGAACCCGTGCCGCGGTCGTGATGACGGCGGGGTTGCGCGATTCCCCCGACGGGGATCTGGTTCAGCCCATGCTGGACGCGGCGCGTCCGCACCTGATGCGCATCCTCGGGCCGAACTGCCTGGGCCTGCTGGTGCCGGGCCTGCACCTCAACGCGAGCTTCGCCCACCAGCCGGCCACGGCGGGCAAGATCGCCTTCGTCTCGCAATCGGGCGCGCTCTGCACGGCGGTCCTGGATTGGGCTGCGCCGCGAGGCATTGGCTTCTCGCACTTCATCTCGGTGGGTGATTCCGCCGATGTGGACGTGGGTGACCTGCTCGACTATCTGGGCAGTGATCCTGCGACCAGTGCGATCCTGCTCTATCTGGAATCGATCCGCGAGCGCCGCAAGTTCATGTCGGCGGGGCGCGCGGCGGCGCGCGTCAAACCCGTGATCGTGATCAAGTCGGGGCGTAGCGAACAGGGGGCGAAGGCGGCGCTGTCGCACACCGGTGCGATGGCCGGGTCGGACACCGTCTTCGACGCCGCCATACGTCGCGCCGGCATGCTGCGGGTCTACGATTTCAACGAGTTGTTCGGCGCTGTGGAGACCCTGGCGCGAGGTGTGCCCCTGAAGGGCGAGCGCCTGGCGGTGGTGACCAACGGCGGTGGCCCGGGGGTGATGGCGGTGGACGAACTGACCCGGCTTGATGGTCAGCTGGCGGAACTCTCCGAATCAACCATCGCCCGGCTTGATGCCGTGCTGCCGCGCACCTGGTCGCGCGCCAATCCTGTCGACCTGATCGGCGATGCGCCGGGGCAGCGCTATCGCGACGCGCTCGACATCATCCTGGAAGACGCCGGGGTGGACGCGGTACTGGTGATGCATGCGCCCACTGCGGTTTTGTCAGCCGATGAGGTGGCCAAGGAGGTGATTCGTGCCGTGAAGGATAACGCCAGGACAGGTCAGAAACCGATACTGACCACCTGGCTGGGTGACTCTGCGGTGCGCGGTGCGCGCCGACTGCTGTCGGAAGCCGGTCTACGCAGTTACCGCACGCCTGAATCCGCGGTGCGTGGTTATCTCCAGATCCTTGAGTACCGGCGCAATCAGGAGATGCTGATGGAGACGCCGCCATCGGTTCCAGAGGTGTTCACTCCGGACACCGGTTCCGCACAACGCATCATCGACGGGGTACTGGCCCGCGGCGACAAGCTGCTGACCGAACCCGAAGCCAAAGAGATGTTGCGCGCCTACGGCGTACCGGTGGTAGAGACGAGGATTGCCCGCGATCCCAGGGAGGCCGGGCAATTGGCGGCCGAGTTCGGAAAACCGGTGGCACTAAAGATTCTCTCCCAAGACATCTCCCACAAATCCGATGTCGGGGGCGTAGTACTTGATCTGGAGGGCGAAACAGCCACCACGGCGGCGGCCGAAGCGATGCTGCAAAGGGTGGAGCAGCGTTTGCCCGATGCGCGTATCGAAGGTTTTACCGTGCAGGAGATGGTGCGTCGCGCCGGTGCCTGGGAGTTGGTGGTCGGCGCCACGACCGACCCCCTTTTCGGTCCGGTGCTGTTGTTCGGCCAGGGTGGAACCGCGGTCGAGCTGATCCGCGATCGCGCTCTTGCGCTGCCGCCGCTCAACCTCAATCTGGCGCGGGAACTGATGTCGCGCACACGTATCTACCGCCTGCTGCAAGGGTATCGGGATACGCCGCCCGCTGACCTGAAAGGCATCGAACTCACGCTGTTGAGCGTCTCGCAGCTGCTGGTGGATCTCCCGGAGATCAGCGAGCTGGACATCAATCCTCTATTCGCCGATGAGCACGGAGTGGTGGCACTGGATGCCCGCGTGGTCGTCGCCCCCGCCGCGCATCCGGGAGCTTCCCGATTGGCGATTCGCCCCTACCCTCAGGATCTGGAAGAGCCCTTTACGATGCGCAACAGCCGAGAGGTATTGCTGCGCCCGATCCGCCCGGAGGACGAACCTGAACATCACGTCTTCATCTCGCGACTCACACCGCAGGATATCCGCTTCCGTTTCTTCGGTCAGGTGCGCGAACTGCCCCACTCGCAGATGGCGCGACTCACCCAAATCGATTACAACCGCGAGATGGCGTTCATCGCCGCCGGAACCGATGACCAGGGGCAGCGAGAAACCCTGGGCGTGGTGCGTACGGTCACCGATCCCGACAATCTGCGCGCGGAATTTGCCATCGTGGTGCGTTCCGATCTCAAGGGGCAGGGACTGGGCAAGCGCCTGCTGGTGAAGATGATCGACTACTGTCGGGCGCGCGGCACGAGCGAGATGATCGGCCAGGTGCTCGACGATAATCACGGGATGCTGGGGCTTGCCAAGTCAACGGGTTTCGAGGTCCACGCCCTGGAGAGCGACGATGCGGTGGAGGTGCGCCTTGTGCTCAACCAACCCAGCGCGGCACCTGCTTAGATCTCAACGGCTGGAGTAGTTGGGCAGCACAGATAACGCCCGGTGCGGTGGGCGGGAAACGGTATCAATCAGAGAGTCACTTCCGTTCAAAGCGAATAGGCGCGCGTGCCAGACAGAAAGATGTGGAAGGGAGGTGTGTCAGCCGCGGGCAAAGCCGACCGAAAGGGAAGAAGGTTGGTGAAAAGTGTGTTGGCTGGCATGATCATCACCACTGAATAACGAAAAACAGGGGGAGCCATGGAGTGGTTGTTAGGGCTCATCGGCATCGGTCTGCTGGTATGGGCGATCGCAATCTACAATTTATTGGTTCGGGATCGCGCACGCGTGCTCGCCGCTTGGAGCGATATCGACGTACAGTTGAAACGCCGCCACGATCTCATCCCCAAGCTGATCGATGCCGTCAGGCAGTACGCGGCTTACGAGCAGGCGACGCTGACCACCGTGACGGAACTGCGGGTTGAGGCCGAGCGCACGCAGGATGTTTCCCGCCTCGCCGCCACCGAGGGCCAGATCGGTTCCGGGCTGCGCAAGTTGATCGCCCTGGCCGAGCAGTATCCCGATCTCAAGGCCAATCGTAGCTTTCTCGACCTGCAGCAGCAGCTCTCCGCGGTGGAGGATCATATTCAGTACGCACGGCGTTATTACAATGGCGCCGTGCGCAACCTCAACACCCGTATTGACTCTTTCCCCGATACCTTGATCGCCGGTTCGTTCCGCTTTCGACCGGCAGCCTATTTCGAAATGGAGGTCTGATGTGAAACGCTGCCTGGGGATGCTGGTGCTCGTACTGGGATTTGTCCACGCGGCATCGGCGCGCGAACAGATCCTCTCCTTTCACAGCGACATCCAGGTGTTTCCCGACGCCTCCATGGTGGTAACCGAAACCATCCGTGTGAAGGCCGAAGGCCAGGAGATCAAACGCGGCATCTACCGCGATTTTCCCACCGACTACAAGGACCGCTTCGGCAACCGCTATCGGGTCGATTTCAGTGTTGCCGAGGTGTTGCGTGACGGTAACCCCGAGGATTATCACACCCAGCGGCAGGGTAACGGGGTGCGCGTTTACATCGGGCACAAGGATCGCTATCTGCGCGCGGGTGTCTACACCTACACCCTGCGCTATCGTACCGATCGTCAGCTGGGTTTTTTCCAGGATCACGATGAAATCTATTGGAACGTGACCGGCAACGACTGGGTGTTTCCGATCCTCGCCGCGAGCGCGGCGGTTCGTCTCCCCACCACGATTCCCGCCGATGCGCTCAAGCCTGAGGGTTATACAGGTTTTCGCGGTGATCAGAGGCAGGATTACGAGGCGGTCGTGGACTACGACGGGACAGTGCGCTTTTCCTCGACGCGCTCCTTTGCCCCGCGCGAGGGACTGACCATCGTGGTCGCCTGGCCCAAGGGTTACATCGCCGAGCCCAGCACCGAGGAAAAGCTGTGGTATCTGCTTAGAGACAATGTGCCGTACCTGATCGGTGCGGTGGGTCTCACACTGCTGCTGATCTTTTACCTCTCCATCTGGCATCGCTACGGGCGCGACCCCGAAAGCGGAGTGATCATCCCGCGCTACGAACCACCGGAAGGCTACTCGCCGGCCTCGACGCGTTTTGTGCAACGCATGGGCTACGACCACAAGACCTTCGCGGCGGCGCTGGTCAATCTGGCCGTCAAGGGGCTGGTGGAGATCCACGAAAAGGGCAAGGATTTCGTCCTGCTCCGCACCAGCAAGGAGGCCGACGATCTGGCGCCCGGCGAGAAAGCGCTGATTCGTGCCCTGTTCGTTTCGACCAAGCCCAGTGCCAGCAAGTCGCGCGAGTTGGAAAAGCTGCTGGAGGAGTTGCGCGACAAGGGCAATAAGCTGAGCCTGATTCCGCGGTTGTTCGTGCACATCCTGCAACAGCGTGTCGACACTTTTGGCAGTGACGAGCCTGCTCCGGTTGACGAGGGGACGAGTAACTATATAGACAGCGTGGTGCTGGAGCGCAAGAACCACTCGCGCATCCGCTCGGCACTCAGCGCGCACGAAGCGGTACTCAAGCGTGATCACGACAAGATCTACTTCCGCACCAACACCGGCTGGATGGTTCCGGGGGTCATCATTACGCTCCTCACCCTGGCGGGTACCGCGCTGACCCTCGAGGGTGAAGAGATGATGGTGGGGCTGTTCATGTCGGTGTGGCTCTCGTTCTGGAGCATCGGTGTGATCGTGCTGCTGCGCCAGGCGTGGGGTGCGTGGCGTGGGGCGCGTTCGGTGCTCGAGTGGATCAGTGCCCTGTTTGCATCGGCCTTTGCTCTGCCCTTCCTGGCGGGGGAAGTGGCGGGCTTCTATTTGCTGTTTACCCAGGGCTCTCCCGCGATTCTGGTGATACTGGTGCTCGGCATTGTCATCAATGTGCTGTTCTTCCAACTCCTCAAAGCCCCTACCCGCGCCGGCCGCAAGCTGCTGGACAAGGCCGAAGGCCTGAAACTCTATCTGGAGGTGGCGGAGAAGGATGAGATGAATTTCCGTAATCCGCCGGAGAAGACACCCGAGTTGTTCGAGCGCTTTCTTCCCTATGCACTGGCCCTGGGTGTGGAAAACCAGTGGGCCGAGCGTTTCTCGGGCTTGTTCCAGAAGCTGGGCCGTGAGGGTCACGAGTATCAACCGGGCTGGTATCACGGCAGGCACTGGAACCCCTCCAACATGGGCACTTTCTCAACCGCCATCGGAGGTTCACTGGGCTCTGCACTGTCCAGCTCATCCACCGCGCCCGGTTCTTCTTCCTCGGGGTCGGGCGGCGGGGGCTCGTCGGGTGGCGGTGGCGGTGGTGGTGGCGGTGGTGGCTGGTAGAACCGCATTGCGCCCACCTAAAGATGGGGTTCCACATTTGTTGCGAAATGCCTCCCGAGCAAGGACAATGGACGGCCTGTTCGGCATCGGTGGATGCCAAATCCAGCGGTTGACCCATGCCTACAGATCAGCAAATTGACTACCAGCAGCTCGGTGACTGGATGGCCGAGCACGACCGCGCCGCCCAGGCGCTGGGCATCCGCCTCGAAGCAGTAGGGGCAGGCAGTTGCAGGGCCACACTGACCGTCGGTGAGGAGATGCTCAACGCCGTGGGCCTGACGCACGGTGGGGTCACCTTCACATTGGCTGATTTCGCTTTTGCAGTGGCCAGCAACTCCCACGGACGGACTGCGGTGGCGCTCAATGCCGCTATCACTTTTACTGCCGCAAGCAGGGTGGGTGATGTGCTGACGGCCACCGCCAGCGAGGAGAACTGCGGCGGCCGGACCGCCACTTACCGGGTGGACGTGCGCAATCAGAACGGCGAACTGGTGGGGTTGTTCACCGGAACCGTCTATCGGCGTAACGAATCCATCACCGAGCATATGCCAGACGCCATGGAGCGGCGCTCCGGCAACGACTGATGACCAAGAGGTTGTAGAGATGAATGCGGTAATTCAGGCACCGGCGCAAAGTCGCCATCTGTTGTCCGGTAACGAGGCGGTCGCCCGCGCGGTGTGGGAGTGCGGCGTGCGCGTCGCTGCCGCCTATCCCGGCACGCCCTCCACCGAGATTCTCGAGTACATCGCCCGCTACCCCGATATGTATGCCGAATGGTCGGTCAACGAGAAGGTGGCGTTGGAGGTGGCGATCGGTGCCTCCATGGCCGGGTCACGCGCCTTTTGCGCCATGAAGCATGTGGGCATGAACGTGGCTTCCGACGCCTTGATGACCTTCACCGTGACCGGCGCCGGCGCCGGCCTGGTGATTGCGGTGGCTGACGACGTGGGCATGTCTTCCTCGCAGAACGAGCAGGATTCGCGTTTCTGGGGTCGTTTCGCCCATATTCCGGTGCTGGAACCCGCCGATTCCCAGGAGGCGCACTCGATGATGCGCCAGGCTTTTGAGCTGTCCGAGCAGTTTCAGACACCCGTCATTTTGCGTATGACCACGCGCATCTGCCACGTCAAGGGCATGGTGACGGTGGGCGAGCGCGTCGCACCCAAACAGGAGACGGGATTCGTCAAGGATGCGGCGCACTGGGTGATGGTGCCCGGCAACGCCAAGCGCCGCCTGCCGCTGATGTACGAGCGCGAGGCGAAGCTGGCCGAGCATGCGGAAACCACCGAACTCAACCGGCTGGAAGAGGGCAGCGACAAGCGGGTCGGTTTTCTCACCTCGGGTCCGGCCTACATGCACATCAAAGAGGCGTGGCCTGATGCGCCGGTGCTGAAACTGGGGATCGGCTATCCGCTGCCGTTGCGCAAGGTGCGTACCCTGGCTGATCAGGTTGAGCATCTGGTAGTGGTCGAGGAGACCGAACCGCTGATGGAGCTCGAACTCAAGGCGGCCGGCATCGAGGTTCATGGCAAGGACATCCTGCCGCGCACCGGTGAGCTGACGCCCGATATCCTCCGCCCGGCCGTCAAGGGACTGCTGGGCGAGGCGGTATCCGAAGCGGAGCTGAAGCAGATGGCGGTCTTTCCGCGCCCGCCCACCATGTGCCCGGCCTGCCCGCACATGGGTGTTTTCTTTACGCTCTCGCGGATTCGCAATGTCACCATCTCGGGTGACATCGGCTGTTACACCCTGGGCGCCGGACAGCCCTGGAACGCGCTGGATACCACCATCGCCATGGGCGCCTCCATGGGTGTGGCGCTGGGTCTCGACAAGGGGCGTACCCCGCACGACGCCAACAAGCACATGGTTGCGGTGATCGGTGATTCGACCTTCCTGCACATGGGCATGCAGGGGCTGCTCGATATCGTCTACAACCGGGGCGATGTGACGGTGCTGCTGCTCGACAATCGCACCACCGGCATGACCGGTGGCCAGGATCATCCCGGCACGGGTCGCGATATCCGGGGCAACGAGGCGCCGCGCGTTGACTTCGCCCGGCTGGTGGAGGCGCTGGGTGTGAAGAAGGAGCGCATCCGGGTTGTCGATCCCTACGAGCTGCCGACGCTGTTCAAGGCGCTGCGCGAGGAGACCAGGATTCCCGAACCCTCGGTGATCATCACCGACCGGCCCTGTGTGCTCGTCGATTTCTACCAGCCGGTGCCGCCGCTGCGTGTCGCCGAAGAGAAGTGTACCGGCTGCGGCAACTGCCTCGATGTCGGCTGTCCGGCGATCACGGTGACGCGACGCGAAAAGGAGACCAAGCCGAGCGGCAAGGTGGTCGACCTCTCCTTCGTGCGCATCGAAACTGCCGCCTGTACCGGCTGCGACATGTGCGTCAAGACCTGCGCGCCCGAGGCCATAGTACCGACTATTTCCATTCAGTCCGCCTGAGAGCAAGAGAAACGAAATAGCGTGAGCGAGAGCAACGAGATTACCAATATCATGGTCGTCGGCACCGGCGGCCAGGGCGTCATGACCGCCGCGGAGATCCTCGCCGAAGCGGCCATCGACATGGGCTACGATGTCAAAAAGACCGAGGTCGCCGGCATGGCCCAACGCGGTGGCGTGGTCACTTCGCATGTGCGGTTTGGCCCGCGGGTGATTTCGCCGGTCATTACCGCGGGTTCCGCCGATATCGTGCTGGCCTTCGAAGCGGCAGAGGGCCTGCGCTGGAGCGGTCATCTGCGAGCGGGTGGCGTAGTGATGGTCAATACCCTGGAGCTGGTGCCGCCGGTCGTATCCAGCGGCGTTTTCGATTATCCCGTGGATGCGATCGACGAGATCCGCAACGCGGGGGTCAAGGTCTACGATTTTGACGCCGGGTCGATTGCGAAAGAGCTGGGCAATCTGCGGCTCGTCAATACCATCATGCTGGGGGCGATCGCCGACTACCTGCCCTTCGATGCCGAAGTACTGAAAAAGCGCATCGTCGAGCGCTTCCGGGCCAGAAAGCCTGAGCTGGCCGAGCTCAACGAGCGCGCCTTCGAAGCGGGTCGTGCCGCGGCGCGGGCCGCCGCCGGGATCGAAGCCTCTGCCTGAACCGGTGAGCGACGATCGCCAACGGCTCACGCAAGGCCTCGATGCCCTGGATCTTGCGCTCCCCGAGGCGGTGCAGACGCAACTGCTCGCTTTCCGTGATCTGCTCGCCCGGTGGAACCGAACCTATAACCTGACCGCTGTCCGTGATCCCGCGCAGATGGTCGTGCGCCATCTGTTCGACAGCCTGGCGGTAGCCCCTTATCTACAAGGCGAACGCATCCTCGATGTGGGCACCGGTGCGGGGCTGCCGGGCGTTCCCCTGGCGCTGGCGCAGCCGCAGCGGCACTTTGTGCTGCTCGACAGCCAGGCCAAGCGTGCACGCTTTCTGCACCAGGTGGTCATCGCGCTCGGCATCGCCAACATCGAGGTGGTGCAGGCGCGCGTCGAGGACTACCAACCCGACAGGCCGTTCGACACCATTGTTTCGCGTGCCTTTTCCCGCATCGCGGATTTTGTTCAACTGGCCGGGCGGCATTGCGCGGATTTCGGTGTGCTGCTCGCCATGAAAGGCGTGCAGAACGAGGTTGAGCTGTCCTGTGTTTCCGAACCGTGGCGCGTCGCTGAGATTATTCGCCTTGAGGTGCCGGGTCTCGCGGGCGAGCGCCATTTGATTCGAATCAATCGGCCGGTGCGCGGTCAAGCCAGTGACGAGCGTCGCTGACTCGTTCGGTAGCCAAAACAAAAAAGACTGAGGCGATCGATGCATTCTGCCATCAAAACCCTTTTGCACGGCATGGCGTTCGCGGTAATCGCGGGCTGCACCTCCAGCGTCGTGTACCAAGGTGAATCCGGTGTCGAAAGGCTCGAATATCACGCAACGTCACTCAACACTCACTGCCGCGATCCGCAGCTGGCCAAGCGGCTGCGCGCCATGGGCCCGCTCTACGCGATCGGCGCCTCCGTCTCGCACGGGCTCTTCTCCACCTCCTTCCCCTCGCTGATCCGGGATCAGATGTGTCTGGCGGACGCGCAGTACGACTCCGATTTCTATTTTCTCTTTGTCATCAAGCTCAACAGCAGCATTCTTGATTCGCTGCAAGAGCTGCGGCCGAATCTCATCGTCGCCATGGATTTCCCCTACCACTACGTCAAGATGCAGTACGCGGAGAAGGCCAAACCCGACCTGAAGAAATACATCCTCATGCTGCTGATGGATTGCGCGAGTGAATTGATCGACTGCAGCGAGGGGGGCGAATTCGAATTTCAGCGCACCGCCCGGCACCGCCCCACCGTGCTGACGGGCAGCATCTATTTCGACTGCCGGTCCGATGACTGGGCGGAGGATTGGGAGAAGGCGTTTCCCGACTACGAGGTGTGCCGTGAAGAGAACCGCAAGCTCAACGTCTATTTGCGTGAACTGGAGCGGGAGTATCCCAAGCTGCACGTACTGCCCGCCTACGAGATGTTCTCTGCACTGCACGATACCCCGGAGGGCGTGTTTCACTATGACGTCAATGGGGTGAAGGTCGATTTCAGAAAATCAGACCTCTTCTTCGACGGTTTCCACGCCTGGACCAACCCGGGCGCCTACGTGCTGGCCAACCTGGTGATCGATCATTTCAACCGCATCGGTCGCGAGGTATCGGGTGATCAGTTTACGGCAGTCCCCTATATCCCGTTGGAGTTGGACCGCTGACGTGAAAAACAGCGGGCGCGCACCCCGCCGATCTCTGTGGGCAGCGCTACATGCCCAGCTCTGCCTTTTCACGCGTCACGGCGTTGTCTTTTACTGACGGAATGATCGAGGGGATGGGTTTGAAGTGCTGGCGCGCCATTGCCAAAAGGTCGTCTGCCGCCCAGGCCGACGAGGCGCTCATGAGCAGCACCGCTGCGCTGGTCAATAAGGTCTTTCTCATTGGATCTTCTCCACTGGCCTTAAGTAAAAACAAATTCATCTGGGTACGCTTTGCGCGCCCGCGAACGTTCGCCTGCGGGCGCCACACTCTTGCCCTGTGCGGAGCGGGAACCCGGTTGTTGGCCGGGGCGAGGCAGGGCCGGATAGCCGATGACCGTCGGATCTTGATTTCAATGCAATGTGGTCGGCTATTGACGCGCCGTGCGCGTGGCTCGCTGTAATCCGGGGCGCGTGGTAAGGTATCCGGTCCCAAAATCGTCCGACGATGGGAGCAAGGGAGAGTCATGGGCAGAATCATCGCCGTCACCAATCAAAAGGGCGGTGTCGGCAAGACCACCACCAGTATCAATCTGGCGGCCTCGTTGGCGGCCGTGAAGCGCCGCGTGCTGCTGGTCGACATGGATCCGCAGGGTAATGCCACCATGGGGTGCGGGGTGGAAAAGAACGCGATCGAGCTGTCGACACTCGATGTGCTGGTGGGTGACGCAACGGTTTCTCAGGGCCTGGTTCAGGCGGGACGTTGCCGCTTCAAGTTGCTGCCCGCCAACGGCGATCTGACGGCGGCGGAGGTGGAGCTGCTGGAGATGCCGGAGCGCGAGAGCCGCCTGCGCATCGCCCTGGCATCGGTGGTCGATGACTTCGATTACATCATCATCGACTGCCCGCCGTCGCTCAATATGCTCACCGTCAACGCGCTGGTCGCGGCGCAGGGGGTGCTGATCCCCATGCAGTGCGAATACTACGCGCTCGAGGGTCTGACCGCGTTGCTGCAGACTGTCGAAAAGATCCGCGCCGCAGCCAATCCCGGGCTGAAGATAGAGGGACTGCTGCGCACCATGTACGATCCGCGCAACAACCTTTCCACTGACGTCGCCGCGCAGCTCGAAGAGCACTTCGGCGACAAGGTTTACCGCACCATCGTGCCGCGCAATGTGCGCCTGGCCGAGGCACCGAGTCACGGTGTTCCCGTGCTTCTCTATGACAAAACCTCACGCGGGGCCCTGGCCTATCTTTCCCTGGCCCGGGAGCTGCTGCAACGCAATGGTGAGTTGCCACCCGTCGCCGAAGCCAGCGCGTGACACACTCCGGTTCCTCCACCCAACGAGCTTTGATGCAGGGTTCAACATGACAACGAAGAAACGTCGCCTGGGGCGCGGACTCGATGCCTTACTGGCCGGTGTCAGCCCGCCAGCCCAAGGATCGGGCAGTGAGGGTGCGTCTGTCGATGGCGAGCTGCGCAACCTGTCGGTGGACCTCCTGCAGCGCGGCAAATACCAGCCGCGCCATAACATGCACAAAGAGAGCCTTGAGGACCTGGCCAGCTCGATAAAGGCCCAGGGCGTGGTGCAGCCGATCGTGGTACGGCCCATCGAGGGGAGTCGCTTCGAGATCATCGCGGGTGAGCGTCGCTGGCGGGCGGCCCAACTGGCGGGGTTGCAGGAAGTGCCGGTCGTGGTGCGTCACGTGCCCGATCAGGCAGCGATCGCCATGTCGCTGATCGAGAACATCCAGCGTGAGAATCTCAACCCACTGGAGGAGGCTCAGGCACTGGATCGTCTCATCGATGAGTTCGGCCTGACCCACCAGGAGGCGGCCGATGCGGTGGGCCGTTCCCGCGCCGCGGTCTCCAATCTACTGCGCTTGCTGGATCTCAATGAAGACGTGAAGCGCTTGGTCGAGGCCGGAGAGCTGGAAATGGGCCATGCCCGGGCGCTGTTGGGTCTGAACGGGCGCCAGCAGAGCGAAGTCGCGCGCAAGGTGGCAGCACGCGGCTCGTCGGTGCGTGAAACCGAACAGCTGGTGCGCAAGCTGCAGAGAGAGGCCGAACAACCGGCCAGGCAGCCGGCGCGGGTCGATCCCGACATCCTGCGGCTGCAGGATGATCTGGCCGAACGGCTGGGTGCCAAGGTCAATATCCAGCATGCGGCCAGCGGCCGGGGGAAGCTGGTGATCCAGTACAACAGCGTGGATGAACTGGACGGGATTCTGAATCATCTCAAGTAGAACTGCTGCACCTCACCATCGTACCGCCGAGCGGCGTAGTGTTCGAAAAACGGTCATTTTGTGCCCCGTTTGCCCCACGATGAGCGCCATCTGGGGCAATTATGAAGGGTTTTTATACCCTCATTATTGACCTCATGTTGCAGTGCACTTATACTTCGCGCGCCGGAAACGTGGTCCATTTCGACCTCGCTTTTCAAATGAAATCTTGTCGTTGCCCCGCGCTCCAGGACTTGCGCAGATGACTATCGAGGCGCACGCCCTGCAAAGCCGTTTGCGCCGCCTGTTGTTGACTCAGTTGGTCCTGCTGGGTGTGGTGGCAACGATCTATTTTGCCCTGAAAGGGGTGGCGGAAGCGGCTGCTGCGGCCTATGGCGGCGGTATCGCATGCGCCAACTCCGGTCTGCTGGCGTGGCGCGCGACGCAGACCGCGAAGGGCAAGGTACTGAACGCGCATCAAAGTATGCGGGTTCTGATCCGTACGGTTATCGAGCGCTACCTGCTGGTCGGGATGCTGTTTGCGCTGGGTATGGGGGTGCTGAAGTTGATGCCTCTGCCGCTGATGGTTGGTTTCGCGGTAGGGCTGATGGCACTGTTTGGGCTAGGCAAATCGACGCACGGTTGAACTGAGCTATGGCTGCTGAAGGCGAAACTCTCACCGCTTCCGGTTACATCAAGCACCATCTGCAGAATCTCACCTTTGGCCAGCATGCCGACGGCACCTGGGGCATTGCCCACGGCGCGGAGGACCTCAAGGCGATGGGCTTCTGGTCCATCAATCTCGACACCATGTTCGTCTCTATCCTTCTGGGCGTGCTGTTCCTGTTCCTGTTCCACAAAGCCGCCAAGCGCGCCACCTCGGGGGTGCCCTCGGGCCTTCTGAACTTCGTCGAGTGGATCATCGAGTTCATCGATGACAGCGTACGTGGCTCCTTCAGCGGCAAGAACAACATGGTCGCGCCACTGGCGCTGACGCTCTTCATCTGGATATTTCTGCAGAACCTGATGGACCTGATTCCCGTCGATTGGCTGCCTTGGGTGGCGGGCCTGATGGGCGTTCCCTATCTCAAGATCGTACCCACCACCGATCCCAACGCCACCTTTGGTATGGCGCTGTCGGTCTTCTTCCTGGTGCTCTATTACAGCCTGAAGGTGAAGGGTCCCGGCGGGTTTGCCGCCGAGCTGACTCTGCACCCGTTCGAGAGCAAGAATCCGGTGGTGAAGCTGCTCTTCATCCCGGTCAACCTGCTGCTCGAAGGCGTCAACCTCCTCGCCAAGCCGATTTCGCACTCGCTGCGTCTGTTCGGCAACATGTACGCGGGCGAGATGATCTTCATCCTCATTGCATTGATGTACAACGGCGGCATTGCCCTGGGTCTGTTCGGCGGTGTGCTGCAGTGGGGCTGGGCGGTGTTCCATATCCTGATCATTACGTTGCAGGCGTTCATCTTCATGACGCTGACCATCGTCTATCTGGATATGGCGCACCATGTGGATGAGCACTGATTACTGACAACCGGTTTATTTATTCGGTCTTTCTTGTAAGGAGAAAAAAATGGAGCAAGCGTTACTGTTTATCGCAGGTGCGTTGATGATGGGCCTGGGTGCTTTGGGCGCCGCCGTCGGCATCGGTATCCTGGGTGGTCGTTTCCTGGAAGGTGCTGCGCGTCAGCCCGAACTGATTCCCATGCTGCGTATCCAGTTCTTCATCGTCATGGGTCTGGTCGACGCCGTGCCGATGATCGCGGTCGGTATTGCGTTCTACGTCCTGTTTGCGGTAGCGGGCTAACGAATCGCTCCGATATCCCTCGGGCAATGATTACGAGGTTAGCGCATGAATATTAATCTGACGCTTTTTGGCCAGACGATCGCGTTCATCGTCTTCGTCTGGTTCTGTATGAAGTTTGTCTGGCCGCCGGTCGTCAATGCGCTCGAGGAGCGCAAGAAGCGCATCGCCGATGGCCTGGCTGCCGCCGAGCGCGGACAGCACGAGCAGAAGCTGGCCGAGCAACGCGTGGCAGAAAAGTTGCGCGAGGCCAAAGAGAAGGCGCAGGAGATCATTGCGCAGGCTGAACGCCGTGCGTCTGAAGTCGTGGAAGAGTCAAAGGGTCAGGCGCGTGCCGAAGGCGCGCGGCTGCTGGAGGCCGCCAAAGCCGAGATCGAGCAGGAGTACAACCGGGCCCGCGAAACGCTGCGCGCTCAGGTGGTGACCCTGGCGGTGGCCGGCGCCGGCAAGGTCCTGGCACGGGAGATCGATCCCAAGGCGCACGACGATCTGCTCAATGAACTCGCCGGGAATCTCTAGTCAACCCAAGGGCTGAACGCAAATGGCAGAACAAGTTACCGTAGCCCGTCCTTACGCCCAGGCCGTTTTCGAGATGGCCGGGGCCGGCAAGGATCTGCAGGGTTGGTCCGGGATGCTCGGCCTGCTGGTCGAAATCGTCTCGGTCAACGAGGTCTGGGAGGTCATCAACAGTCCGCGTCTGACTCGCGCCGCCATTGCTGATCTGTTGAACGAGATCGGCGGTAAGCGGTTCAACAAGGAGTTCAGGAACTTCGTACGGGTTTTGGCCGAGAACCGCCGTCTGGTGGTGGTCCCTGAGATCGCTGCGCTCTACGAGCAGCTGCGTGCCGATGCCGAAAGCCGGATTTCGGCCGAGGTGATTTCGGCACAGACACTTAGTGATGAGCAGAAGGTGAAGATTGCCGATTCACTGCGTAAGCGATTGGGTCGGGAAGTGGAATTATCCTGTTCGGTTGACGCATCCCTGCTGGGGGGTGCGGTCATACGGGCCGGTGACTTGGTCATCGATGGTTCGGCGCGCGGCAAGCTCGAGAAGCTGGCCGCACAGCTGGGCGGCTAATAAAGAGAGAAATCATGGCGACGCAACTCAATCCCTCCGAGATCAGCGATCTCATCAAAGAGCGTATCAAGAACTTCGAGGCCGTCACCGAGGCGCGCAGCGAAGGTACCGTGGTGAGTCTCACCGACGGTATCGTGCGTGTTCACGGTCTGGCTGATGCCATGTCCTACGAGATGCTGGAGTTCCCCGGCAATACGTATGGGCTGGCGTTGAACCTGGAGCGTGATTCGGTCGGTGCGGTGGTACTCGGCGAGTACAAGCATCTTTCCGAAGGCGACAGCGTCAAATGCACCGGCCGCGTGCTTGAGGTGCCGGTAGGCCCCGAACTGCTCGGGCGCGTGGTGAATTCGCTGGGCGAGCCGATCGACGGCAAAGGTCCGATCAATGCCAAGTTGAGCGACCCCATCGAGAAGGTGGCCCCGGGCGTTATCTCGCGTAAATCGGTCGATCAGCCGATGCAGACCGGCTACAAGGCGCTCGACGCCATGGTGCCCGTCGGCCGCGGTCAGCGCGAGCTGATCATCGGTGACCGCCAGACCGGTAAGTCGGCGATCGCCATCGACACCATCATCAACCAGAAGGGCACCGGCGTTAAGTGTATCTACGTCGCCGTCGGCCAGAAGAACTCCTCCATCGCGCAGGTGGTGCGCAAGCTCGAAGAGCATGGCGCCATGGAGCACACCATCGTGGTGGCCGCCGCCGCCGCCGAATCGGCCGCGCTGCAGTTCATCGCGCCCTATGCCGGTGCGACCATGGGCGAGTACTTCCGCGATCGTGGCGAAGACGCGCTGATCATCTACGACGATCTGACCAAGCAGGCGTGGGCCTACCGTCAGGTGTCGTTGCTGCTGCGCCGTCCGCCGGGCCGCGAAGCATACCCCGGTGACGTCTTCTATCTGCACTCGCGTCTGCTCGAGCGCGCCGCGCGCGTCAACGCCGACTACGTGGAGAAATTCACCAACGGCGAAGTGAAGGGCAAGACCGGTTCGCTCACCGCGCTGCCGATCATCGAGACCCAGGCGGGTGACGTGTCGGCCTTTGTGCCCACCAATGTCATCTCGATCACCGACGGTCAGATCTTCCTCGAGTCCGACCTCTTCAACTCCGGTATCCGCCCGGCCATCAACGCCGGTCTGTCGGTCTCCCGTGTCGGTGGTGCCGCACAGACCCCGATCATCAAGAAACTCGGTGGCGGTGTGCGTCTGGCGCTGGCCCAGTACCGCGAGCTGGCGGCCTTCGCGCAGTTCGCCTCCGATCTCGACGAGACCACCCGCAAGCAGCTCGAACGCGGTCAGCGCGTCACCGAGATGATGAAGCAAGCGCAGTACGCGCCCATGTCGGTGGCCGAGCAGGCGGTGGTGCTGTATGCCGCGAGCCAGGGCTACGTCGACGATGTGCCGCTGAAGAAGGTGGTGGATTTCGAGCGCGCCCTGATCAGTTACGCCCGTTCGGAAAAGAGCGAGCTGCTGGCCAAGATCAACGCCGATCCGGCTTACAATGACGACGTGCAGGCTACGCTGAAGGATCTGCTCGAGTCCTTCAAGTCCAACCACGCCTACTAAGCGGGGACGGTCATGGCAGTCGGAAAAGAGATTCGCACCAAGATCAAGAGTATCCAGAGTACTCAGAAGATCACCCGTGCGATGGAGATGGTCGCGGCCTCGAAGATGCGCAAGGCCCAGGAGCGCATGCTGGCCTCGCGACCGTATGCCGAGAAGATGGCCGCGGTAATCGGCCATCTCGCCCACGCCCATCCCGAGTACCGCCATCCTTATCTGGTGGAGCGTGAAACCAAACGCATCGGCATCATCATCGTCAGCACCGATCGCGGTCTCTGCGGTGGTCTCAATGCCAACCTGTTCCGCTCGTCGTTGCGCGAGTTGAAGGAGTGGCAGAACAAAGGGGTCGAAGTGGATTTCTGCGTCTTTGGACGCAAGGGCGCCGGTTTCTATAAACGGATCGGCGGCCACATCGTGGCGCAGACCGAGCACTTGGGCGATGCCCCGTCGATTCAGGATTTGATCGGTTCCATCCGTGTGATGCTCGATGCCTACGATGAGGGGCGCATCGACCGGCTCTACCTGTACAACAACCGCTTCGTCAGCACCATGACACAGGAGCCGGAGTTCAATCAGCTGCTTCCCATCACCGGTGCGGAGGAAGAGAACCTCACGCATCACTGGGATTACATTTACGAGCCCGATGCCAAACAGGTGCTCGATGAACTGCTGATGCGTTTTATCGAGTCCCTGGTTTATCAAGGGGTGGTCGAGAACAATGCCTGTGAACAGGCGGCGCGCATGGTGGCGATGAAGGCGGCCTCCGATAACGCGGGCGAGCTGATCGACGAGCTGCAACTGGTCTATAACAAGGCGCGCCAGGCGGCAATCACGCAGGAAATTTCCGAGATCGTAAGCGGTGCTGCGGCTGTTTGATGGCGCAGGGCTGCAAAGAGCGAATTCATAGAGTTTTCAGTTAGAGGATCAAAGCGATGAGCACTGGAACAATCTCGCAGATCATCGGCGCGGTGGTGGACGTTGAATTTCCCCGCGAGCAGATGCCCAAGGTTTACGACGCCCTGTTCGTGGATGAGAACGGTCTCACCCTCGAAGTGCAGCAGCAGTTGGGTGACGGAGTGGTCCGCACCATTGCCATGGGCTCCACCGATGGCGTGCGTCGCGGCGTCGAGGTGACCAACACCGGCGCACCGATCCAGGTACCGGTGGGCACCGCAACTCTCGGGCGCATCATGGACGTGCTCGGCAATCCGGTCGATGATGCTGGTCCCGTCGAAGCCGACAAGAAGATGTCGATCCATCGCGAGGCGCCCGCCTTCGCCGATCAGTCTTCGGCCATCGAGATCCTCGAAACCGGCATCAAGGTTATCGATCTGATCATGCCCATCGCCAAGGGCGGCAAGATCGGTCTGTTCGGGGGCGCCGGCGTCGGCAAGACCGTGACGCTGATGGAACTGATCCGCAACATCGCCGTCGCGCACAGCGGCTATTCGGTGTTCGCCGGGGTCGGTGAGCGTACCCGTGAGGGCAACGACTTCTACCACGAGATGAGCGAAGGCGGCGTGCTCGACAAGGTCGCACTGGTCTACGGTCAGATGAACGAGCCGCCGGGCAACCGCCTGCGTGTGGCGCTGACCGGTCTCACCATCGCCGAGAATTTCCGCGACGAGGGTCGCGACGTGCTGCTGTTCGTCGACAACATCTACCGCTACACCCTGGCCGGCACCGAGTGTTCGGCGCTGCTGGGTCGCATGCCCTCCGCGGTGGGTTATCAACCGACTCTCGCCGAGGAGATGGGTGTGCTGCAGGAGCGCATCACCTCCACCAAGACCGGCTCCATCACTTCGTTCCAGGCGGTGTACGTGCCGGCGGACGACTTGACCGACCCCTCGCCTGCCACCACCTTCTCGCACCTGGATGCCACGCTGGTGCTGTCGCGCCAGATCGCCGAGCTGGGTATCTACCCGGCGGTCGATCCGCTCGACTCCACCTCGCGCCAGCTCGATCCGCTGGTGGTGGGCCAGGAGCACTATGACGTCGCCCGTAACGTACAGGGCACGCTGCAGCGCTACAAAGAGCTGAAAGACATCATCGCGATCCTGGGTATGGACGAACTCTCCGAAGAGGACAAACTGATCGTGACCCGCGCACGCAAGATCCAGCGCTTCCTGTCGCAGCCCTTCTTCGTCGCCGAGGTGTTCACCGGATCACCGGGCAAGTACGTCACCCTCAAGGAGACCATTCGCGGGTTCAAGGGTATCGTTGATGGCGAGTATGACAATCTGCCCGAGCAGGCCTTCTACATGGTCGGCGGTATCGAGGAAGCGGTCGAGAAGGCCAAATCCGTCCAGTAACACTGCAACTGCCACCATCACGGGGGTAGGCTAGAGATGGCTATGACAATACATGTGGATATCGTCAGCGCTGAGACCTCGATCTATTCGGGGCCGGCCGAAATGGTGTTCGCGCCGGCCGTCATGGGCGAATTGGGCATCGCTCCGCGACATGCGCCGTTGATGACCCGCCTCAAGCCGGGCGCCGTACGCATTCAGGTACCGGGCGGCGAAGAGGAGAGCGTGTTTATCTCCGGTGGGATGTTGGAGATCCAGCCCCATGTTGTTACGGTGTTGGCTGATACGGCGATTCGCGCCCACGATCTGGATGAGGCCGCAGCGCTGGAGGCCAAGCAGCTGGCGGAGAAGAACCTGTCCGATCGCAAGTCCAACATCGATTACGCCAAGGCTCAGGCCGAGCTGGCCGAAGCGGTCGCTCAGCTGCAAGCCATAGCGGCACTGCGCAAGAAGCGGCGCTAGTCGTCAATGTAATCGGGGAGGCGGGTCTCGCGACCCGCCTTTTTTTTGCCAATGGGGTGGTCAGGCTGGGCACCCTGGCGTACCGGGATAGGAACCATGACCGATCAGAGTGCCGTCGTCGCCACCGGAAAAGCGGTGAGCTTGACGTACACGATACACGAGGTGGGCGGGGGTTTGCTGGAGCAGGTGGATACGCCGGTCACCTATCTGCACGGCTCCGGGCGGCTGCTACCCAAAGTGGAAGCGGCGCTGAACGGTAAATTGGCGGGAGACAGCCTATCCGTGGAGGTCAGCAGTAGTGAGGCTTTCGGTCCCCACGACAGGGAACTCACCTTCGTCGACGATCTTGACAACGTCCCCGACCAGTTTCGCCATCTCGGAGCCGAGGTCGAGATGACCAACGACAGGGGCCAGAAGCGTACCTTTGTCGTCACGGTGATTGAAGATGGCAAGCTGACGCTCGATGGCAACCATCCCTACGCCGGTAAAACCCTGCAGTTCCATGTCACCATCCTGGAAGTGCGTGATCCCACGTCACAGGAACTCGAATCCCTGGGCGGTGTTACCCGCCACTGAGTGACCCGCTTTCAGGAACCGCCCTTTCGCCGCTCAGGCTGCCCCCTTACAATGCGGCCATGACCGAAGCACAGCGCTCTCCCCTCAGTGTCGTGATCCTGGCCGCCGGCCAGGGAACCCGCATGCGCTCCCATCTGCCCAAAGTGCTTCACGGCCTGGCCGGGCGTCCGCTGCTGGGGCATGTCATCGGTACTGCCCAGGCGCTTGATGCTGCCGCGATTCACGTTGTTTATGGTCACGGTGGGGAACAGGTGCGTGAGGTGTTGGGATTGCCCGCCGTGAATTGGATCGAGCAGACTGAGCAACTCGGAACCGGTCATGCGGTGGCCCAGGCCACGCCCGCAGTGCCGGCCGATCACCGGGTACTCGTGCTCTACGGCGATGTACCGCTGATCACGGCAGAGACCTTGCGGCATCTGGTGGCGGCCGGCGGGTCGGGAGCGGTCAGCCTGCTTACCGCCGAGTTGGCGGATCCCCAAGGGTACGGACGAATAGTGCGCGGTGTGGACGGCAATGTGCTGGGTATCGTCGAGCAGAAGGAGGCAACACCACAGCAGTTGGCGATCCACGAGATCAATACGGGAATGATGAGTGTACCGGCGAAAAGTCTTCAGCAGTGGCTTGCGCGCTTGGGCAATGACAATGCCCAGGGCGAATACTATCTCACCGACATCATCGCCATGGCGGTCGCCGATGGGGTGGCGGTGCATACGGTGCGCGCACCATCGGAAGATGAAATACTCGGCGTCAACGACCGGGTACAGCTCGCTTACCTGGAGCGTCGTTATCAACTCCGCCAGGCGGAAAAACTGATGCGCGCCGGGGTAACGCTGAGCGATCCGGCGCGCATCGATATTCGCGGCACGGTGGAGGCTGGTCTTGATGTCGTGGTCGATATCGATGTGATCCTCGAGGGACGCGTGGTGCTTGGCGACAACGTTCGGGTGGGCGCGCACTGCCTGCTGAAAGAGACCGAGGTCGGTGCCGGCGCCGTGATTCATCCGCACAGCGTCGTCGAGCAGGCGGTCATCGGACCCGGCTGTCAGGTTGGTCCGTTTGCCCGGATTCGTCCCGACACGGTGCTCGAGGCGGGCGCGCGTGTTGGTAATTTTGTCGAAATCAAAAAAAGCACCGTCGGCGAAGGCAGCAAGATCAATCATCTTTCCTACGTCGGTGATGCGATCATCGGCCGCGAGGCCAACATCGGCGCAGGATGTATTACCTGCAACTATGACGGCGCCAACAAGCATCAAACGGTTGTCGGCGATCGCGCCTTTATCGGTTCCGATACCCAATTGGTAGCGCCGGTCGAGGTGGGTGCGGATGCGGTAATTGGTGCCGGCTCGACCATCACGCGCGCCGCGCCGCCGGGTGAGTTGACCGTCAGCCGGGCCCGGCAAACCACGATCCGCGGTTGGAAGCGGCCGCAGAAAAAGCCTTCCCGGTAAAACTTTCAGGTCGACTACCCGCCGGCAATCGGTAAAAGGGATCTTGTATGTGTGGAATCGTCGGCGCGATCGCGCAGCGTAACATTACCCCGATACTGGTGGAGGGGCTGAGGCGCCTGGAGTATCGCGGCTATGATTCCGCGGGTATCGCAGTGCGTGATGACTCTGCGCGCCTGCAGCGCATTCGTTCCGTCGGCAAGGTCGCCGCACTGGAAGAGATGCTCGAGAAGACCCCGGTGGTGGGATCACTGGGTATCGCGCATACGCGCTGGGCAACCCATGGCATGCCGGCAGAGCGCAATGCCCACCCGCACATGAGTGGTGAGCAGGTGGCAATCGTTCACAACGGCATCATTGAAAACCACGCCGAGCTGCGCGCCGAACTTGCTGCAAAAGGCTACGTGTTTTCCTCGGAAACGGATACCGAGGTAATTGCCCATCTGCTCGCCGAGTTGCTCACACATGCGCCGACTCTGCTGGAAGCGGTGCGCGCCGCGATCGCAAAGCTGGTGGGGGCTTATGCGCTGGCCGTGATTTGTCCCAATGATCCCGATCATCTGGTGGTGGCGCGTGCCGGCAGTCCGTTGGTCATCGGTTTGGGCGATGGCGAGCATTTCGCCGCCTCCGATGTCTTCGCGCTGCTGCCACATACTCAGCGCTTTATGTTTCTCGAAGAGGGTGATGTTGCCGAGATTCGCCGCGATGGCGTTACGATCATCGATGCCGAGGGCCTACCGGTCGAACGTGCCGTCAAGGTGTCACAGGTCTCGGGTGCCGCGGCGGAAAAAGGTCCCTATCGCCACTACATGCTCAAGGAGATCTTTGAGCAACCGGCGGTCATCGCGGAAACTCTGGAAGGCCGTATCTTCAAAGGACGTCTGCTCGAAGAGAGTTTCGGTCACGATGCAAAACTCTTGCTCGACCAGACCCGGCACGTGCAGATTGTCGCCTGCGGGACCAGCTATCACGCCGGACTGGTGGCGCGTTACTGGCTGGAGGAAATCGGCATATCCTGCAGCGTCGAGGTGGCGAGCGAGTTTCGCTATCGCTCCGCACATGTACCGCAAGGTTCGCTGTTCGTCACCATCTCGCAATCGGGTGAGACCGCCGATACGCTCGCCGCCCTGCGCGGATCCAGGCAGATGGGCTATCTCGGCAGCCTCAGCATCTGCAACGTGGCGGAGAGCTCTCTCGATCGTGAATCCGACGTCACGCTCATGACCCGCGCCGGTCCGGAAATCGGGGTCGCTTCCACCAAGGCCTTTACCACCCAGCTGGCTGCACTACGCTTGCTCACCATCGCGCTGGCGCGTCGTTGCGGGATGAGCGGCGCAAGAGAGCGCGAACTGGTCGAGGAGTTACACGCGCTGCCGCGTCAGATCGAAGTGGTACTCAGCCTCAATGATGCGATTGCGGAGATGGCCAATGCCTTTGCCGACAAGCAGCATGCGCTGTTTCTTGGGCGTGGCTGTTTCTATCCCATCGCGATGGAGGGCGCGCTGAAGCTGAAGGAGATCTCCTACATCCATGCCGAAGCCTATCCCGCAGGCGAGCTCAAGCATGGTCCGTTGGCGTTGGTGGATGCGGAGATGCCGGTGGTCTGCGCCCTGCCCTTCGATCCGCTGCTGGAGAAGGTGCTCTCCAATCTTCAGGAAGTCAGGGCTCGCGGTGGTGAGCTGTTCCTGTTCAGCGACCAGCGCATCACGATCAATCTCGACAAGTATCAGAAGCTCACTCTGGCGGACATCCATCCCAGTACCGCCCCGATCGTCTACACGGTTCCGCTGCAGTTGCTCTCATATCACGTGGCAATACTTAAAGGCACCGATGTCGACCAGCCGCGCAACCTTGCGAAGTCGGTTACCGTTGAGTAGCTGAACCTGCGTATCAAGCCCAGGAAGCGTCTCGTGCGGGAGGAACCCGCTTTTTCCATGATTAATGGCGTCCGGGCGAGGGGAAGCCTTAGCGAAAAGGCCAGAATGACCAGTATTCTGGTCATGAGAGCTCTTCATGGCTATTATCGCAGTCATTTTCTGTTGACTTTTCTTTAGAAAATGGCTACTAAAACAGTCACGAAACTATTTTGTGACTATTTCAGCGGTCATTATTGATTGAGTTAGCAAATGGCAAAGGAAAGGACATATTCGCGATACACGCGTGAGGCGGCCGTCTTGCTGGGCAAGCAGGTCCGGCTAGGGCGCAAGCAGCGTAAATGGACCGAGCTGGAACTCGCCGACCGCGCCGGTATTTCGCGGGCGACGTTACAGAAGATTGAAAAGGGCGATCTTAATGTTGCCATCGGGCTCGCGTTCGAAGTTGCTGCACTCGTCGGGGTCAGACTATTCGATGAGGAGCGTACGTCGCTGCCGGCCCATCTTGCCCGAACCGAGGATAAACTGGCGCTGCTGCCTGCCGCTGTCCGCAGGCATAGAAAGACGGTAGATGATGACTTCTAACGGAGCTTACCGAGAAGCCTATGTCTGGATATGGCTGCCTGGCGAAACTACGCCGGTCGTGGCAGGCAAGCTTAGCGCCGACGGCGATAACCTTATATTCAATTACGGCAAGAGTTATCTGGCGCGGTCTGACGCCGTCGCCATCTACGAACCCGAACTTCCTTTGCAGACAGGGGCCATCCCTTTGCAGGCGGGATTGGACATGCCTGCCTGTATTCGGGATGCCTCACCCGACGGCTGGGGGCGGCGTGTCATTGTCAACAGAAAGCTTGGCCACAAGGGTGCGCAGGCCGACACACAGAACTTCGATGAGTTGACCTATCTTCTGGAGTCCGGCTCAGATCGTATGGGGGCGCTGGATTTTCAGCGTTCCGCCACCACATACGAACCGCGTGAAATGGGCAAGGCTACACTGGAAGAACTCGTGCAGGCCGCCGACCTTGTTGAGAAGGGCTTGCCGCTGAGCCCGGAGCTCGACCAGGCTTTGCGGCATGGGACGTCCCTGGGCGGAGCGCGGCCAAAGGCGCAGATCAACGATGGTGATAAGAAATACATCGCAAAATTCTCGTCAACGACCGATCTGTATAGCCTTGTAAAGGCAGAGTTCATTGCTATGCGACTGGCATCGCGTGCAGGACTCAATGTTGCATCCGTATCGCTGACCAGCTCTTTGAACAAAGACGTACTGCTGATCGAGCGTTTTGATCGCATACATGCGGCGGCAGGGTGGCGGCGTAAAATGATGGTCTCTGCCCTCACCATGCTCGCCCTCGATGAAATGATGGCGCGCTATGCCAGCTACGAAGACCTCGCGGAAATCATTCGTCACCGCTTTGCCGATGCGCGCACCACGTTGCGGGAGCTTTACTCACGGCTTGTCTTCAACATCCTGTGCGGCAATACAGACGATCACGCGCGTAATCACGCCGCCTTTTGGGACGGCAGAGAGCTTACCTTGACCCCGGCCTACGATATCTGTCCGCAAGGCCGGACCGGTAATGAAGCTTCGCAGGCCATGCTGATAGCCGGTGAGAACCGTATGAGTCGGATCTCTTCCTGCCTGAGTGCCATGAGACATTTTATGCTGTCCCGCGAGGAGGCCGTTGCCATCGTTGAAAATCAACTCTCTCTTATCATCAATCATTGGCATGTCGTTTGTGACGAGGCTGTTCTCAGCGTTACCGATCGTGCGTTCCTATGGGGCCGCCAGTTCCTTAATCCTTTTGCCTTTGAGGACCTCGATGGCGACGTCGCCCACCTGAAAGCCATAGCCGACAAGGCACGCGCTCAGTAGTTTCTCCACTCACCGGATTTTCGCGTAGCCGCCTGCAACCCCCTTTACGGGCATACAACTTCTTCCGGGAGGGATGCGGTGTTTCATCAAGGCATTCATACGAGATCTCCGCCAGTGATCGTTACGCCATACAAAGACAGTTCGCCTTTATGTGCCATGAATGCCAACACTTTCGAGACAAAGCGAGGTTGATAAGAAACCCAAATTTCATTGAAGCAGGCGTACCAATCGATGAGTTTGCGCAACGCATGCTCCTCTGAAACACGGATGTAGTGTACCTGCTGTCCGCCCCTAAGGCGCGGCGCATTTTTGGCACTGTAAAAACCGGGACACCCATTAGCCGGCTCCAGGCGGGCGGCCAAGCTGTGTGTGGTTGAGCGGTATACTCGACAATTCACGAGTCTGATCAAGGAAGTAAATGTCATCAGGGCACCGTAGAGTTCAAGTTCTGTTCTGTGAATGGTGGCTTTGCCTTTGACACTACGTCGTAAGAAACCGCTCATACCGTTGCGCGAGCAAGGCGGCATCAGGTTGTAGGTCCTTGGAACGCGGAACCCATAGCTTCTGCTCGTGCATCCCCTTGAGACCGTGCAACAGCATAGGACCATCGCTTTCCTCAAGAATGCTCTTTCTGACCTCAATGACGTAATCCGGCCGGATGCCGATGAACTGCCGATCAAAGGCGGCGTGGTGAAGCTTGCAGAGGGCGAGGCCGTTGCGTACCAACGGTTCGCCGCCCGGGGCGGAATCGGGAATGATGTGGGCGGCATCCAGGAGCTCTTCGTGGCGCAGCCGGCACATGGCGCATTGCTCTTGGTAGGCACGCAATACTCGCTCCCGGAATGAACGCTGGTGCAGGCGCTGCCGAACCGAAGCCGTGATGTAGGAGCGCCGTGCTGCCGTCGCGTCATCCTCGATACGGTATTCAGCCACCTGTTGGCCGAAGCCGGGGCTCATATACTGTGCGTCATCCACCTCGACCATGAAGGTCAGTGTCTCTGGATTGTCGCCGACGATAAACACAGGCCACACTGCCAAATATTTCGCTTTGACGATGCGGAAGAAATACACCAGCGGGATGCGATGCAGCATCGCGTGACGGAGTCCGCGGTTGTCTACATGCTCGGGATTGGTACCGCGATAGCGATAGCGCAGCAGTCCGTCGGTAGAGAACCCGTCTTCATAGGGACCGGAGGGAATGGTGGTGATGGAGAGCGGAACGCCCATGATCCGTGGTTTGAATATCCCCTGTGGTCCCAACAACGGTACGCGCTCGCCGCGAAAATCGAAGCCCTGCGCCAGCACATTTCTCGGCAGGACGTCTCCGTGGAGCGCGAGCTGCTGGCTCAGCCAGTCGAAGGCTGCGCGGCGGATGTAGGAGTCTGTCATCCGGTCAGGCATTCGGAGCTCCAATCATTTCAGTCCTGCGAAAATTCGTATTCCAGAACTTTGGGATCGCACCTCGCGATAGTACCGCGAAGGCGACTAGAGTGCCGAGATTGGCGGAGATCGAGATCGAAACCGCGCAACCTCTCGGTGTGGCGAAACAACCTGTTTTTCGATATTGGGTAGATAGTCGCTCGCAAGCACCTTTTCCACCGCATTAAGCGCACTCAAAGATCGGAGGCGGCATGGCGTACGCAATGCCGCAGAGCCAGCAGACCTTTGCGTTGATGGGTGCGGCGGTACACATGCCATCCCGTTATAGCGCCTAGCGTTGGCCGGCACGATGATCGGGGGTGGCCATCGCCCTGTTCGCCTAACGAGCGCGTATCCCGACTGACACACTTTCCCGACCGGGGTATTCAAACGTCTATCTCCAACGTGATATTTTGCAAGAAGATGCGCCCCGCTTGGGGCACCGAGCGTGGGATGATCCATGTCCATGACCATTCGCCATTCCCGTATTGCAGGGTTCCTCGTGGGTCTGTCGCTGTTCGTCGCGGCGAATGCGCAGGCCGCGGTCGAGGGGGTTCCGGAGGCGCGCGACCTGAGCGTGTTTTCCAGTCCCACAGCGCGCTCCGGGCTGCCGCTGCTGCTGGTCTTTACGGCAGACGGCTGCGGCTATTGCATACGGCTGGCGGACGAGGTATTGGTCCCGATGATCCGCAGCGGCGAGTACGACGAGCGGGCGACGATCCGTGCGGTCAATCTGAGCCGCGCATTGCTGGTCGATTTTACCGGGGCCAGTGTCGCTCCGTGGGAGTTCGCGCGCCGATATGACGTCAAGGTCACTCCCACCCTGATCGTGGTCGATCGTGAGGGAACACCGCTCGCCAAGCCGCTGGTGGGGTTGGGGACCAGTGAGTACTTCGAGCTGAGCATCGCCGAGGTGCTCGATGAGGCGGCTGGAGTTCTCGCGCGACGCGGAGCCTTACCGGCAGTGCGCGGATCGCCATAATGATCGGTCTGCGCGCCTGGATCGCGGTGTTCGTGCTGCTGGGCGGCACCGCGGTGTCGGCCGCCGAGCAACTGGTCTCGATCGGGATACTGACTCACCGCGGCAAGGAGCCGACGCTGGCCGCCTGGGCGCCGACGGCCCAGTATCTCAGCGAACAGGTGCCTGGACATCGTTTCGTGGTCACCCCGCTCGGTTTCGATGACGTCGATCCCGCGGTGGCGGCACTGGCAGTCGATTTCATCCTGGCCAACTCCGGTATGTATGTCGATCTGGAGGTGCGCCACGGCGTATCGCGCATTGCCACACTCTACAATCGGCGCAGCGACAATCAGCGTTACAACGTGTTTGGCGGGGTGGTTTTCACCCGCGCCGATCGCAGCGATCTCGAGGGGCTGAAGGAGTTGCGCGGTAGTCGATTCGCCGCGGTACACCCCATTTCACTGGGCGGTTACCAGATGTCTTTGCGTGAACTGCACGCATTGGGAATCGATCCGCAGGAGGACTTTCAGGTCCTGGATTTTCTTGATGTACACGATCGCGTGGTTCGGGGTGTGCTCGATGGCACGTACGATGCCGGTACGGTACGTACCGATATCCTTGAGCGCATGGTGCTGGACGGCAAGATCGAGGAGAAACAGTACCGCGTCATCAACCCGCAACCGTATTCGGAGGACTTCCCCTTCGTCCGCAGCACGCGCCTCTATCCCGAGTGGCCTTTTGCCAAGGCGCGCCACACCAGCAACGAACTGGCCCAGAAAGTGGCGGTCGCGCTGCTCAGCATGCCGCGCGACCATCCGGCGGCGCTGGCCGGGCGCTACGCGGGTTGGACAGTTCCGCTGGATTATCAGCCGGTGCACGAACTTTTCAAGGAGCTCAATCTGGGCCCCTACGCTACCCTGGAGAGGGTGACCCCTGAGGCCGTGTGGCGTAAATACTGGTACTGGATAGTCGCCGCCATGCTGCTGCTGTTGGCAGCGGTCAGCATCGCGACGTGGATCATGCGCCTGAACCGCGAGTTGGAACGCGCCAAGGCGGGTCTTGAGCGCCGCCATGAGTCGATATTGAGTTCGGTTGGCGAAGGCGTTTATGGAGTTGACCTGGAGGGCCGCTCAACCTTTGTCAACCCGGCCATGGAGCGCCTGACCGGGTGGAGCGCCGAGGAGCTGATCGGGCAGAAGCAGCACGACCTGTTGCATCACACCAAGGCAGATGGCAGCGCGCACCCACGCGAAGAGTGCCCGGTCTATCTCACCATGCGCGACGGCCGGCAGCGCCAGGTGGAGGATATCTTCTGGCGTAAGGAAGGCACCAGTTTTCCGGTGGAGTTCACCAGCGCACCGGTCAAAGACCTAAAAGGTAAGATCGTCGGTTCCGTGGTCGTGTTTCGCGACATTACCGAACGCCGCGAGGCGGAGGCGGCCGAACGCAACCGCCAGACCGAAATCGCCCATGCCGCGCGCCTCAGCACCATGGGCGAGATGGCCACCGGAATTGCCCATGAGGTCAACCAGCCGCTTTCGGCCATCGCCAATTACACGGCCGCGTGCATCCGCATGCTCAACTCGGAAGAGTACTCGCGCGAATCGTTGTTACAGGCCATGCAGCTGACCGCGCGTCAGGCACGGCGGGCGGGTGAGATCATCCGCCGCATCCGTGCCTATATCCGCAAAGCGGGGCCGGCGCCCAAACCGGTGGACATCAACGCGCTGGTTCGAGAAGTGGTGGGGCTGCTGACGCCCGACAGCCAAAGACAGGGTATCGTGATCGACCTGATGCTGGATCCCGGTCTGCCGCGTGTGCCGGCCCACGCGATCGAGATTGAGCAAGTCACGCTCAATCTGGCGCGCAACGCCATCGATGCCATGGCCGGCGCCGAACAGGATCCAATGATCCTGACGATCTCTACCCTGATGGGCGGTGACCGGGAGGTGGAGGTCAGGGTCAGCGATTGTGGCGTAGGATTTCACGGTTCGGACAGCGAGGCGGTCTTCACTCCCTTTTTCACCACCAAATCCTCCGGAATGGGGCTTGGACTTTCCATCAGCCGGCGCATAGTGGAATCTCATGGTGGTCGATTGTGGGCTACCGCCAATGAGGATCGCGGTGCCACCTTTCACTTTTCCCTCCCCCTTAGAGAACAGGTCGCGGCATGAGCGAAAAACCGATCGTGTTTGTGGTCGATGACGATGAAGCGGCCCGGGATTCCCTGGGTTGGCTGGTACGCTCGGTAGGGCTCGAGGTGGTGACATCGGCATCCGCGGCGGAGTTTCTGAAACGTTTCGATCCGGGTCAGCCGGGGTGCCTGATCCTCGATATCCGCATGCCGGGCATGAGTGGGCTGGAGCTGCTGAACAGGCTGCAGGAGCTGCATGCCGTATTACCGGTGATCATAATCACCGGCCATGGCGACGTGCCGATGGCGGTGCGCGCCCTCAAGGCGGGTGCCATGGAGTTCATTGAGAAACCGTTCAACGATCAGGAACTGCTTGACTGCGTTCACAGGGGAATTCAGAAAGATGTCGAACGTCGCATCACGATCCAGCAGCGGCAACGGGTCATCGAGCGCTACGAACAGCTCACTCCGCGCGAGCGCGAGGTGATGTCCGGCGTGGTTGAAGGGCTGCCCAACAAAGTGATCGGTCGCAAGCTCGATATCAGCGTCAAGACGGTGGAGGCTCACCGCGCCCGCATCATGGAGAAGATGCAGGCCAGTTCGCTTTCTCAGCTGGTGCGCATGGCCTTGACACTGGAATCTCACGCCAGCGAGAGCAGCCACGCGACGCACGCCTGAGGGGCGGGCAGTGTGGCCCGGCGCGTCTGTCCCGTTGGACGGGCACTGCGCTCGCCATACCATCTCGATGTTGGCCACTCGGCCAGTGCCACCTCCGGTTCTTACCCGACAGCCGCACCATAAGGGTTTTCCCTGATATCAGTACTGGAAAGCGCGCTAACGGTGTCGCGTTCCACCGGTTCAAACAAGTATTCACACCCCTGTATTCCCCGTCAAAGTTGGTCTTAACTACTAAGGAACCCCTGATTAAGTCTGGTTAGGCGAGAGTGTTGTTCAGAAGGCTCGAGTTCAAGGCGGAAGGCGCAGGTAATAGCGGGCTATTGCCAAGTTGTCCAACACCGAAATCGCACCTTCCGGGCAACAGAATCACTGAGCAGGACTTGATCAGGGGTTCCCCAAATACAGTCAGTAATCGATTGGCGGGAATACCGTTAATTTTCATGTCGCAGATCCGGGAGGAGAGTATGGACAAGTCACGCAGAGACGCACTAAAGGCCGGCGGCAGCATCGGCCTGCTTTCGGTGCTGGTAGGTTTAGGGTTGGTGAATCCGGGCGTTGCCCTGGGATCAGAGTGGCGCAAGGGTGTCTTCGGTACCAAGAACATCGCCGATGCGCTCAAGGAGCTGGGTGTGGCGCAGCCGGAGATGAGTGACGCGATCGTGATCACCGCGCCCGATATCGCCGAGAACGGTGCCATGGTGCCGATCGAGGCGGTCTCCAACATACCCAATACGCAGACCATCGCTTATCTCGTCGAGAACAATCCCACGACGGTCGCGGCGGTGTTCGACATTCTCCCCGGCACCATGCCGGAGGTGCGTACACGCGTCAAAATGGCCAAGACCTCGAACGTCATGATTCTGGTCAAGGCGGATGGCAAGGTCTACGCCAACCAGAAGGAAGTCAAGGTGACGCGTGGCGGTTGCGGTGGTTGACACACGCAATTGATTGCAACTTGAACTCAAGACATCGCGAGAAGAGGCAGCTATGGCAAATCCAATGAAAATCCGTGCAGCAGTGCAAGGCGACGTGACCGACGTCCGCGTGCTGATGGCACACGATATGGAAACAGGTCTTCGTAAGGACTCCTCCGGTAGCCCCATCCCGGCTCACTTCATCCAGCTGGTCACTGTCAAGCACAACGGGAAAGATGTTTTCTCTGCCCAATGGGGTACGGCAATTGCCAAGAATCCCTTTGTCGCTTTCAAATTCAAGGGTGGCAAGGCGGGCGACAAGATTCAGGTGAACTGGGTGGACAATACGGGCGATACGCGCACCGATGAAACGACCATCCGCTAACCGTTATCGCTGGGGTGTATTTCTACGTCTAAACAGATCTGGAGAGGCAGCATGAAAACACTAAAAGCTTTAGTCGCCATGTGCGGCTTGCTGATAGCCGCCAATGCCAGCGCGCAGAGCGCGGTATCAGAGGAGTTTCAGAAGTTTCGCAGCATAATGGAAGAGGACAACCCGGCCGAGTTGTTTGAAGCCATCGGCGAGGAGTACTGGTATACCAAGGCTGGACCCAGGAACGCATCGCTGGAGGCCTGCGATCTCGGTCTCGGCCCTGGCGTTATCAAAGGCGCCTACGCGCAAATGCCGCGCTATTTTGCCGATGTCGATCAGATCATGGATGCCGAGACCCGCATCGTTCACTGCATGGAGACCCTGCAGGGCTTCAGCCATGAAGAGGTCACCAAGCAGCCGTTCAGCAACGACAAAGGCACGCCCAACCATGTCTCGGTGCTCACCTATGTCGCCTCGCAGTCGAAAGGGATGCCGATCGCCCTTCCACAATCGCATCCCAAAGAGCGCGAGGCCTACGCGGTGGGCAAGGAGATGTTCAACTATCGTGCCGGCCCCTACGATTTCTCCTGCGCCACGTGCCACGGTACCGAAGGCAAGCGCATCCGTATGCAGGACCTGCCCAATCTCACCACCAGGGATGGCGCAGCCAAATCGGTCCTCGGCTGGCCGGGTTACCGCATCACCGGTGGGCGCATGCTGACTCTGCAGTGGCGCATGAATGACTGCTTCCGTCAGCAGCGTTTCCCGCAGCCGAAGTACGTTTCCGAAGCGGTTTCCGTCCTGTTGACCTACATGGGTGTAACCGCTAACGGCACGATGTATACCGGTCCCGGTATCAAGCGTTGAGGGTGGAGATCATGAAAACATATAAGACACTGACCACAATTGCCTTAGCCGGTATCGTCGTTGTACTCGGTGCCTGCGCCAGCAATGGCGGGCAGAGCGACAAAGTAAGCCGCGACAAGGCGATTGCTCTGATGAAGCGTGATTTCAAAGCCACGGGTATCGCTGGTCTGGAACGGCTCGACGAAGACCAGGTGCAGGCGACCTGTAATCACTCGGGAAACAATCCGCCCAGCGATGAACTGATACGGTTGCAGCAGGAGCAGCTGGCGACCATCAAACTCCCCGCTGACGGAAATCTGATGGGCGACTGGAAGAACGGGGAAAAGATCGCTCAGAATGGCCGCGGGTTTACCTGGCGCGACAAGCCGGGCAACGCCCCGGGTGGCGGCTGCTATAACTGCCATCAGATCGGTCCGAATGAGGCATCGTTCGGCTCCATCGGCACGAGTCTCTACCAGTTTGGCAAGATCCGTGGTTACACGGCGGAGATGCAGAAATACGTCTACAGCAAGATCTACAATGCCAAGGCGTTCAACCTCTGTTCCGAGATGCCGCGTTTCGGCTATGTCGGTGCATTGAGCGAAGCGCAGATCAAGGATCTTGTCGCGTTGCTGATGGACCCCGAATCCGAGGTCAACAAATAGCTCCGGGGAAAGCGTCCGGGCAGGGTTGCGCCTGTCCGGACGTTTCTCTTCCCAGGCAGCGTAGGCGTACCCAATCGGGTTGGCGTTACGGGTTGCTGCACCACGCGCTGAGCGCCGATACCGGTATGTTGACCACGCGGCGATTGTCCGATCTGTAGAGGAGTTCTCGTAAATGTTGACCCGTCGCGATTTTCTTCAGGTTGCCGCAGCAACTGCAGGCATGGGTTTGCTTAAAGGTGCCTGGGCGAGCACGAGCAACCGCCTGCGCTTTGAAGACCTCACCGCATTCGAACCGGTGGGTCAGGTCACGCTCCTCAATTTTACCGATATCCACGCGCAGTTGATGCCGCTCTATTATCGAGAGCCATCCAGCAACCTCGGTGTGGGCCACCTGCACGGTCTGCCGCCGCATATCACCGGCAAGGAATTGCTGCGGTACTTTGGTTTGAAGTCCGGAACCGCGGAGGCGTATGCATTTACGCATGACGATTTCGAGCGCCTGGCGCGTGCTTACGGCCGCGTCGGAGGTGTTGCCCATCTGGCAACGCTGATCAAGGCGATACGGGCTGAACGCACCGGCCGGACTCTGTTGGTTGATTGTGGAGACACGTGGCAGGGATCCTACACCGCGTTGAAGACCAGCGGGATGGACATGGTCGAAGTCATGAATGCCATGGGCGTCGAGCTGATGACGGCACACTGGGAATTCACTTATGGCGAAGCGCGGGTCAAAGAGCTTATCGCGGCGCTCAAGTTTCCTTTTCTCGCCGGCAACGTCGTCGATGTCGACTGGGAGGAGGACGTCTTCGCGCACACCGCGTTTTTCGAACGTGGGGGCGTCAAGATCGCCGTGATCGGCCAGGCGTTCCCTTACACTCCGGTGGCCAATCCGCGCTACATGATGCCCAAATGGTCGTTCGGTATCCGCGAGGAAAAGGTGCAGCAGCGCGTTGACCAGGCCCGCGAAGCGGGCGCCGAGCTGGTGGTCCTTGCCAGTCACAACGGTTTCGAGGTCGATCGCAAACTGGCCGCCCGGGTCAACGGCATAGACGTCATTCTTACGGGTCACACGCACGATGCGATACCGGCGCTGATACCGGTAGGTGACACATTGCTGGTGGCGGCCGGGTCGCATGGGAAATTCCTCGCACGCCTCGATCTCGAGGTGAAGCACAAACGCATCGTGCGTTACGGTTTTCGTCTGATTCCCGTTTTCTCCGATGCGATACCGGCGGATCAGGAGATCGCTGCGCTGGTCAACAAGATTAGAGAACCCTACGCCAAAGCTCTCAACGAAGAGCTGGCAACCACCGATTCCCTGCTCTACCGTCGGGGTCATTTCAACGGCACGTTCGACGACCTGATCTGTAACGCGATTTTGCAGGAACGTGATTGCGAAATCGCACTTTCGCCGGGATTCCGTTGGGGTTCGGCGCTGCTGTCCGGTGATTCCGTACGACTCGAAGATGTCTACAGCCATACCGCGATCACTTATCCCAACTGCTATCGGCAGGCGATGAGCGGCGGGCGCATCAAAGAGATTCTTGAGGATGTGGCAGACAATCTGTTTAATCCCGATCCCTATTATCAGCAGGGTGGTGATATGGTGCGTGTCGGCGGACTTGGTTACACTATCGACATCCGCAAGCCAATGGGCGATCGCATCAGCAATATGATTCATCTGACATCAGGTACAGCCATCGATCCACAACGCGACTATATGGTCGGGGGTTGGGCGTCGGTAAATCCCGATACCGCGGGTCCCCCCATCTACGACCTGGTGGCAGACTATCTGCGTCGCGAAAAGCGCGTCAATCTGCAGGGGTACGAACACGTCAAGGTGCTCGGTGCGTAGTCTGTTTCCACTCGGGAAGATTTAATGTGGAGAATTTCGATGTCACCTACCCCGGCGCCCTGCTGGGCGGATTGCTGAGTTTCTTCTCGCCCTGTGTCTTGCCGCTGATCCCTGCCTATCTCTGCTTTCTCGGCGGCACTTCGCTGGAACGCCTGACAGCGGAGGAGGGTGTTAGCGCAGCACTGTCGCGACAGGTAATGCTCGCCTCAACATTCTTTGTGCTGGGATTCAGCACCGTCTTTATCGCTATGGGTGCTACCGCTACCACGTTGAGCCAGGCAATCGCTCAGAACTTCGGGGTGTTGAGCAAGATCGCCGGCGTGATCATCGTGTTGTTCGGATTTCATTACGCCGGCCTGTTGCGCATCGGCTTTCTAAACTTCGAAAAGCGTGTCCATCTGCAAAACCGTCCGGCGGGTCTCGCGGGGAGCTACGTACTGGGGCTTGCCTTCGCTTTTGGGTGGACACCTTGTGTCGGACCGATACTGGCGACCGTCCTGATGGTGGCGGCCACAGGCGAGAGCATCTGGAAGGGTGTATCTTTGCTAAGCTTCTATGCAGCTGGAATCGGCCTGCCGTTTCTGATCGCAGCATTTGCCGTGCGTCCATTCATGGCATTCATGCGCCGCTTTCGCCGGCATATGCGCGCGGTCGAGCTGACGATCGGTTTTCTGTTGATCGGTACCGGTGTTCTCATCTTTACCGGGGGATTGGCCGATATCGGGCAGTGGATGCTGGAGCACATTCCGGTGTTCAGTACAGTGGGATAGTGATTGCTTTCACGCCAGATGAGGAGTGTGTGTCGTGCGCAAAAACAGAGCGGGTACTAAAACATTGCTGGTGTGGGGATGGTTGCTCGCAGCGGGTACGCTTATCGCCGAAGAGCGGATCGAACCGATACTGGGTGATGACGGGCTTTACCACCAAAGTTGGTTTGCTCAGAGTTTCCTTGATATGCGCGAGGATCTGGCGGAGGCGCAGGCCGCCGGCAAGCGTTTCGCCGTAGTTTGGGAGCAGAAAGGTTGCCCCTACTGCCGTGATCTGCACACCATCAATTTTGCCGATCCGAAGATCAACAAATATGTACGCGAAAACTTCGTCATCCTGCAACTCAATCTGTGGGGGGATCGCGAAGTGACCGATTTCGACGGCAAGGCCCTACCCGAAAAGGAGATTGCGCGTAAGTGGGGCGTCCTGTTTACTCCTACTGTGCATTTCTTCGTGGAGAACAGCGAAGTTAAAGCCGGCAAAGGCGGGCGTGAGCAAATGGCCTGGATAATGCCGGGATATTTTCGCAAGACCCACTTCCTGGGCAGTTTCGAATACGTAAAAAATCGTATCTACGAGAAGCAGGACTTTCAGAAGTTTATCGCTGAAAAGCTGGCAACCGAGTCAAGCACGACACAGTAGAGTCACTGAATACGAGCTTTTTCCGGGGGAAAGGGGATCACACAACTGAGCAGAGGTGAGATCTATGGCACTACCAGAGAGAGACGGTGACGGTTACCTGCAAGACCGCGACGAATGGACCCCCGAGATTGCGCGCGCTATGGCTGAGGTCGACGAAGTTGAGCTCGACGAGGAAAAATGGAGCCATATCGTCGGCGCTCGCAAATACTACGAAGAGCATGCCGTTGTTCCGCCGATACGCAAATTTGCCAAATACCTCGGTGTGGACCAGAAGGGCATGTTCAATAAATGGATGTGTGGACCCATGAAGCCCATAACCAAATATGGCGGACTGCCAAAGCCGACAGGGTGCGTTTAGCGTTTGTTGTGAACCAGCTCATATTCTGAACCGAATGCATGGGTACCCTATCAGCAATCGTTGATTGCTCGTAACCCAGGGCAGGGAAAGAATGACGGGAACCGGCCTCAAAGGAGAGACTGCGCGCGAGCGCGTCTCTCTTTTTTTTGCATGCAATGAACCGTGTTGGGGGGGCGGTCACCGGCGTTGTTGGGTTTGGAACCGGCAAAGGGGAAAACATGAAGAGCGTTTTGCGCGCAGTTTGCTGCGCATTGGGTCTGCTGAATGCTGGCCTGATTCAAGCCGATGAAGCGTCCAGAATCTATTTGGAGTTGTTGCACAACTCGGGAATGGAGGCACAGTATGAGCAAGCATCGGCGCTGATCGTTCACAACTTCAGGAAAGAGATCAACGCGCGTGGTCAGCGCAGTTTTACCCCGCAGGCAGTGAATGAGATTGGCCGTGAGATTCACAAGGCGTTTTCGCCGGGTGTGATGAAGGCGGTAACCGTTGCCTACCTCCGTGGTCATCTGTCCGAGCAGGACGCGCGACGTGCTCGGGATTGGACGAACGCCCCGCTGGGGAGCAAGATCGCGCACCTGGATAAGCACGCCGGTACTGTCGAGGGTCAGGCCGCGATCGAAAAATTTGCCGCCTCACCCGATAAGAACCCGATGTCAAAACAGCAGATTCAGCTCATCAAGGGCATTGCTGATGACACCCATGCGGTGGATAGGGTGCTCGACATTTCCCTCGCTATTCAAAAGGCGGTTGCGGCGGCCGCTCTGGCCGCCTCATCGCGGGATAATCTCGCCTCGCTGCCTGCGGTTTTTGCAAAAATCGATGAACGACGCGACGAGCTGAAAGGGTACTTCGCAAAAACGGTGCTCATCTCGTTTCTGTACACCTATCAATCACTCACTATCGACGAGTTGCAACGTTATTCGCAATTCGTCAATTCCCCGTCGGGCAGCAATTTCCACAAGACGATGTTCGAAGCGATGCGCCAGGCGACCACCGAGGCAGCATTGCGCCTGGGGTTGGCATTGGGGAAGCATCGTTGATGCCGAGGGATCACGCAAAGCGCTCTAGTGCTCGACGTCGGGCTGTTGGCAAATCACGAACCGTCGCCGGCGGATCGGGTCATGCTCCCTTGCCAGGCGTCCGCGGTACCTCTTCAAGCGGCACCGCTTCCGCCCGGTTCACCAAATAGATGCCTAAAGCAACCAGCGTCAGGGCGATCAGCAGGGCGCGGGTTATGGGTTCATCGAGCAGCCATCCCCCCGCCGCGACACCGAACAGAGGCGTAAGAAAGGTAAATGACGCCAGCCTGGCCGCGGGGTAGTGGCGGATCAGCCAGAACCACAGCAGGTAGGTAATAAAGGCCACCCACACTGCCTGATAGACAAGGCTGCCAATGATCAGGGGCGTCAGTTGGATCACACCGGCCTCCCCCATGGCCAGCGATGCCAGGGGCAGGTACAGGGCCGAGACCCCCAGTTGGTAGAACAGGACTTTACTGGGTGGGCTGTGGATCAGTGGGCTGGCTTTGATGAGTACGGTGGTCGCACCCCAGAGGACTGCTGCAGCGACCAGCATCGCATCGCCAATCAGCATTCGGGAATCGGGGAAACTCATCGATTCTCCAAAAGCCACAACGATACCGGCGAACGCACAGGCCATGCCCAGGATCTGTTTGAAACGCAATCGTTCGCTGGGGAGAAAGAGCTGTGCCCCCAAGGCGACGATAAAGGGCGTCAGGTAGAGAAAGATAACCGCACGCGATGCATTGGTGAACTCAAGCCCCCAATAGATCAGTTGAAACTCCAACGCAAAAAGCAAACCCGCGCCGATACCCCACCACAAGGTCCCGTCGCGTTCCAGAACAGGAATCCTGCGCACCAGCATCCAGCCCCAGATCAACAGCGCTGCCCCCACGGAACGCAGACCGGCCTGCAGGATCGGGGTAACACCCGGTATCGCAATTTTGATCGCGACTTGCTGTAGCCCCCAACTGGCGCAGAGCACGATCAAAATGATCATCGCGGTGGGTGTCAGGTGTGAGTGCTTGATAGGCATGGGCTAAGTAGGTGGATAGATTCGGGTGAGCGCCAAAGAGTTTACGTGAGAATGTGCCGGATCCGCAAAGTCGGCTTATAGTGAGATGAGGCAGGGGCTTTCGACGAGGGCTGCTTTATGGGGCGTGGAAGAGCCACGGGTCTGGTGGGTTTGCTTTGCCTGCTCATCGCGGCGCAAGCGCACGCCGGATCCTTCCGATGTGATGCGCTCCCGGTCGAGGTGGAAGCGCCCGACGAGAGCCTTGTCGGGGAAATCTGCACGGCGTCGGTGCGGACGCTGAATTTTCTCGAACGCTACGCATTGTACCCTGTACGGACGATACGCATCGGGGTGGTCGAGTATCCCCTGGAGTCCACGGGCCACCCGATCTATGGGCGATACGACAGCCGCTTCGATCGAATTCAGGTCATGTCTTTGGACGCGATTCTACAAAGCGTGACGGCGCCCACCCTTTACGAGGAGGCGCTTGATCTCGAACTCTACCGCAGCGTGATCGCTCACGAGGTGACGCACGCTGTGGTGCAACACAACAGCCACAGCGCTCAGATCACCACGACAGCGCAGGAGTATCTTGCCCACGCCACACAACTTGCGGTGCTCCCGGAAGCACGCCGCTCACGCATCATTTCTGCGGCCAATGTGGGGCCGTGGGAGTCGGGCGATGTCATCAGCGATGTCTATATGGCAATGGCGCTGACGCGATTTGCCGTGAAATGCTACTTGCACCTGACGGCGCATCAGGAGCCAATCGCCTTCGTGCAGATGCTTTTAGCGACCAAGTGGCGTTATGTGGGTGTGAACTGACGGCTTACTGAATTCCTTGTTCTAGAACCTATCTCAAAATCCCGCGCGTGCTGTGTTGAGCCCCAGAGGTGCGCTGGGTAGGCCCGAAGGCGCAGCCAATAGCAGCGCTATTGGCAAGTCGAGAACACCGCCAGCGCACCTCTGGGGCCAACCCGAAGGGCCGGCCGCTCGCGGCTCCAGCGCGGTGTTGCGGCTCACTCATTGGGAGTGACCCAACCACCATCGCCGCGCCTTGCGCTGAAACCACGAGCGACCGGCACAGCTCGCGGGGGATTTTGAGATAGGTTCTAGTCATCGTCGCGCTCTCGATGTTTGTCTTTCTCTGACCCACGTCGGAAATCACGCAGCTTAAAGTCACCCGATTTAGACTGCTTTGATCGCCACAGATGCTTGGCTTCATCCTCGTCACCGCTGCGGTGACACTCCACGCAGTTCTCGTAGTTGAAGATACCCTCTTCGACATGCTCTTCGCGAATCTTGGAGCGGGAGTGCTCATGGCAGCCGTAACAGGTGTAGCTGCTGTAGTCATCGTTCACATGACAGGTGGCACACTCGGTGGTGTGATCCCGATCGAAGCGGAAGTACTGCTCGTGATCGAATGTCGCCGGTGTCCAGGCCTCCTGGGAATGGCACTCTCCGCAGTTGCCCTTGATCTTCTGGTGCAGGGCATCGCCGGGATTGCCATGGCAACTGTCGCACTGTTTCTGGAGCTGCGCCTCAAGCAGCAGGTGCGAGAACATATTGATGGGACGAAAGGCCTTCACTCCGCGGTGGTCGCTGTGACAGGAGACGCAGTCGTCCTCGATCAGCTGTTGGTGGAAGGCGACGTTTTTCGTCTCCTCGGCGATGGAACGCCCCTGAGTGGTCTTCAGTCCGATCTCCTCGACCTTGTGGCATGCAATGCAATTGTCGGGCGTGCTGCCGATGAACGGAGTGTGACAGGCGAAACAGTCGTTGTTTAAATCCGCGTGGGCGTCGATGAGTTTGCCGGGCATGATCATCGGTTGCGGCATAAAGATCACCAGCAAAACCAGTACGGCCAGATTGGCCGCGACGACGAGCATGACGGTACGGTTCTTCATTGCCACTGCCAGAACAGGAAGATGCTGAAGATATGGGTGAGCGCGAGCACGCCGAAAGCCAGTGTGATGGGAAAGTGCACGGCACGCCACTTCTTCATCGCGTCCACCGTGACCGAATCCCAGAACAGTTCCCGCTCCAGCGCTTCCCCGGAAAGCGCTTGTTCATACATCGTTTTCTTTTCGGCGAGGTGGCGCCGTGAACGATCCAGAAGGTACTTGCCGGTCATGCCGCTCCCCACGTTGACCAGCATGGCCAGCAGCGCCAGCCAGGGCAGGATGGCGTAGACATGGATCCCGGCGTGAACCATGACCATCAGCGCTCCCAACCAGGTCAGCGCCTCGTGCAGCGTCAGCAGGGTCTTGGGTCGACCGAACCTGATCAGCTTGCGTTTGCGCATGGAGTAAAAGAATGACAGCAGGATCAGGATCGTGCCGGGGATGCCCAGATAGCGGCCGATCCAGACCAGGTCGAAGAGGTGCAGCAGCGCATCGGCAATGATGGTGGCGGCGATCAGGCTGCCGAACATCACCAGGAAGGGCAGGACCTCTTTGCGTAGGATGGATCGGTGCATGTCTATGCCGCCAGGGTGATGTCGCCGTCGGGTTTGGAAATACACAGCAGGCAATGGCCAGCCGCGATGTCCGCGTCGGGCTGCTGATTGTATATCACATCACCGGTTTCCAGTTCGGTCTGACAGCAGCCGCAGCTGCCGGCGCGGCAACCGGATTCCACCGCGATGCCGTTGCTCTCGGCAAACTCCAAGAGAGAGTCGGCATGCGCGTCCCAGTTCAAGGTCTTTCCGGTCCTGCGAAAAGTCACGGCGACGGCACGGCCAGCCTGTACTTGCGCCGTTAAATCCGGTTTTGCAGGTCTGACAAGCGTCGCGGGGCCGAAGGATTCGTAGTGGATGTCCCCGGTATCCACGCCCCACTCCTCGAGGGCCGGTACCAGGCTCTCCATCATCGGCTTGGGTCCGCAGACGTAGAATTGGTAGCGCGCCAGTTTGAGCGTCGCACGCAGTAACGCCACGTTGATGAATCCGGCGTGCTGATAGTCCATACCCGCCTCTTCCTCCCCTTGTGGGTTGCTGTAACAGAGGTGGAGGTGAAAATTCGGGTGCGCCGCAGCCAGTGCCCGAAGATGATCTGTCATCACCGGTTCGGTGCCGTCGCGTACGCCGTAGAAGAGCCATACCTCACGCGGGTCGCGTTGCTCAAACAGTGTGTTGACGATGCTCAGCATCGGAGTGATGCCAATCCCCCCGCCGATCAGGACGATGGGTAAAGGCGAATCCGTGAGATAGAAATGACCGGCAGGCGCTCTGATCTGCAGACGGCTGCCCTCCCGTACGTGGTCGTGAAAGTAGTTGGAGGATAGACCGGGAGGGGCGGTGGGTTGATCGGCCGGCGCCGGAATCCGTTTGATGGAGACTCGGTAATAGTCTGGACGCGGGCGATCCGACAGCGAGTAACAGCGCACCACGGTTTTGATTTCACCGGACTCCGGATCGGGAACAGGTAGTTTGAATGTCAGGTATTGGCCGGGTCGATAGGCCGGGAGCGGTTGTGAATCACTGGGTACCAAATAGAACGAACAGATCGATTGGGCGCCATCCTCGATGACCCGGCGCTGAACCACGAATTCCCGGTACCCCTCCCAACCAAGACCCTTGGGCGCGGGTGTCGTATCAACCTCCGCGCCGCCCGCCCTCGAATCAGCCCGGGGTGGCTGGAGTGGTGCGACGGCATCACGCCGAGCCCGATAGAGTATCCGCACGACCACCACAGCAACTTGTGCCAGGATGGCCGCCAAGATGATGAGTGCAAGGGTGGTGGTGGACATGGATGGTTGATGCTCCGCGATGAATTTGTGCCCGGGCGATTGTATCCTCTCGTGATGAAAAGAGTATTCCATTGTGCTGAAATGAAACTGAAACACACGCGTGCGGGATGGCGTGCTGCGGGGACCTCCCCGGATCGCTGGATTGGAATGGTTTCCCGCGTCCCGCTCGCCGCTGACAATGGGGTTGCGTGATCAACGCTGGACACGTTCGTTATATTATTGAGGCTCCTTCCGCCGTCTCCCATCGGCAGTGCAACTACAGGCAATAGACATGACACGCAGGAAATCAGCGCCGAACCCGGCAAACTCCGACCGCATCATCGCCGAAGCGCAACGCAATCGCTTGTCGCGCGAGAGCGGTTATCGCGAACAGGCGCTCAAGCTCTACCCGTGGATCTGTGGACGTTGTGCACGTGAATTCACGCGCGAGAACGTACAGCAGCTGACCGTTCACCATCGGGATCACAATCACGACAACAATCCGCCCGACGGCAGTAACTGGGAGCTGCTGTGCGTCTACTGCCACGACAACGAGCATGCCCGGTACCTGGAGCAGGCCGAGGCCACGACTGGGAAGGCGGGTGGTAAATCCGCCGTGGGTGCCACGCAGCAACCGTTCGCCGGACTGAAGGACCTGCTCAAGGGAGATTCATGAACGCGGCGAACCCCGCGGATCTGGGCGGTTGGCTGGTCTATATGCTGCGCTGCTCGGACGGTTCTCTCTACACCGGCATCACAACCGACATTGACCGCCGCATCGCCGAGCACGGTGACTCGAGGGGCGCAAAATATTGTCGTGGCCGGGAGCCGCTGGAGCTCGCCTATCTGGAGAGCGGCCATGATCGCAGCAGTGCCAGTCGCCGCGAGGCAGCCATCAAGGCACTGCCCAGAGTGGCCAAGGAGAGGCTGATCGCCGAGGATCGCGACCCGCTCGGCCGCGATTATCAGACCGGGTCGTCCCCGGCGGGAAGCACAGAGGAGAGCCCATGAGCGTATCCATCGGTCAATGGCGCGAGGAGGACGAGTACTTCATCGAAGAGGGCTGCTTTATTCTGGAACTCGCCAACAGCGCGGAGGATCCCCAGCTTTCCATTGCGCGCGCACGGGTGATCCCGGGTGTCGCCACACGATGGCATCGCTTGCGTGACACCGCCGAACGCTACCTGATACTCGAAGGTACCGGCAGTGTGGAGGTGGGCGAGGACAGCCCGCGGAATGTGAGCCCGGGTGACGTGGTGCTGATCCCGCCCATGATGCGCCAGCGCATCACCAACACCGGGGACATCGATCTGGTGTTCCTGGCGCTATGCACGCCGCGGTTCCTGCCCGAGAACTACGAGTCGGTGACCGCTGCCTGGTAGTGGAATGCCGGGCGTGGCGCCCTCTCCTCACGGTCTATACTTTTCGATACCGTGGGGGAGATCGTACGGAGGAACCGGACCATGGATACCTCGCCGCACAACCTTGCCACGCTGTTCGCCCAGCTTGGACTGCCCAGCAGTGAGGCCGAGATCGAAAGCTTCATTCGCCATCATCAGCAGACTCTGACACCGCAGTTGCGCATCGAACAGGCCGGATTCTGGACCAGCGCTCAGGCCGAGTTCCTGCACGAGGCGGTCGCAGAGGACTCCGATTGGTGCGAAGTGGTGGACGGACTCGACGTACTGCTGCGAACGTTGCCGCACTAATGCTGGATCAGAATCAGGGCCGCTTTGTGCTTTCGCGAAAGTCTGCGATTCTCACCACCTGTCAGCCTCTGGCGATCTGCGCTAACAAAACGGGCGCCAGAGTCACGCCGGTGCCCGCACCTCGATCGCGTGCTTTTTGATCAGACGCCGGAGTTGGTGATAGCTGAGTCCCAATGCCTCGGCGGCCAACGTCTGGTTGTAACGGGACCTGTGCAGGGCGCTCTCCACCAAACCCTGCTCGTAGTGCGCGACAGCAGCCGCGAAATCCTGGTTTTCGGCAGGGGTTGTGGATTGCACCGGTGCGGCCGCGCTCGCACCGGGACGCCAGGGGCTGGCGAAGGGATCGAAAACGATTTCGCTGATGAGTTCGCTATCGTTGCGATGCAGACAGACCGCCCGTTCGATGACGTTGCGCAGTTCGCGGACGTTTCCAGGCCATGAGTAGCCGCACAGGGCGTGCAGTGCGGCAGGCTCGAATCCCGGAAAGAGTTCGCGATCCAGGGTGCGGGTGATCTCCAGTGCGAAATGATTGGCCAACGGCAGGATATCGGCGGGGCGGGCGCGCAGTGGCGGGAGCGTAATCACATCGAAGGCGAGACGATCCAGCAGGTCGGCGCGGAAACCGCCCTCCGCGGCCATGCGTGGCAGATCGACGTTGGCCGCGCCGATGACCCGCACATCCACCCGCAATGTCTCGCCGCCGCCCACCCGTTCCAGCTCACCGTACTCGATAACCCGCAGCACCTTCTCCTGAACCGCCAGCGAGGCGTTGGCGATTTCATCCAGCACGAGGGTGCCGCCATGGGCACGCTCGAATCGCCCGATATGGCGCCGCTGTGCTCCGGTGAAGGCGCCCGCCTCGTGACCGAAGAGCTCCGATTCCAGCAGCGATTCGGTCAGGGTGGCACAGTTGATCTTGAGCAGCGGCCCGTCCCAGCGGCGCGACAGGTAGTGCAGGCGGCTGGTGATCAGCTCTTTGCCGGTGCCGCGCTCCCCCACCACCAGGCACGACTTGTCGATGGGGGCGAGCTGCGATACGCGCTCGACCACGTCGAGAAAGGCCGGGTCTTCGCCGATGAGATTAGGGAGGGATTCCACGCCGTTATGATAGCGTATTTCGCTAGCGCATAACGCCATTTCATGGTTATTTACGCCATTGACAAAGCACTGCTATCTTCCAAGTCATTGATTTTTGGTGGCTAAGTAGTTGGCACGCTACCTGCTCTACCCTGGGTAGACAATCAGTTCTGACCATGGAGATTACGCAATGGGTATCTTTTCCCGCTTATCGGACATCATGAACTCCAACATCAACGCTTTGCTCGACCGTGCCGAAGATCCGCAGAAGATGGTGCGTCTGATGATCCAGGAGATGGAGGACACTCTGGTGGAGGTGCGCTCGGCGGCCGTCAAGGCGATCGCCGACAAGAAAGAGCTGTCGCGCAAGCTCGAGAAACTGGAAGCCGGCCAACAGGAGTGGGAGGAGAAAGCGGAGTTCGCGCTCTCCAAGAATCGCGAAGATCTCGCCAAGGGCGCGCTGGGTGCCAAGGCGAAACTGGGCGAGCAGGTCGCTGCACTTCGTGAGGAACTCGTGCTGATCGAAGAGAGCCTGACCCGTTACAACGAAGATCTTTCCAGTCTGCAGACCAAGCTCAACGAAGCCAAAGCGAAGAAGAAGTCGTTCGAGATCCGCATGAACAGCGCCGAGAAGCGCGTTAAGATGCGTCGAACCCTCAACGATGGTCGAGTGGACGATGCTTTGGCGCGTTACGATGTGCTGGAACGGCGTATCCATGAATTGGAGGCGGATGCCGAGTCCTATGATCTGGGTAAGACGAAATCACTGGAAGACGAGTTCGCCGAACTCAAGGTCGAGGCCGGCGTCGAACGCGAGCTTGAGCGGATGAAGGCACGCCTCAATCGTAGCCGCAGCGAATAGTCGCCCGGTCGCGCACTGTGAGAAAACGGCCGTTCACTCAGGATGAAGAGGACTCATGATCGACACGCACTTTATGTGGTACCTCTCCGTACCCGCCATCATCTTTCTCGCCCTCGTGCTGCCGCTGTGGATCTCCTTTCACTACCTCACCAAGTGGAAGCAGATGAAGCAGGGTGATCTGAGCGACGGGCGTATCGCCATCGACAGGAAAGAGTTGGTGCGGATGCGTGATACAGCCGAGAAACTGGGACAACGCATCGCTTCGCTGGAGAAGATCCTTGATGAAGAATCGCCCGGATGGAGAAACCGATGAGCCACAGTTGTAGAAATTCAAAAAGAGACCACTCCCGCGACCGACACGAACATCCGGGTGTGGTGCGCCGTGTTACCCGGGGGTTGGCGGCAAAGTTCGGGGTACCGCGCAAGCTTGTGCTGGCCGGATTCATCGTCGGTCTCATCATCAACGTGCCGCTGACCATCGTCATCTTTCTGATCGCGTTGTACTGGGTCGATCACCCGGGCAAGCTGGAAAGCAAGATGGAGCGATTGGCGGAGAAGTCGCGGCGCGTCTGGTCCCGGTTTGGCGATAAACCCTCGACCCGACACGCTTATGCGGGTGGTGCTCAGCCCGAGGACGACGGGGAGGATTTCAGTTTCACCGATCTTCGTCGTCAGTTCGATGATCTGGAGCGACGCGCCGGCGATATGGAGGCCCATGTCTCCTCCGGGGAGTTCCACCTCCACAAGGAGTTCGACCGGATGAGCAAGAGGGACAAAGATCGGCGGTAGCGCGGCTTCCTCCGATGGGATACAACGCGACACGCGGGGGATTGCGAGTCGGGTTCTTGTCTGGCCGACAGGATGTCGACTGCGGTAATTCGCCACGGAACAGCGTCGGCGGATTGATGATGCCGCATTCCCCGGTAAACTGTAGAAGACCCCGTAGCGGATAGGAAAGCGACCCTTGTGGCCCTCGAACTCAATACCCTCGAACTGCGTATCATCGGCTGCCTGATCGAGAAAGAGATCACCACCCCCGATCAGTACCCGTTGTCCCTCAATGCTTTGGTCAATGCCTGCAATCAGAAGAGCAACCGCGATCCGGTTTTGAGCCTGGACGAAGCCACGGTTCAAGAGGTGCTGGACGGGTTGCGCAAAAAACACCTGGTCCTGGAGAAATCCGGATTTGGCAGCCGGGTGTCGAAATACCAGCACCGCTTCTGCAACACCGAGTTCAGTGACCTTAAGTTCACCAGGCACGAGATCGCCATTCTCTGCGAACTGTTCCTGCGCGGCCCTCAGACGCCGGGAGAACTGCGGGCACGTGCCGGGCGCATGAGCGCCTTCAAAGATGTGCACGAGGTTGAGCAGGCCCTGGAAGCGTTGCGCACGCGCGAGGGCGGTCCGCTGGTGATCAAGCTGCAGCGCGAACCCGGCAAACGTGAATCGCGCTACGCACATCTCTTTGGGGGTGAGGTAGACGACGCCGTATTGCCGTCATTGGCATCAGTGCCGGGGGAACCGAATCCCGGAGAGAGTGAGCGGATCGCAACCCTGGAAGCGGAGGTCGCCGCGCTGCATGCCGCATTGGAAACGCTGCAGCAAAGGTTCGATGCCCTGGATCGTTGATCCCGCCCGCCGGCGCCCCCTACCGTGTTGACCCGACAGCCAAGAGGAACACCATGACCGTATCAACCCCCGATCTTTGTGATGCCTACCCCGATCAGGTCAGAGTGCTGGAGCCGTTGTTTCGCATCTACGGCGGCAAACACCAGTTTGCCGGGCAGATCGCAACCGTAAAATGCTTCGACGACAACTCCCTGGTCAGGGAGTTTGCCGCGCAGGATGGCACGGGTAAGGTGTTGGTGGTCGACGGCGGCGGGTCGTTGCGTCGCGCTTTGCTTGGCGACATGATCGCCGCTGAACTGGTGAAGAACGGTTGGGAAGGCATAGTAATCAATGGCTGCGTGCGCGATGTCGAGGCGTTGAATACACTGGACCTCGGAATTCGTGCCCTCAACAGCATCCCGGTCAAGACGGAGAAGCGCGGTCTGGGCGATGCCAACGCATTGGTGCGTTTTGCGAGTGTGGAGTTCAAACCCGGGCAATGGCTCTACGCCGATGAGTCCGGCATGGTGGTCAGTGACGAGCCTCTGAAAGCGGGTTGACGCGTAATCACGCTGTGAACCGCCCAGCGGCGGGATCTCTTGCTGCTGAAACGGGTACTTTCGTGCTCTTTGCGTCCTCGCGCGAGACCCGTGTTTTTATCGTGCATTGTCGGACAAATGCACCAGCACGATCGCGCTGGGTTCATCCGCCTCGAAATGCAGACCGTCACTCCGCATCAGGTTGCCTTCGATCACCTCGCGTCCGTTGGCACTGCCGCTACCGCTCGCCAGGTACGCGAGCGTCGGGCCGCGGCTCGTAGCAGTTTGCTCGGAATCCAGCCATCCCACATCGATCAGGGTACCGGCCGGCAATGTTTCCACCTGATCCGCTTTGCCGCCGTAGACGCGCACCATTTTGCCCTGCGGTACGGGGTAGTGGCGATAACCGGCTGGTTCGCCGCGCAGTTCGGGCAGTACCCATAACTGGAGCATACGGTTCTCGGTGTCATCGGGATTGATCTCATTGTGCTCGAAGCCTTCTCCGCCGGCGCGTTGCACCTGCACGTCGCCGACGCCCAGCTCCTGCCCATGCTCCAGCGAGCCCTGGTGCGCGATACGACCCGAGAGAATCACCGAAATCACGTCCACCTCACGGTGACTGTGCATTCTGGTCTCACCCCGGGGAACGAAGCGCGCGTCGGCAAGATAGACGAATCGGCCCAATCCGTTCCAGGCGCCAGGCGCGCCATGTTCGCCAAACAGCCGCGACTCTGTGACCAGGCGGTACTCGCGCACGCCCGCGAAACCTCCGAGTGGCAGATCGTCTCGATGCAGAATTTCCACGGCCCGTACCTCCGATGGTAACTCCCGGTTAGGTTGAGAGTAGACCATCGGTGTCAAGCAAGGGGATAAGGTATCAGGGCGATGCCGTCTTGCGATGTGCGAGGGTATTGGCGTAGTAGTGCAGAATGAGCAGCGACTCCTTCGGGACGGTATAGGTGTCATCCTCCTGCTCGATGATATGACGCAATGCCAGCATATCGAGCGCCGTTTTGAGATTGTGGGCCCGGGTCAGGCGCGGCAGTGTGACCAGAACGCCCTGCTGCTCCAGTGCGGCAATGTTCTCCATTGCCTGATGCACAATCCCGGTACCCGGCATGGGTGTATCGGAGTGCTGAATGAGAACCTGCGCAATCACCGCGGTGGGCAGTACGGGAATCACCTCGGCAATGGCACTCATCAGATTTTCCGCCAGCCGCTGTACGTAAGTGAAGCGCTCATCGGTGCTCAGATGCCGGAAGTTGATGGCGTTCTCTGCGCAGAACGCGCGCGCCGATACCGGATAGCCAAAATTGACCTGAGCGAAACCAAGACGGTTCCAGCGGCTGCGCAGCATGAGGCTGAGATTGTGGCCGATAAAACGCAGTGTGGTTTTAACAACGAAAATTTTGCTGCGTCTCTCGGCATTCTCCTCCATTGCGCGCAGCAAGGTCCGGTCTTCGAACGTTCGGTCGTAGTTGAGTCCGACGGGCACAAAAACGATCTCCCGGTCATGCTCCGGATCATAGTTGCGCATCATATAGTCGAGGATGCCCAGACGGGGTTCGCGCAGTGCGCCGTCACGGCTCAGACCGCCCTCCGGAAAAACCGCCTGACAAACGCCCTCCTGGGTAGCCATGGCGATGTAGCGTTCCAGAACACGGCGATAGAGCGCACTGCCTGAGTTGCGGCGGACGAAGAACGCGCCCATCGATCGCACCAGCGATTGCAGCAACCAGACGCGTGCCCATTCGCCCACCGCGTAGGAGAGCGCAGTCCGTTCTGCCACCAGAAACGACACCAGTACATAGTCCATGTTGCTGCGATGGTTCATCACGAACACGACCGTTGCCTCGGGGTCGATGGCCTTCAGACAATCGTCCTCGATAAAGCCGACGCGAACCCGGTAGAGCAGGCGGGCAAACCCCTTGGCCGCCCAATAGCCGACGCGAAAATAGATATAGGCATTGAAAGCAGGCACGATCTCGCGGGCGTACTCCAGTACCTTGGCCTGTACCACGTCGCGCGGCATGTTGTGCTCGGCGGCGTGTTGGTTGACTGCCTCGATGACCTTGGTGTCGTAGACCAGCCGGTCGATCAGCACCTGGCGCTTGGTGAGCTGAAAGGGGCGGATGCCGATGTCCAGAACCTTGCTGATTTCGTCCAGGACGCGATTGACGCGCCGGCGCAGAAACCAGCGTACGCTGGGTATCAGCAGGCGCGTCAGCAGCGCCCATAGCGTTGCCGCCACCATGAGCAACAGCAGCCAGAGGGGAATGGGGTAAGCCTGAGTGAGGTCCATATTGTTGTTATGCCGCCTCTGCTCCCGGGCGTGGCCTGCCGCGCCTTTTGGGACAAGATTAGCTGGTTTTCTAGGTGTTTACAGCCTCCTGCCTACGGCCTCCACGGTTGCCTGTACGAGATGGGTGTTCCCCTGTCACAGGTCCCGCCTTCTCCGCCGAGGTGTGAGTTGTTGTCAGTGCAGGCCGGGACTCTGGCTTGTGATGATGCGCGCCGCACTGTTTTAAGATAGGTTTCACCACTGGGGTATTGTTTGCGAAAGAGAGACCGGCTGTGCGGTTGGAACCTGAAAAGAATCTTGTGCTCATCGGCGGACGCGGCTGCGGCAAGAGCTCCATTGCGCGGCGTATCCGCAACCACAATAAAAACTTCACCCTCCTGGAACTGGATGCACTGATCCGTTACGAGTCCGGCGGACTGACCATTCCCGAACTGGTCGACCTGCATGGATGGAAACATTTCCGCGACCTTGAGTATGAGGTGGTGCGCAAGGTGGGGGCCTTTCGGCGAGGTGTGCTTGTCGATTGCGGCGGTGGCGTGGTGGTCGACCTCGACCAAGAGGGCAACGAGGTGTTCAGCAAGCGCAAGGTGCGGGCGCTTAAAGCCCATGGCCTGGTGGTCTATCTGCAGCGCGATATTCACTATCTGCTGAAGAAGATCAAGGGTGACAGCAACCGGCCCGCCTTGTCGGAAACCGCCTCGTTCAAAGAGATCATGGAACGCAGAGACCCCTGGTATCGTGAAGCCGCGGATGTGGTCATCGCCTGCGAGCGACTGACCAAACGCGAGCTGGCGGAAAAGGTGATGAACTGGTTCCAGACGAACTCAACTGTCGGAAGCTGAATCTACCGCCAGGTCTGAAGAATAGATAGTGTGTTCAAGAATCACTGGGCATGACTTGACCAGGGGTTCCCTAAGCCGATCGCCCCGGACATCAACCTTCAAGTGCGACCGCGCGCTGCGTCCCGCCGCGTCACATAGAATCCATAGATCACCAGATAGCCGGCCGCCACCGACAGGGCGATCACCGTGCCCCACCCGACCCCGAAACGCGGATAGCAGAACCATACTGTCGGTATGTAACAGATGATCGCTCCCAATCCCTGGGAAAAGTTTTTCAGGATCGTGTGTGCGTGTTTCCGTTCGTAGGTGTAGTGGACGATCGCCAGCAAGGGCAGCAATGTGAAGGGGAAAGCCGCGAACAGCCCGGCCCACAAAGTTCCTAACCACTCCGCGGCACCGGTCACCACCACGATGACCGCGGCGGCCACCAGCGCACGGGCCAGCAGCACCTGGTGACTCAGCTGCACCCGCGCTTTGATCTCGTGGTTATCGATGTGATTGAACAGGTAGATGAAAAACGCCATCGAGACCAGCGCGATCAGCAATCCTCCGAGCAATCCCACGCTGATGAAGTGCAGCAGCCAGGAGACGAGAAAAAACCCGGCCAATCCGCCTGCAGCGGAGAGCGGAACCGCGAACCGGCGGACTTTGGAAGAGGTGAGGTAGTAAAAAAGATTGAAACCCTGAATCGCAACCAGACCCACCAGCGTGTAGACCGCACTGTCGGCGGCGAACTCGGGCGAGATCTCGTAACCGTAAAAAAACAGGGAGATACCCACCCCCAACGGGAAGCCCGACAGTACGCCCGCCACGCGCGGTTTGAGGTGTTCGGCCACCAACGACAACCCCACTACGATGAAAACCGTCGCAGCGACCTTGATCAGAACGAGTGTATCGAGCATTGGAGATTGAACAGACCGCAGAGAAAGACCAGACGATTGTAGTCAATGTTGGCTGCGCATGATTCAAGCTCTGCAAAACCTCCTCTCTCCGCGTCTTAGCGAGAGACAGATGAATTTTGAAATTCTCATGTCAGCGAATCCGCGGCCTGGTATCGGTGAGGATCAGCGCCGGATCAGAAAAAGGCGCCAGCCGTTCCACAAAGTCCATCATCTCCAGCACCGGTGAGCCAGATAGAAGCGCGTCGTCGGGCGATCCATCCATAGTCGATCAGAGTAGATCTGTACCGCATAGGGCGTGTCGCCGTAACCATCACCGTCCGCACCAAACCCTTCGTACCGGTCCCAGTAGTTGCCGCGCCACTCGTTGGCCAAAGCGCTGGACGAGGCGCTCACAAGCATTGATTCTTCCAGGGTATGGGAATAAGGTTTTACCGGAAACAAGGTGAGGCTGCAGGGAGCTAGGTTCTACAAAAGCAACAAGCGCATTCCCATTGTCGGCGAAGACGGGACAAAGAAACCGGGAGCTTGCAGATGGATCTGTTTCGTTTTTGCGGTAATCAACGACGCAACGTTGAGTCTGCCGTCCACGCCATCGGCGGGCCACAATACCGACAGGAGAAAAGAGCATGGAAAAAACCGTTCGTGCCGCTGTCGTGCAGGCCAGCTCGGTGGTTTTCGATCCCGACAAAAGCATCGACAAGCTGCGGGAGCTTACCCGGGAGGCCGCCGCGAAAGGTGCGCAACTGGTGGTCTTTCCCGAAGCGTTCATCTCAGCCTACCCCAAGGGGCTGGATTTCGGCGCGCGAGTCGGCAGTCGTCAGCCGGAAGGTCGTCTCGATTTTCGTCGATACTTCGAAAGTGCCATCGACGTGCCTGGGCCCCATGTGGAGCGCATCGGTGCCACGGCGAAAGAGGCCGGCGTCCACCTGGTGGCCGGGGTGATCGAACGTGATATCGGCACGCTCTACTGCACCATCCTGTTCTTCGCCCCCGATGGCCGCTATCTCGGCAAACACCGCAAGCTGATGCCCACGGCGATGGAGCGTCTCATCTGGGGTTTCGGCGACGGCTCCACACTGCCGGTGTTCGATACCGAACTGGGCAAGCTCGGCGCCGTTATCTGCTGGGAGAACTTCATGCCGCTGCTGCGCACCGCCATGTACAGCAAGGGCATCCAGCTCTACTGCGCACCCACGGCGGACAGTCGCGATACATGGCTACCCGCCATGCAGATGGTGGCCATGGAAGGGCGCTGTTTTGTGCTCTCCGCCTGTCAGTACCTGCAGCGCAAGGACTGCCCGGACGATTACGCCACCACCCAGGGTGACGCCCCGGACACCGTCATTATGCGCGGCGGCAGCGCCATTATCTCTCCTATGGGACAAGTGCTGGCGGGGCCGAACTTCGAGGGCGAGGGCATCCTGGTCGCAGATCTGGAGATGGGTGAGATCGCCGGGGGAAAATATGATTTTGATGTGGTGGGCCACTATGCCCGGCCCGATGTGTTTCAGTTGTACGTGAATGAGCGCCCGCAGCACAGTGTGGTGATGTCAAGTACGCCAACAGATGATCCCTATGCAGAAAAATAGGAACAGCACCCCTCCGCGCAATAGCTTGTAGTAGGCGCAGGTGGTGTGAAACTGATCGGGTAAGGGTTTCTGTTACGAGCCGTCCAGGAACGGGTTGTTAAAATCGATTCTGCTGAGTTTTCCATGTGGCAATGCAAGCCCCACCCCTTTTTTGCATTACACAAAAAGCGTTGGATTCCATACGCTACGGATACCCGTAATGCCAAAAAACCAACAGGAATGAACAAGCTCCTTCTGCTCCCGCTCGTTCTTTCTATGGGCTGCGCAAGCCTGCCCGGTGAAAAGATCAGCAAGATACAGAACAGGGAGATCGCCTACGTTATCAAGGGGGAAGGGAACCCCACCGTGGTTCTGGAGACGGGCCTCGGTCCAACCATGTCCACATGGGATGCGGTGTACGAAGATGTGGCTCGCGTTACGCGTGTGTTTGCCTATAACCGTCCGGGTTATGGTCGCAGTAGCGTCGGGAAAACTCCAGAATCGTTGCGCGACCTGGCGGATCAACTTCGTCAGAATCTTTTGAGTACCGGTCTCAAGCCGCCCTATGTTCTGGTCGGGCATTCAGCGGGTGGTTTATACGTCAACTATTACGCGCGGGTATATCCGCAAGAGGTGGCGGGTGCGGTCCTGATCGACTCCTCTCACCCAGCACAGTTCGAGTATTTCAAGAGTGAAAAACCGTTGATACACGCGCTGTTTGTAGTATCTACCTCGACCGGACGGACCAGTTACGAATCGCGAATTCTAAAAAATATGCACAACGAATTCAAAGAGGTGGGTCTTTTTCCGGATGTCCCTTTAGTAGTGCTTACAGCCGGTAAATCGTCCTTTGTCGAAACGCAGGAAATGCGTGAAAAATGGCTCACTTTCCAGCGCGATTTGGCTGCAATGTCTTCGCGCGCAACTCATACAATCGTGAAAGGCAGCGGTCATTTTATACAGAAGGACAAGCCGGATACGGTCATTGAGGCGATCAGGCACGTAGTCGAACAGGTCCGAAACAGGATGTAGCCGAGACAGCGAAACGGAACTCGCTGCCTGTTGATCAGGCTGGGCGCCGACTCGACTGAGCAGGTCACTGCAGCGGAGAATCAGACAATTCCTGGACCAGTCGCAACAGATTCTTTTGCGTTGCGCCTTCGACGGCCATGATGATGCGCGTGGCACCGGCAAAAGCCTCGTTCCACTCGACGTGATGGCGGGTGTTGATGCCTTTGCGCCATACCTCTTGGCCCGTGGCGGGGTCCACCAGCCAGTATTGAACAACAATGGCATATGTGGGGCTGATACCGCCTTCGGTCGTGACAGTGATGATTTCGCTGTGCAGATTCAGATCCGCGTCCGACGCCACAATACCGGCAAACACCTGTGCATCGGCCAGCGTTTTGCTCAGCGCTTCGAAGTACTGCTCGTTGGTAATATAGGCTTCGCGACCGAACGATGAGGCGCGTCCGCCTTCGACGGGCATGACTTTGACGAATTTGCTGATCTGTCGTGTAGCCCTAATCGGCTGATCCGGAATCAATCCCGCAGTCTTGATACTGCATCCAATCAACAGCAGCGTAAGCATAAGGATCGTCAGGGTTGTTCTGCCACGTAGCTGTTCTCTATCCATAACTGCTCCCTGGTCGATACGTCGTACAATCATCAGTAAGCTCTTTCTGGGAGGTCTTCAAACAGCGTGCTGAAGGCATTCTCGATGGCCACATGTTTGTCAGGCGTCAGCAGCATGCCGATGGGGCTGAAAATTTGCAGGATGTGCTCAGAAAACTCTTCCTCGACACGTCTACGCCACGCTACCGTACCGGTTTCTCGGTCGATTATCATTGCCGAAACTGCAGCGTTCGCGGATGTCTGAACCACATTGTTTGTCGAATCGATGCTCTCGATGAACAAGAAGGCGACATGTTCAGCCCGCGCAGGTGCGAGTGCCGCCAATTGATCGGGTGTCATGTCCTTGAGCGTCTCGACATTCCATCCGGGCGGTACGGACCAACTTCGGGGCCGGTCGAGGACGTATCCCTTGAGCGCCAGCTTCCGAAGTAAAGCCTTGTAGATGTATTCGTCGAGCTTTCCGTAGAGGTTATCGAAGCGTTCTTCCCGGTCCTCATCGGTCTGCCCTTCAGGATAAACTACGGGCAGTATCATGATGCTTTCGACCTGCTGGAGCGCAGCTGTTCCCGCGTCGTCCGCTGCCAGGGCAGCACCCGTATCAGTCATGACCAAGCCCAGCAGCAGCGCAACCATAAGCGCCTTGTCGCGAGTGAGACTGATGAATCCTTGCTGTCTAGATTTGTCCGGTCCGTGAGCCATATTCTCCTAACCTTGTAACGAATCCCGTAGCGCCTCTTCCCAGTATAGTAACAATCGGGAAAAGACTCAGTTTCCTGTATTGCGGGGTTGAAGGGGCCTGATCCCTCCACCTGAGATAGAAGTACAGCGAGGTCCTGGGCACGACTTCGGGACGGTCCCTGGGCTTTTCGTTCGTTCCAAAGGAGGGGAAGGCGCTACCCCGTCGATCTAATGGACAACCACCATTGGCCAGGCGTAGATTTCTACCTGATCGAAAGTGGCGGCACCCAGCAGCCAGTAGGTGTGTACGGGCTGGGTGGGCGGAGTTGAGGGAAGCGGGAAACTGATTGGAGCGAGCGTTTCGTCCTCGCTCGCTTGCACCCCGCTATGGAGTCCAGGCTTAGGACTTAACAGTACGGAGCTATAACGATGAACAAGACCGTGACACTACTGGTGCTGGCTTTGCTATCGTGCGGCGTTGCGCTGGAAGCGCAAGGGGAGCAAAAGAGAGACTCATCGGACAACGCGCGTCAGCGGACCCGCGATACGTTGGATCGAAGCACTGCGTATCGACAGATGCCGAAGGAGGATTCGCTGCGAAGCGACTGCACTTCGCGGAGCCTTGATTGCCCCGACTCGACGCCCTCGGAGCAGGGCGGGTCCCAAAGCAATGGTTCACAGACAACGGGCGGCGGGAACGGAGCGCCCCGGCCCGTATTGCCGGCCGCACGACAGCGCGTGCTGGACTCCTGTGTTCGTCAGCAGATGCGCCGAGCGGGCGTGACAGATACCGACGCGTACGCGTACTGCAAGGAGAAGTACTCGGAGCTTCAGTAGTTGCAGATTGAGAACAATGGCAGTCGCTTTGTTCCCGGTTTTAAGTACTGCGGAAAAATAGAAACATCTACTTGCACGCGACAAGTGTTTCGTTCAGATGCGGGATAGCCTGATCACGTACTTTCTTGTTATTTGAAAAACGAGACACCAGTCGATAAGTGGGGTTACCGAATCGCCATTTGATCTCGAAATGGTCAGCAACTCTGAATCTGCCAACGTTGTATTCCAATGTGGCGCTTTTGAATCTGCCCAGAGAACTGTTTTCCATGGAATACCGGGTACTGGCAACGCTGCCTTTTCCATTTTTGTCAGTGCGACTCGTCCATGTGACGGTATCCGCTGTTACCAGCAAACGTAGTGCATCTGGGCTGCATCCACCCGAAGCCGACCAACCCCATTCGCCTGTGAGATCCGCTTGGTATGTGCACCCGGATAGATGAGTAAAGATAATGATGAGTAGAAGATATCGAGACACAATTCAGTATTCAGCAAAGAGAAAAAAGCCGTGTTATTGAAGAGGAAAATGAAGGGTCAAAACCCTTCTCCTATCTCGGTTCGCGAGTTCTTACGCTATCGCCCCTTATCGACCACGATAACCAGGCGGCTTGAGCGCCTGGCACTGCCGTTGATAGTCGGCCTCGATCTGTCGATAGGTTCCGGACCAGGTTCCGTCGGTCGGGCGTTGGCCTGAACGCACCGCGCCGGAGTAGTAGGATGACGCGCGCTCCGAGGCTTCAAAAAAACAACTCTGATAGCGCTGAACCTGGAGTTGTCTCTGACAGAGATCGCCGTAGAAGTCGCAGAGCACGTTTGTCTCGCTCTGGGACAGAACCCGATCTTTCTTCGCTTGCTCGGCGAGTTGCGCCGCGTACTTGCGGCGCTGTTCCTCCTGCTTGGCCTGGCGGGCCCGTTTCTCGCTGTCCTCGGCCGCCTGGCGTGCCCTCCGCTCTTTGTCCGCGGCTTCCTGGCGCGCCCGTTCTTTGCGAGCCGCCTCCTTCCTGAGCTGGGCTGCCTTGCCGTCCATGAGCGCTGCGCGCCAGAGCGGAGGCGTGTCGTTACCCGTATAGTTCGTCTCCTTCTTCTCGAAGGCGATTGCCCACGAAGCCTCCTCGCCGACGGACTCCCCACTTCTGGACTTAGCCAATAGGTTGCAGTAGCGGGTCGTGGCCTCCTCCTGGGCGTCAGCCTTGGTGAGAGTGAATCCGCCGATACGCCGCGCCCACTGCGCGGCCTGCTCCGGCGGGGCAGCGGGCAGGTGAGCCGGTACCGCAGGCGGTGTTAGTTTGGGGCCTGTTTTGTTGTTTCTGTTTTGGTAGCGTTTCAGGACGAAATCAGCGATCTGCCTGGCGTGATCGGTCAGCTGCTTGCCCAGTACCACGTTCTTCTCCAGCCCCTTGGGACCGGTACGCAAGCCCATACCGGCGAATGCGGAGATCTCCATATGGTCGCGCAGGCCCTCCTTACCGAGTAGCCGCCAGGCTTCGATACCCTGCGCATACAGCAGCGTTTTCTGGTCTTCATCGAGTGATTTGAACTGCCTTGTCGCCTTGGACATCGCCGCAATCAGCGTCCCAGCCCGTTTCTTGTCCTCCGCCGAGGCTTGGGTCTGCCGATTGCATTCGATGGGGCCGGCGGCCGCCGTGCTGGAAATGGCGGTCAGTGCAAGGAGCGAGCACGCGGCCAGGAACGGGTATCGCATCATTCCTCTTCTCTTTCTTGTTTGAGGTCGCCGAGGGAGAGGGGGTGCTGCCCCTGACCTCCCGAGTCGTTGGCGTTACAGGTAGTTTTCGAACAAGGGTCGCAGCGGGCAATCCGTCTTACTTTACGGAAAGGTGCGGCGTCGACCCCGCATCAATGCTGCGCCTTCGGGCCTACCCAGTGCGTCTCTGGGGTACAACACAGCATCCGGGGGATTCTGAGATAGGTTCTAGCCGCCTTCGCTGGTGAGTCTCTTCAGCGCAAGCTTCGCCAATTCGCGCGCCTGCTCTGGTGTATCGGCGCGCGCATCAAGCACGAAGTTACCTTTGACCAGAACCATGACGGTCTTGAAGCTGCCCGAGCCCTCCTTCTCCAGATAGGCAGCGTCGCCCAGGCCCCCGATCTTCTCAATCTTGCCGGCCGCCGAGGGATCCCACATCTCCGGTGCGTATAGCCAGACCATCGCGTAATCCTTCGCACCCTCGTCACGCCGGATGGTGTACGTGCAATCGCTCGCGTAGGCCGTCATGGTCGCCTCCCCGGTAATCCGCTCCGGGGTTGAGGCCAGGATTCCTGCGACGGCGGCCGCCGGTACGCGTGCGCACACATCGAAACTTTTCAGATCACGTTTGACGGTGGGCGGGGCGGTCTGCGCGGACGTGGTTTTGCCCTGTTTGCTCGCTGGCGCCGTGCTGCTCGATTCCTGACTGCAGCCGCCCAGCCCCGCCGCAACTATTAGCGCAGCAAGAACAAAGACGATACGGCTGGGTGCTTGGGGAGGGTGATCCATAGTGCGTTGCCTCGTGAGGTTTACCTGCCATGGTGTTGGTGCTGACTATACAGCCCATCTTTACTCAAAATCACCTGCGCTGAAAGGGTGGGGAAGAAAAACGGAGAAAAACAATTGATCTCTCGCAGAGACGCAAGGATCGCAAAGTTTTGAACTCAAAAACAGTTTACCGAGTCTCTTTTTGGAGCCTTCCATTGGATCTGAAGGTCTTCCTGGCGCTCTCTGCGCCTTCGCGAGAGTTTTCGGTTTTGAACTACCGCATTGTCCGGATTTATCGCTGAACACTCTGCGCCGGAAATCCTACCCGAAACTCCGCGCCAGGCCCCACGTTAACCACATCCACCTTCCCCTTCATCGCCGCCGCCAACTGATTCACCAGCGCCAGGCCGATACCCGTTCCCACGGTCTCGCGTGTCAGTTCGTTCTCGGACCGGTAGAAAAGTCGAAAGATCTTTTTCATCTGATCTTTTGAAATTCCCGGTCCGTAGTCGCGCACCGTGAAGACGACGGTGTTGTCCTGTTGCTTGCGACAGGCGATGTCGATGGCGCGCCGCTCCCCTTTGGCGGAGAACTTGATGGCGTTGTCCACGAGGTTGATGAGGATCTGGGTGAAGTAGTCCTGATCGACCTCCAGCACCGCTGCTTCGCTATCGGCGGGGCAATCGAGTTTGAGCGCAAATCCCGCCCGCTCGATCTGCGAGGCGATCTTGGAGCGCACGATGTCCATCAGCTCGCCCACAGTGATCGGTTTGAGATTGACCTGCAGGTCGTTGCGCGTCATGCGCGCCAGTTGCAGCACGTTGTTGATCAGACGCGACAGGCGCTCGCTTTCGTCGTGGATAAAGCCGTAGTACTCACCCTTCTTCTCCTCCGGCGCCCAACCCTCGCGCAGCATCTCGCCGTACATGCGGATCGAAGTGAGCGGCGTCTTCAGTTCGTGACTGACGGCGGAGACGAAATCCTGCTGCTGGCGGGCGAGGGCGATCTGTCCGAGGCCCAGGCGGTACATCAGCAGAAAACCGCCGCAGAGCACCAGGGCGAGCACCACCGCCACCCAGGTGATGATGGTTCCGCCGGGGCCGGCGGGGAGGCGGTTGATGCTGAAGATGAGCTCCAGCGCGCCCAGCGGCGCATTGAGCCGGGTCTGATAGAGCAGTGCGCCGCGCAGCTCGCTGGTGCTGGCGAGGTAGTCGCGGGAGGCCGGGCCGCTGATGGCGGTGATTACCTCCCCCTGGTAGGCGACGATCAGGTCACTCATTTGTGAAAGCGCCGTCGTGCGGAAGGCGTCCTGCACCAGGCCCCTGAGAAACGCCTGCTGTTCGATGAGCAGGCCTTGAATGTAACGCTGCTCATCGCGCCATACTTTGCGAAACAGCACGAAGTGTCCGCTCTCGAGGCGACTGAATTCGAAGGGGTCGATTTCACTTTCGAAGGTACGGATGCGCAGGTCGGCCAGCGCCGCCGGTGCCGTGATCGCGCTTTCCAGGGGCGCGGTAGCCTGCGGTTCCGCGACGGCGCTGATTTCCTTGCGCGCGCGACGTTCCGGCACCGTATCGGGTTTCTGCAACGCCAGTTGGCGCGATTGTTCCTCGAGGCGTTCAGCGGAGTAGCGCTGCTCCAGTTTGAGATCCTCGACCCGGCCGAGTTTGCCGGTGGTTGCCTGCCTCTTCGCTTCGCCGCTGAGCACGGGTGCCCGATTGAGCCGGTCGAAGGCCGCTTGTCCCGCCGCCGGCTCTTCGGCTTCGCGCAAGGCCGGGGATGCAGCGGCCGGGGAGCGGGAGCTGAATAAGGCGACATCTTCATCCAGCCGCGAGGGGTGTGCCGGCGCGTCGGCAATCGCGGCCGACCTTCCGCCCCCCGGCCCGCCCTCGCTGGCGTGGACCAGGCGGTTGCGATTAAGGATCGACTGGATGCGTTGCGCCAGCTCCTGGCGGCGCTCCAGTTCCTTGCCGCTGACGCCGAAGGCCGTTGCATCGGTTCCGGTAGCGGGCAACAGTGGTGTGCTGAAGGCCCCTGCGGTATCGACCTGGAAGTAACCGACGACGCCGGGCAGTTCGCTGGCGGTGGGGTATCTGGAGAGCGGCGAGCGTTGCACGTAGTTGGTGGCGGGATCGCCGGTAACCACCAAAAAGGCGTAGTCGGCGAAACCGCGCAGCTCCTCGCTGGTCATGTGCTCGGCGATTTGCGCCTGGATGCGATTCGACAACTCCTCGGCCATCACGCGATGCTGGTGGAAGGCCTCCCACTTGAGCTGACTGTAGGCCTGATAGATGAGGACGCCGGTGGGCAGCGCGAGGGCGAGAAAAAAGATCACCAGCCACGCGCGCAGCCTTTTGGCACTCAGCCCTGCGAGGGAGTGTCGCACGCGCTCAGCTGCTCATCAGCCGGTAGCCAGCGCCGCGTACTGTGACCAGGTAACGTGGTTCGGCTGAATCCGGTTCGATCTTACGTCGCAGTTTTGCGATGTGGATATCGACGGTGCGGGTTTCCAGATCGAGATTCCTGGCGTAGCCCCACACCTTGTTGAGCAGCTCTTCGCGGGCGACTGGGCGTTCGTTGTTGGCATGCAGGTACCGCAGTATCTCCATCTCGCGGCGCGTGAAGGGGCAGGTCATGTCGCCGCGTCGCGCCTCCAGGTTGCGGGTATCGATGGTGATGTCGTCACCCAGTTGAATGGTGTGGCGCTCCTCTGTGTTACCGAGCGCGCGGCGCAACACCGCCTGCACCCGCAATACCAGCTGCGCGACCGAGAAGGGTTTGGCCACGTAGTCATCGGCGCCGAGTGACAGCCCATGGACGATGTCATCATCGCTGGTTTTGGCGGTGAGCATGATGATGGGCTGGTCGCGATCCTGGGCGCGAATGCGATTGCAGATCTCAAAGCCGTCCATGCCCGGCAGCATCACGTCCAGCAGCACCATGTCGAAGGTGCCGGTAAGGGCCTTCTTCAGGCCGTCGGGACCTTCGGCGGCGCTGTCGACCTCGTAGCCGTGATAGACGAAGACATCGATCAGGCCGGAGCGGATGGCGGCTTCGTCTTCGACGATGAGGATGCGTGGTTTTTGGGTCATCGTGCCTCGTTGTCAATGCGCGGGAGAGGGAATTCTATTCGCCCTTTCCAAACTCATCCCGTATGTCGTCATTCCCGCGCATGCGGGAAACTACGCCTTGGATACTGCTGGATTTCTGTCTGCGCGGGAAAGACGCAAGTTCAGAAGATCCACGCTTGGAACCTAGGGTAACAATTCTCCCTTCGCGGGAAATGTAAATCTTTTGTAAACAAACCCCGCAACGTTTTACCAAAGGCTGTCTACTTTTACAGCGCCTCGGTTCCTAAAGTGAGACCACGCAACCAGGACTCACTCAAGGAGCGCACCATGGCACTGATTACACGCGTATCACGACTGTTCCGGGCCGACGTCAATGCGGTGCTGGATTGTATGGAAGAACCGGAAATCCTGCTCAAGCAGGCGGTTCGCGAGATGGAGGAGGCACTGGCCGGCGACGAGCAGCGCGCCAAACTGATCGGTCTGGAGTTGAAGCAGATCGCTACACGCCATGCCGATCTCGGCAGTCGATTGCAGGAGATCGTTGAAGAGCTGGATCTCTGTTTCGACACCGGCAACGAGGATCTCGCCCGCGTTCTGCTAAAACGCAAACTGGAAGCAGAGCGCTTCGTGAAGTTTCTGATCCGCAAGCGCGAAGAGTTGCAGAGCGCAGCGGAGGAGTTGGCAACGCGGATCGAAGAGAACCGCTCGCGGCTGGAGAGCATGCGCCAGAAGGCCGAACTGCTCGCCGGGCAGGATAGCCGTGATGAGTCTGCGTTGGCGTGGACCGAAACGGACTTTGCGCGTCAGTTCGCGGTCAGCGACGACGACATCGAACTTGCCTTCCTGCGCGAGCGGCAGAAGCGGGTGGCGCCATGAAGCGGCCGAGCTTTTTCGAAGGCGTGGGCGTGGCACTGGCCGCCAGTGCGGTGGGTAGCGTGCTCTTCACCGTGCTTGCAACACTGTTCGCCGGTGGCTTCGTGCTGCGGGTGCTGATTGCGGGCATGGGACTGCTCTACGTGCTCTACCTGCTGAGGCGCAGCCACGAGCGCGTGGGGCGCATCACCACGATCGCGCTGTGGCTGGTGGCAGCGGGGTCCATCTGGTTGCTGGATCTCGGTCTGCCGCTCTATCTGGCGGCGCACCTGGGGATCGTCTGGCTGGTGCGCTCGCTCTACTTCTATTCCAGTCTGTTGGCCGCCGCGGCTGATCTGGGCTTGATAGCTCTCGGAATTGCCGCCGCCTTCTGGGCGGTGCTGGCCACCGGTAACTGGTTTCTCGGTTTCTGGTGCTTCTTTCTGGTGCAGGCGCTGTTTGTCGTCATTCCCACCCGTTTCAGACGTCCCGGCAACCGTGGCGTTGTGAATCCCGTTGTCGAGGATCGCTTTCAGTACGCCCATCGCGTGGCCGAAGCGGCCCTGACCAAACTGTCCGCTGTTCGTTAATCGCAAAGGAGAAGGATCATGAAATCGAAAATCATTGCCGCTGCACTGTTTACCTTTACCGCCGGGGGTATCGCGTTCTACCCCGCCATCAAGAATGTCGGTGCCGTCGCCACGCCACCGCCGGATCCCATCGTGCACGTGCCCGTGGTCGACCCCGTGACCCAGAAGCGCCCCACGATCGAGGTGGTGTTCGCGCTGGACACCACCGGCAGCATGGGCGGCCTGATCCAGGCCGCCAAGGAGAAGATCTGGTCCATCGCCACCACCATGTCCCAGGCGCAACCGGCGCCGGAGATCCGCATGGGTCTGGTGGCCTACCGGGATCGCGGGGACGTGTACGTCACCCAGGTCGTGGATCTCTCTGACGATCTCGACTCCATGTACGCGACGCTGATGGATTTTCGCGCCGGTGGCGGCGGTGATGGGCCGGAGAGCGTCAATCAGGCGTTGTACGACGCGGTGCACCGGATCTCGTGGAGCCAGGACAAGGATGCCTACCGGGTGGTGTTTCTGGTGGGCGATGCGCCGCCGCACATGGATTACCAGGACGATGTGAAGTATCCGCAGACCCTGGCGGTGGCCAAGTCCCGGGACATCGTGGTCAATACCATTCAGGCGGGCGACAGCAGAGCCACGCGTAATGTGTGGATGAAGATCGCCCAGGCGGGCTACGGACTCTACGCGCAGGTCGAGCAGACCGGCAATGCGGTGGCTATCGCGACGCCGTATGACAAGCGGCTCGCCGAGCTGTCGGCGAAAATGGACGAGACCCGCCTCTACTACGGCAGTGCCGCGGAGAAGGCCAAACGTCAGCTGAAACAGGATGCGGCCAGGAAACTGCATGAGTCCGCTTCGGTGGAATCCCGCGCCCGGCGGGCCACTTTCAATGCCACCAAAAGCGGCGAGAACAATTTTCTCGGCGAAGGCGAGCTGATCGAGGATGTGAGCAGCGGTCGCGTCGATCTCGACAGCCTGAAACCGGAATCGTTGCCGGCCCCCTTGCAGGCGATGGCGCCCGCCGAGCAGAAAGCGGCCATCGAGGAGGCTGCCGAGCGCCGCGCCGAGCTGAAGAGCGAGATCCAGGAGCTGGCCGCACAGCGTGCCGACTTCCTCAAGGAGAAGGTGAATGCGGTGGGCGGCGCCAGCGCCTCGCTGGATCACAAGCTCTACGGCGCGATCCGTGATCAGGCCGGCAAGAAAGGGATGCATTACGAGGCGGATACCCCGGCATACTAGCAGGCCATAATGAAACGGCCCGGTGATTCTGCCGGGCCGTTTCATGATTTTGGTAAATGGAGTTCAGCGGCGCTTTCTGCGCCGCTTTTTGCTGCCGGCGTGGCTCTCCTCGTGGCGCGCCCTCTGCGCCTTGCGCTTCGACACACGGGCAGCGAACGAAAGCAGTACCACGATGGCGATCACCGCGCCGACATAATAGAACGCCGGCGGTATGACATAGCCGCTGCCGGCCTGACGTACGTCGCGCACCGCATCGGCGCCGAAATCCACCCGGTGGCTGCGGAAGGTCGTCTTGTCGCCGCGGGTAAAGCTCACCACGATCTCGGCGCGCCGGTCGCCGGAGCTGACCGTGAGCCGCCGACCCAGGTCCTCATCGTGAAAATGCAGTTGCATCCGGTAACGGCCGTCGCTACCGGTGGTCGCGGACTGCAGGAGGGTGCCGCCGTCATGTACCTGAACCAGCCTGTTGGCCACGGGGCGTTGGTCGGCATCGAGCACGGTGCCGAAGACGACGTAGCGATGGTCGGCCTCGTGCTCGGCGTGGGCCGCCGGGGTAAGGACCGTGCATAGCATGACCAGTACCAGCAGTCTGTACGGGGTGACGGGTGGCTTCATGGCGTCTCGCTTTCAGTCAGGCGGGTGGAGTGGCGGCGAAACTCCTGATGAAGATCAGGGTTGCTCCATCGCTAAGCGTAGCACCCGCGTTGCGCTATCGGCGCCGATAACGACCCAGATGGGCGCCGGATTCCGTCAACGTGCCGGTTGCTTCATCCTCCAACCCGAGGCGGTAGTTCAGGCGCCGTTCGGAAGGGTCGTTACGGATGCAGTCCATGTCGATGGTGGTGCGATTGAAGCTCGACCAGAAGCAGCGCACCTGGTGGTCCTCGCGCTCCGGGACGAAGAGGTAGGCTTTGCCGTCGAATTCGATCTGGATCCGGGCGTAGGCCGCTGGTGTGTCGGTAGTTGCCACCCATTCGCCCGCCGTGGGATGGGGGCCGCAGCCTGTCAGTAGCGAGGTGATCGCCAGTATAAGCAGTGTGGGCATGGCGAAGAACCTAAACATCATGGAGTTTCCCGGTTGTTGACTGGAGCGATGTGGGACGAAGTAAGGACAGGCAGATCTTACCCGGTCTGCCTTTGACAGTTGTAGGTCGGGTTAGCGAAGCGTAACCCGACACACCCTGCATTCTTCGGGTTACGCTTCGCTAACCCGACCTACATTACTTCGTTCTACCTCCTCCATCCAGGGTGTCATCCCGGGGAGGGAGATCTTCGATACATTGGTTTCGGTTGAATTTCATGCCCCGCCCGCCACCAGAGTTCGGTTTGCCCGGAAGTGACAACGTGCTGGCATGCGGTTACGAAATTGTCCTGGCGCATGATTTGCCGCAAGGGGGTCGCCAAAGTGCTTTCGACTTCCTGACGTTATCTGGAGGGGAGGAGAGACTGACACGTATCCAGAATTCGAATAGAAACCGACTGTCACCGATCATCCGTGTGAGCTACCCTTCTACTTTCGTTTCATTTGGCAATCCTATGACCCCATCCCCCATCATCGAAGTGCGCAACCTGCGCAAGCAGTACCCCGGCGTGATCGCCGTCGACGGCGTCAGTTTCGCCATCCCGGAGGGGATCTGCTTCGGCATTCTGGGGCCCAATGGCGCGGGGAAAACCACCACCGTCGAGATCATGGAGGGTATCGTCACGCCCAGTTCGGGTGAGGTGCTCTATCGCGGTGTACCGCGCGGCCGACACTTCCAGGAGGAGGTGGGCATCCAGTTCCAGTCCACCGCGCTGCAGGATTTCCTCACGGTGCGCGAGACGCTGCGCCTGTTCCACAATCTCTACGAAAAAGCGGCGAATCTCGACGAGGTGATTCAGATCTGCGCGTTGGAAGAGTTGCTCGATCGCGACAATCGCAAACTCTCCGGCGGGCAGCGCCAGCGTCTGCTGCTGGCCATCGCGCTGCTCAACGATCCGCAGATTCTGTTTCTCGACGAGCCCACCACCGGGCTCGATCCGCAATCGCGGCAAAGTTTTTGGCACCTTGTTGAACAGATCAAGGAGGCCAAAAAAACCATCGTCCTCACCACCCACTACATGGAAGAGGCGTACCGGCTTTGTGACGAGATCATCATCATGGACCATGGGCGTATCATCGCCCAGGGTTCGCCCGAGGATCTGCTGGCCGAGCACTTCGGCGATACCATCCTGCAGTTGCCGGCGGAGGATTTCACGGTCGACCATGAACAGTTGGGTTTTACGATTCTGCGCGGCGAGAATTACATCGAAATCTCTACCAAGAACGTGGACGGGGCGTTGAAACAGCTGTTGGCGAACAATGTTTCCCTGGCGCGTCTGCGAGTGCGTGCACGCACGCTCGACGACCTGTTCCTCGAGCTCACCGGCAAGGAGCTGCGCGCATGATCCGGCGATTTCTTGCGGTACTGCATGCCCGGAATCTGGAGTTCGTGCGCGACCGTTCGTCGCTGGCATGGAACCTCGCCATGCCGATCATGCTGGTTGCCGGCATGGCGTGGATCTTTGCCGACGGCGGGCGACCGCTGTTCCAGGTCGGCATATTATCCGAAGCGGAACAGGTAGAGGTCGCCGCGCACCGCTTCCTTGAAACAGAGCACATACACTTCTTCACTGTTGCCGACGAACGCGACGCAGTGCGCAAGGTGGAAAGGCATCAGATCGATATGTTGCTGCGCCTGGAGCACGATCCTACCTACTGGGTCAACACCGACTCACCTAAAGGCTACATTCTGGAAAAGATGCTGCTCGGCAGCACCGGACCGCCCCTCGCGCGCGCCACGGTCAGCGGCGAAGCGGTGCGTTACATCGACTGGCTGCTGCCGGGCGTACTGGGTATGAACATCATGTTCAGCAGTCTGTTTGGCGTCGGCTACGTGGTGGTGCGTTATCGTAAAAACGGGTTTCTCAAGCGCCTCAACGCCACACCGCTGCGCCCGGTCGAGTTTTTGCTGGCACAGATTCTCTCGCGCCTGATAATCAACCTGATTACCGCGACGATTCTCTATATCGGGGTGAGCCTGGCACTGGACATCCGCATGGAGGGGAGCTATCTGCAGCTCTATGTGATCGCGATACTGGGCACCTTTTCCATGATCGCCCTGGGTTTGGTGATCGCTTCGCGCACCACCAGCGAAGAGCTGGCCGGTGGCCTGCTCAATGTACTGACCTGGCCGATGATGGTGCTTTCCGGCGTCTGGTTTTCGCTGGAGGGGAGCGGCGAGCTGCTCCAAGCGGTAGCGCGACTCCTGCCGTTGACCCATATGCTGGAAGCCGCACGCGCGACCATGCTGGACGGCGCCGGGTGGTCGGAAGTGAGTGGAAATCTGCTGGTGCTGGCGGTCATGAGCGTGGCATTTATGGCGGTGGGTGCGTACACCTTCCGCTGGAAAGGTGACTGAGTTGAGCGCTTTCCCTGGTCCCACCAGTAGGAGTAGAGTGGGCTCGACTCCAACCACAATCTGATATTACGTTGCCGAAGAATAACTAAGGAGCCTTTGATTAAGTCTGTTTAGATGAGAGTGTTGTTCAGAAGCGTCGAGTTCAAGGCGGAAAGTGCAGGTGATAGCCCGCTATTGCCAAGCTTTCCAACACCGAAATCGTCATTTCTGGGCAACAGAATCACTGAACACGATTTAATCAGAGGTTCCCTGACGAAGGGAGGCAATCATGTTCGATCCAAATAAGACGCTTGCGTTGATCCAGGGCGGTTTGCTGGAGCCGCAGAAAACCTGGGCGAGTTACCATGAAGAGAATCGGGAGTGGAAAGATACCGCCGCTCTGTTGACCGGGCCATTGATCCTCGCCTCTCTGGTGCTGGCCAGTCTGCTGGGGTGGGTGTTCAGCAGCCACTACATGATGATGCGTGGTTCCGGCGGATTGCTCGGGTTGATTCTGGGTTTGTTGTTTGCGGCCGTGGGCATCGCCATGGCGAGCTTTATCTTCAGTTACTTTGCCGGGATGTTCAAAGGCGAGGCAAATTTCAACAGGAGCTTCGCCGCGCTATCGCTGGCAGCGATTCCTGCCTACCTCGGCAACGTTCTCGGTACCCTGCCCTGGATCGGGTGGTTGTTGTCACTGGGGCTGGGTATCGTTTCGCTGGTGTTTCTCTACCAGATCATTCCGCTCTATCTGAAGGTGCCCGACGAGAAGCGCGTTCAGCACTATGCGGCATCGCTGGTGTGCACTCTGATCGCTTCATTGATCCTGGGAGCGTTGCTGGGCTTCGGCGCGATGGGCTCCTATCAGGCGGGGATGATGGGTGAACGTTCGGGCGGGTCATCGAATGTGATGTTTGGTGACCTTGGTCGTCAGGCCAGAGTGATGGAAGAGGCGGAACGGGATACCTTCGATCCGCCCCGCAACGGCAAAATCAACGAGACGCAGATGGAGCGCTATCTCGATGTCATCCAAAAAACTGCCGAACTGCGCCGCGAGCAGGGCGAAGCCTTTAAGCAGCTCGAGAAGAAGAGTGATAAAGACAGCGTCAGTCTCGGTGATTTGGGCAAGTTGACCGGTACGCTGATGGGGGCTGCGACCGCCGAGATGGACGTCGTCAAAACCGGCGGCGGCAACTGGGCCGAGCACATGTGGGTCAAAGAGCAACTGCACGTCGCCCGGATTCAGAAAGACATCAGTGATGCCGTGAAGCACAATTATGCGCTCTACAAGCAGTACGAGGAGCGGTTGTCGCAGGTCGACCAATAGGAGAGCGACACGGAAGATCTGGAGAGTCTCGGTCTAGTCTGAGATTCGCGAGTCGTCTTTGGTTTGTTGTTCCTGAAGCGTGTTGATCTGATCGAGTATTTTACTGAATTGTTCGCCGAAACTCGTAAGGTGATATTCGACATGCGGCGGGATTTCCGGAAAGATCTCTTTTGAAAGTATGCCGTAGCGGACCATTTTCGTCAGGCGTTCATTGAGCACTTTAGTGGAAATGCCGTCCAGCTCACGCTGCATGGCTCCGGGTCGGGTAACGTTTGCACGCACCACCTGGATGACCCCGAGCGACCACTTGCAGCCCACGATATCCTCCACCATGCGCGAAACCGAAGGTTTGCGTGATTTTTTTTCTGTCGTGTTTTCCATAATTTAAACCGCTTGGTGAGTACCCTACCAAAAAGTACCCGCTTGTTTGGAGCAGTTCGCACGCCTACTTTGATGGTACGCAATGTGCGAAATCTGCAAAAGGAAACAAGATGCTAAATCGTAGATCACTTTTGGGTGCTTTGTTGCTCGTGCTCGCAGGACCCGCAAACGCGGATGGTCATGTGGTTGAGTACCCGCAAGGGTACCGCAACTGGGTGCATGTCAAAAGCATGATTATCGAGCCTGGTCATGGCCTTTATGAAACCTTTGGAGGAATTCACCACCTCTACGCCAATTCTCAGGCGATGACCGGATATCGGACAGGAACGTTTCCGGACGACGCGGTGATTGTTTTCGATCTGCTTGAAGCAAACAAGGTGGATGGTGCGGTTGTGGAAGGCGCCCGTAAGGTGGTCGGTGTGATGCAAAAAGATCGACGCCGGTTTGCAGCAACGGGTGGTTGGGGATTTGAAGGATTCGGACAGGGAGATCCCGACCAACGCGTTGTGGGCGACAAAGCCGACACGGCCTGTTTTCAGTGCCACACGGCGCAACGGGACCAGGGGTATGTTTTCAGCGGTTACCGCGACTAGCCCATTTCCGGCTGGCGCAAATCACGGTGATGAGGTCTTCGCTGTTTGCGGACTGTGGCGTCATCACTTTGAGATTGGAAACGAAACGAGAAACTCGACCCCTGGAGCCTGAGGCAGGTTCTTCGCCGTCACGGTCGCGTGATGACGTTCGGCGATGAGCCTTACGATGTACAGTCCCAAGCCCAGATGGGGCGCATCGTAGCGTTTTTCGCGGACGGTCACCATGGGGTCGAAGAGGCGGTTGCGCAGGGACGCAGGAAGTAAAGGGCCGTAGTTGATTATGCTTAACAACACGCGATCCGATTCTTGATTGAGTCTGATCTGAATAGGCTGATCAGCGGGCGAAAAGCTCACCGCATTGTCGATGAGTTTGTCCAGCAACTGCGCGAGTAGATCGGGTTGTCCATTGATACGCAAATCCGTATCGATGCCGTTCAGTAGCAATTCGAATCGGCTTTCAGGGTAAGCGGTGCGATAACCGGCTACGCAACTCGCGAGCAATGCGCCGAGATCGACCGGCTCATCTTCTTCGTTATGTACTGCCTGCTCGACATTACCGGCTTCGCTCATAGCGGAAAGCAGACGACCGAGGCGTTCGGTTCCGTCGCGTGCGCGTTCGAGATAGGCGCCGGCCGTTTCGCCTTCGCGCAGTTGCTGGAGGTTTTCCAAAGAAGATTTGACCACGGCGAGCGGCGTGCGCAGTTCGTGGGAAAGAATCGAAGCGAGACGTCGCAGATAACCGGTGTAGTCACGCAATTCATCCAATAGATCGGCATAGCTGCGCGACAGGTCGCCCAACTCGTCGCGGCTGCGAGACCGCGGAAAATCATCGCGTATGGTGCCGTCTGCAGCCACAGCGTTTTCCGCGGCATCGCGCAAGCGTCGCACCCGCCACGACAGCACCGAGGCGAAACCGAGCAGACCGACCACTACGATAAAGAGCACCAGCAGTGTGAGATAGAAAAGCCGGGTGAAGGCGAGCTCGGTGAGCGCCGCGACGAGATCGCTGGCCTGTTCGACAACGACCGTTCCGGCGATGCGGGTGCCGAGTTGAATGGGCGCTACAGCGACAATGACAGGCGTGTCGGTCCGGCGCTGACGAAACCAATCGCTTTCGCTGTTGCCGCCGAGCGCGGTATTCAACAGGCCGCCGCTCAACTGCCCGCTGCGATCGCGCAGAGGTGACGGCCGTGCCTCCTGTCCCAGACTCCAGCGCACCAACTGAATCAGTGCCGCATCCCACAGACCGCGCTGTTGGCTCTGTTCGCTCGCCGTGGCTTCACCGCGCCGATCCTGTTCGGCCAGCAGCCATCCCTGATTGTCGGTAACGCGTAATCGCAGCCCGCTCGGGGTGAAGGGTTTGAGCGCTTCGCCCAGTTCGCGCGAGGGATGTATGAGCGGAGTGGGTTTGGTCGAGGTACGCCAGTCCGCGGTACCCTGCCAACGGAATGTATCGCGGCTATGGCTGTCGACATCGATGAAAAAGAAATCCAGGCCCCGTTCTGCGATGTCGAGTGGTAGCGCGATCTCCATGCGGTATCCCTCGCTGCGCTCCAGCCAATACCCTTGTATGCGGTAGTTGGGTTCGCCTATCTGATCCAGGCGGCGCCCGCCAAGACGTTGTGCGTTGAAATTTCCCGTGGCACTGCTGGCGATCAGGTAGTAGTCAAATGCGCTATCCGGCGCAAGCAACCGCAACACGACGCGATCCCCATTGGCTTGGGATTCCACGGGCCGGTAGTAGACTTTATCGCTGTCTTCGATCTCCAGAAGCAGGTACAGCCGCTCCTGGCGAATACCGATGCGGTAACTCAGTGTGGTGCTGCCGTCGACACCGCTGCCGAATTCGACGCTTTGGTAATCATGGGCATAGTTGGCCCAGTCGTCGGCGTAACCGTCGAGATTGATCGGATGCGGCAGCAACCCCGCGTAGAGCGGTGAGACCACCTCTGTGGTTGGTTCTGTTTGCGTGTCGAAGGCAGCTTGACCGGCAAGCGCCTGGGCGACGGCCCTGCCGGTGGCGAGCAGCGCCTGTTGTTGCCCCTGGCGCAGCGCACCCTCCATCTCCTGCACATAGCGGTGGGCTGCCCACGGCAGCACCAGCACGAGCAGACTCACCAGCAGAAGTTGCAGCCGCAGCGGCACCGTTACGCCTTCTGGGCGTTCCAGCGATAACCCGCGCCGTAAGCGGTCTGGATGGCGTCAAATTCGGGATCGATGCCCTGGAACTTCTTGCGAATGCGTTTGATGTGCGAAGTGATGGTGTGGTCGTCGAAGACGACGTTGGCGGCATCCATCAACTGCTGGCGGGTCTTGACGTGACCGGGATGGCGCGCCAGGGCGTGAATCATCCAGAACTCGGTAACGGTAAGCTCGACCGGGTGGCCGTCCCACTGTACGGTCATACGGTCAGGGTTCAGCGTCAGGCTGCCGCGCTGCAGAGAACTCTCCGATGATTCTTGCGTGGAAAAGGCATCGATACGGCGAAACAGCGCGATGACCCGCGCGGCCAGGTGGTCGAGGCTGATCTCTTTGGTGAGGTAGTCGTCGGCGCCCAGCCTCAATCCCGAGACGATATCGATCTCGCTGTCGCGCGCCGTGAGAAAAATGATCGGCAGGCGCGGTGCCTGGGCGCGCAGCTCGCGGCACAGATCGAATCCACCCTCGGGTTCATCCTGCAGGCCGATATCGATGATGACCAGCTCGGGCAAGCGTTGGCTGAACGCGTCCAGCGCTTCGCGCCGATTGGCGTAGAGATCCACGGCGTAACCGTAGCGTTGAAGTGCCGCGCGAAAGTTCTCGCGCAGTGCGGCCTCATCTTCAACGATAGCGATACGGCGTTTCATCGGGTTCCTCGGACAGTCAACTGTAGAGATCGTTTCACCACAAAGTACACGAAGTACACGAAGTACACGAAGTTTCTACAACAAACAAGAACGGTCAATAAACTAGCCGCTTTATGCCGCCCTTCATACTGACGACGTTGAAGTTCAGCAGGAAGCCGAGTCGTAGATTGGTAAGCTTCGTGTCATCGGGTCCCTCGGATAGTCAACTGCAGAGATCGTTTCACCACAAAGTACACGAAGTACACGAAGTTTCTACAACAAACAAGAACGTTCAATAAACTAACCGCTTTATACCGTCCTTCATACTGACGACGTTGAAGTTCAGCAGCAGGCTGAGTCGTAGATTGGCAAGCTTCAAATAGGATATGAGCTGTGCCTGGTGAATTGGTACGAGGGCATTTGCCGCCTTCGTTTCTACTATAACTTGTCCGCTCACCACCATATCCAGCCGTAAGCCCGGCGTCAGTTCTCGCCCGCGATACCGAATCAGTATTGCGACTTGCCGCAAGACTTCGATGCCCTGGGATTCCAATTCCCAGGTGAGACATGTCTCATAGACCGATTCCAACAGTCCTGGACCAAGCTCTGAATGAACGCGAAACGCGGCATCCAGAACGTGCTTTGCAACTGCCTCTGTTTCAGGATCGACTCCCCTAATCGCTTCCATGCTTTTTGCTCCTTGCCACTAGAAACACTTTTACCACGAAGTACACAAAGTACACTAAGTAAGCAATTCATTAATAAAAGAAACAGGGAAATTACGTTGAGCGATTCGAACACACTGGTCCGGTCATTCTTTCAGATTGTTTAACTTTGTGAACTTCGTGTACTTTGTGGTTAAAAAAAGCTTTTCCCGATTTCGCATCAGTTATCAATTCCCAGCGTCGTATTCGCTTGATAGCTTTTAAAGGCGATTTACCACGAAGTACACGAAGTAAGCAATTCGTTATTTAAAAAAGCAGGAAGGTCATGTTGAGCTATTCGAATGTACAGGTCCAGTCATCCTTTTGGATTGTTTAACTTTGTGTACTTTGTGGTGAAAAAGAGCTTTTCCTGATTTTGCGTTGGTCATCAATTCTCGACGTCTCATTCTCTTGATAGCTTCTAAAGGCGATTTACCACGAAGTACACTAAGTACACGAAGTTGGCAATTCATTGTTCAAAAGCAGGAAAGTCATGTTGGCCTATTCGAATACACTGGACTGGTCAGCCTTTCTGATTGTTTAACTTTGTGAACTTCGTGTACTTTGTGGTGAAAAATGCTTTTCCCGATTTCGCATCAGTTATCAATTCCCGGCGTCGTATTCGCTTGATTACTTTTAAAGGCGATTTACCACGAAGTACACAAAGTACACGAAGTAAGCAATTTATTATTCAAAGAAGCAGGAAGGTCATGTTGAGCTATCCGAATACACTGGTCCGGTCATCCTTTCAGATTGTTTAACTTTGTGAACTTCGTGTACTTTGTGGTCAATAAGAATTTGACTTAGGACCAAATCGGATATCGTTCCCTCGGCCCTATCTTAATTACCACAAAACCATCCTCCCCAGCCTTCGCGTCACAAACTATCACTTTCCATCCTTGATTTGCCATTTTTCGTACACCGCTCCGCCCTTTGAGTCGCTTGGAATAGCTATCAACAAACACCGACACGGGGAGCAGGGCAATGTGGGAGAAATACCGCGGTTCACAGCGATCGCCGCAGATGCGCCGGCGTCGGCGCATTACTGCCGATCTGGAGCGTGAATTGCTGCGCGACTACCCGGAGCTGGTGGCGCGCATGCGCCGCAGACGGCGATTGCGTCGTAGCGATCGGAATGGCCGCTGGTTGCAGCTGTGGTATCTGCTGCTGTCGTTGACGGCCTTTGTCGCTGTAGGTCTCTATATACCCGATGCCTACGCAGCAGGAGATGGGCAGGAGCGCTACAGCGAACTGCATCAGGCACGGACCGGCACCCTGCTGTTTGTCACCGACGAGCAGAATTATCGCGCGGCGTTGCGCCTCGATACCGATGTCGCAATGAGCATCAGCGGGCTGGTGGTGCGCGCGCAGGTGCGCCAGACCTTCCGCAACGACAGCGCAGAATGGGCCGAGGGCGTCTACGTCTTTCCCCTGCCGGAGAACGCTGCGGTCAATGCCCTGAAAATGCACATCGGTGAGCGGGTGATCGTAGGCGAGATCAAGCCGCGTGAAGTCGCCAGACAGGTCTACCAGCAAGCCAGGGACGCCGGCCAACGCGCGAGCCTCGTCGAGCAGGAGCGTCCCAACATGTTTACGACCTCGGTGGCGAACATCCCGCCGGGTGAGTCGATCAGCGTGGAGATCGCCTATCTGCAGACCCTGCGTTATGACCAGGGCGAGTTCAGCCTGCGCTTCCCCCTCACCATCACGCCGCGTTTCATTCCCGGCGCGCCCATCCAGGTGGATGCCGTGCCGCTGCGGGTAGACGGCACTTCGGGCTGGGCATCCCCGACCGCTGAGGTTCCTGATGCCCCGCGGGTTACGCCACCGATCCTGATTCCCAGGGCCGATGAGTCGCGCGATCACTTCCCGGTGGCGGGTATCGCGATCCGCATGAATCCCGGATTTCCGTTGGCGGATCTGCGCAGCGATTCGCATCCCGTTGCGGTGCAGGAAGCCGAGGGCATCCATCGCATCACCCTTAAGGATGGACCGGTACGCATGGAGCGTGATTTTGTACTGCGTTGGCGTCCCGAGCTGGGGCACCATCCCCAGGCCGCGCTTTTTACCGAACGGTTTGCGGATCAGGACTACGCGCTGGTGATGATGATGCCGCCGGCCGTTGCGGCAGACGAGGTGCGTATTCCGCGTGAGGTGATCTTCATTCTCGACACCTCGGGCTCCATGGGTGGACCGTCGATCGAGCAGGCCAAGGCGGCGCTCAGCGATGCGCTGCAGCGCCTGCAACCGGGGGATCGCTTCAACGTTATCGAGTTCAACAACACCACGCGCAAGCTCTACACCTCACCCCAGCCTGTTACCTCGCAACGGATCGCTCAGGCATTGCGCGTCGTGTCGGGATTGAGGGCCGACGGCGGCACGATGATGGTGCCGGCCATCGAGATGGCACTGCGCGGGCAAGCGCCCCGTGGCCATTTGCGGCAGGTGCTCTTCATCACCGACGGTGCCGTCGGCAACGAACCGGCGCTGTTTCAACTGGTGAGAGAGCGGCTGGGCGAATCACGGCTTTTTACCATTGGCATAGGGCCCGCACCCAACAGTTATTTCATGCGCGAGGCGGCGCGCATGGGGCGTGGTTCCTTCACGCACATCGGCTCAAGTGCGGAGGTGGGCGAGAAGATCGGACGGCTCTTCACGAAACTGGAGAACCCGCTCCTGGCGCAAATACGCCTGCGTTGGCCGGAGGGGGTCGATGCGGAGACCTGGCCGGATATCCATCCCGATCTCTACCACGGCGAGCCGGTGCTGGTGGCCGCCCTGGTCGACCGCCTGGCGGGTGAGTTGCACATCGAAGGCATCACCGGTCAGGCGCCGTGGCGGCGCACGCTCGCGCTGGCCCTGCCGCAACAGAGTCCCGGCATCGCGGCATTGTGGGCGCAGGAGAAGATTCGCTACCTCACGCACAGAGCCACACGCGATGGGAGTGAGGAAAAGATGCGGGAAGCCGTGACGGCCATCGCGCTGAAACACCATCTCGTCAGCCGTTACACCAGCCTCGTCGCGGTGGATAAGGTGCCGGCGCGACCCGCGGCGACGCCGCTTGCCGCCAAACCCATACCCAGTCCATTGCCCCAGGGTTCCACGCTGCACAAGGTCTCCATGCCGCGCACCGCGACACCTGCTTCTCTGCATCTGCTCCTGGGTGCCGCTTTGGCTATCGGTGCGTGGCTCCTGGTGGCGCTGCGCAGGGAGGAGCCGTCGTGAAGTCTATGCGGCACAAAATGATACCGGCGCTTGTTGTGGTGCTGCTGGCAGGCTCCGCCTGGCACCTGGGCAGCGCGGGTTATCTGCATACCAAGGCATGGGTGGCGCAGCAGCTGATCGCTCGCGCATGGGCACGACCCGACGGGCCGGCGCGTCCCTGGTCATGGGCGGATATGCATCCGGTTGCACGTCTTGCCGTTCCCCGACTGCAAAGCACGCTCTACGTACTCTCCGATGCAACGGATCGTTCGTTGGCCTTCGGTCCTGGGGTGTGGCAGGGCAGTATCGGAACGATGCACGAGTCACTGGTGATAGCCGGTCATCGCGATACGCATTTCGCCATCCTGCGCAATCTCATCGCGGGAGACGAAATCGGGCTGGATCTGCACGGCGGCGCGATTCGCCGCTATCGCGTCAAGGAGAGCCGGCTGGTGGATACACGCGATCAGGCTCTGCGCATCGATCCGCACGGCGGCGAATTGATTCTGGTGACCTGCTTTCCGTTCGACGCCATCAATCCGGGTGGCCCGCTGCGCTTTGTGGTACTTGCCGAGCCGGTGCGTTCGACCATGCTCGAAAAGGTCGTGTTGTAATCGAAGTACGGCAAAAAATAATTAACCACAAAGTACTCGAAGTACACAAAGTTGGAACAATGGCAAAACAGCGGAGACCCGGAACCCAGTACCTTCAAGTTTGCGTGGTGCTGGATTCCCGGAGGCAACAAAAAAGTGTTTTGTCTCACTTCAAGTACTTTGTGTACTTAGTGGTAAACAACTCTTCTCTTTCAATTGGAGCTCACTAAACCCCTCGCCATCGTTTCAACTCGTCATTCCGGGCGGAGCATAGCGGAGACCCGAAACCCGGTACTTTCGAGTTAGCGTGGTGCTGGATTCCCGGAGCCAACAAACAAGAAGTGTTTTTGTCTCACTTCGCGTACTTTGTGTACTTCGTGGTAAATAATTCCTTTCTTTCAATTGGAGCTCACTAAACCCCTCGCCATCGTTTCAACTCGTCAATCCGGGCGGAGCACAGCGGAGACCCGCAACCCGGTACCTTCAAGTTTGCGTGGTGCTGGATTATCGGAGCCAACAAACAAGAAGTGTTTTTGTCGTACTTTGCGTACTTCGTGGTAAAAAATTCTTTCCTTGAATTCGGGTTCGCCAAATCCTTCGCCATCGCCTCGCCCGCCACATTTCGTCACAAAGCATCACCGACCATCCGCAAAGCCGTCAGGGCTTCGCCCGATCTCCTTTGTTTAATGGACTCATCGGATTGATATCCGGGAACCACTAACCTCAACAGGAGATCGCACCATGAAGACCAGCACTATCAAGAACGCTGTCCTTGCCACGGCCATCGCCGCAGCTTTGGCGGCCAATGGGGCCGCTTTTGCCAGCGAGGTCGATGAGGATATGCGCACCGGGGGTGGATTCGGCGTCGGAGCCTTGATCGGCGCGCTTGCCGGTCCGGTGGGCATGGTCCTGGGCGCGACAACTGGCACCCTGATCATGCGCAGCAGCGTCAGCGAAGAGAAACTGACGCTCGCCGCCGCGGAGCGTCTTGCGGCCGAAGCCGAGCTGGTCGAGTCGCAGAGTGCTGTGGCGAAACTCAAAGAGACCCTGGTCGCCACCAATGATGCCAGCAAGCTGTTCAAGGGCGGGCTAGAGCCGCATCACTACTCCCTGGAAGTACTGTTCCGCACCGCCTCTCATGGTGTGGAGCCGCAGTACGAAGAGAAGCTGGACCGGTTGGCCACGCTGTTGGGCGAACATCCTGCGCTGACAATCAAACTCGAAGGCTATGCCGATCATCGCGGCGATGCGGCCTACAACAAGGGCCTCTCCGAACAGCGCATCGGGTCGGTGAAGCAGGCGTTGATCGACAACGGTGTCGATGCCGCGCGCATTCAGGCCACCGCCTACGGCGAAGCCCACTCGGCGGGCGCCGAAAACGATGTGGATGGCTGGGCCCTGGAACGACGGGTGAGCGTCTCCATTGATAACCCGAAGGCTTCGCAGGGTGTCGCCGAACTGAAACTCTGAACCCACTGTTTTGCCTCCTCCCTGGCCTTCCGGCGGTGCGCGATAGCCACCGCCGGTTTTTTTCTTGAAATCAGCGGCACGCAACCGTATCAGCTCGTGCGGGATTTTGAGACAGGTTCTAACATTCACGTTCTCCGATATTGGCCAGGTACACTGGGCGATAGAGATACTGTGAGGCAGTGGAACTTGAAGAGAGTAATGTTTGGGCTGGCGCTCGTTAGCGCTTTCGGATTGGGGTTCGTGGGGTACCGTGTATTTGCACCTTCCCCTGATCTCGCCACCATCGAAGGGTTTCTGTGGCCTGCACCGCGGCAGCTTTCCTCTTTTGAATTGACCGATCATCGTGGCGAACGATTTGACCTGTCACGTGTGCGGGGACACTGGACACTGTGGTACTTTGGTTACACGCACTGCCCCGATGTCTGCCCCCAGGCACTCAGCGTGTTGCAGGCGCTCGAACCGACGCTGGCGAACGATGAGCCAGCCGCGGCTATGCAGTACCTCTTTGTTTCCGTCGATCCCGCCCGCGATACCCCCGAGCGCCTTGCCCAGTGGGTCGGCTACTTCAGCGACAGGCTCATCGGGGCCGGCAATGCCGATCTGCAGCAGCTGTCCGCGCTCACCGCGCAGCTCGGCGTCTTCTACCTGCACAACAAACCGGATGAGAACGGCGATTACGCCGTGGACCACACCTCGTCGATACTCCTGACCGATCCTGCGGGTCGCCTGGTCGGTATGTTTCCTCATCCCCATCAGGCCGGAGAGCTTGCGCAGAGAGTCGTGGCGATCCGTGAGTTTTTGGCAAATGAGCCGCACAAGAAATAGACTACGAGTCCTGAACGATGGTTACCGCATGAATCACTCTGTCCATCCCTGAGCCAACCTTTTCGATACGCTGAACCCGTGTACCCAAAAGATTCCAGTGTCGAGTTACATCCACGAATCAAGCGCTCCTGGGCGGCCTATTCCGTTTCCATCGCATTGGCGTTTTTGCTGGGCGTTGCCAGTGCCAGCTACCCGACGTGGCAGGGGTCGGTTCAGCAGTTGCTGCTGAAGATCGGCAGCGCGCACCTCGCCAATCTGGAAGCGGTCAAACAGACTCAGTATCGCGCTTCCGAATATCTGGTAGTTCTGAACAACGATCAGGACAGGGGAGTGGCGGAGCGGTTTTTCGCGTCGCACCCCGGCATCGACTATTTGGGCGCGAGTGTGTTCCCGCATACACTGCGCATCGCCCTGCAGGTACCGGTCACCAACGCCAGGCAGGATCTCGAAGCCCAGGCATTCACACGGCTGGTGCTGCCCAATCATCTGCTTCTGTTCTGCCAGTAAGAGTGCCTTACGCTGTGGCGAGCGAGAACGCAATGAGAGCCCTGCACCGCGTCACTCCGAGCGCGAGGGCCTATGCGCCCCACTGATTCCAGTCAGCTGTTTGATTCCTGGCCGGACAAGTACCGCCAGTGGTTCGAGACGCCCATCGGAAGCCTGGTCAAGGCGTGTGAGCAAAGCCTGATCCTGGAACTGCTGCAGCCACAGGTGGGCGAAGCGATTCTCGACGCCGGTTGTGGTTCGGGGATCTTCACGCAACCGGTGATCGACGCGGGCGCGCACGTCGTGGGTATGGACCTCTCCCTGCCGATGCTCTGTTCTGCGCGACACGCGCTGCCCTCCGAGGCTTTCGCGCCTCTCGTTGCCGATATGCGGGTGCTGCCGTTTGCAGGCGGGTGCTTCGACAAGTGTGTGTCGATCACGGCGCTGGAATTCATCGACGATGCACGCACGGCCATGGACGAGCTGTTTCGCGTAACGCGGCCTGGCGGAACGATCGTCGTCGCCACGCTGAACAGCCTCAGTCCGTGGGCGGAACGTCGCAAGGAAGACGCGGCGGCGCAGGCGCAATCGGTTTTTCGCCACGCCCGCTTTCGCTCACCGGATGAGATGGCGGCGCTGGCGCCCGTCGGCGGTGTCCTGCGAACGGCAGTCCATTTCGATAAAACCGACCAACCGGAACGGGCGCGCCTAAAAGAACAGCGTGGTGCTCAGGCGGGCAGCATGCGGGGGGCTTTTCTCATCGGTCGTTGGATCAAGCCGTAACGGGCATCGTGTCGGTGCAGTGCAAATCCGCATCCGCCGCGATGCAGCCCGCGGTCACGCCAAACGCGGCTTGATCATCCTCCCCAGATCACACCCGGCAAAGATGTGCAGGTGGAAATGCATCACCTCCTGGTGGGCATCGGGCCCGGTGTTGGCCAGCACGCGGTAACCGCCCGGCAGCAACCCCAGCATCCCGGTGACCTTCTGCGCGGCGCGATAGAAACCGGTAATTGCTTCTGGCGGGGCCTGCGCCGAGAAATCGTCGAACGAAACATACTCGCCCTTGGGGATCACCAGGACATGCACGGGCGCCTGGGGGCCAATGTCGTGAAAGGCCAGGGCGTAGTCGTCTTCGTAGACCTTGTTGCAGGGGATCTCGCCGCGCAGAATTTTAGCGAAGACGTTGTTGGAATCGTAAGCCATGCGTAACTCCATACTGATTGCGTGTGAATAGTGCGGTGCAGCCGCCTGCCGAAGTTTAACGCCGTTGCGCCGGTACGTCCCGGACCTGTCGCCGGTGAACCCCGAATGGCGCCAGTGGGTCTACACTGTATCCATCGCAGCAGGAGTGGCGATATGGCGATTTCGCGACGGTACTGGTTGGCGGGCATGGCGGGTGGGTTGGCCAGCATCCTCCCGGCCGCGGGCCTGGCGCGCCTGCTGGCAACCCCGCCGGGGCCGGCCGGTCCCTTCTACCCCACCGAACTGCCGCTCGACGATGACAACGATCTGACTCACGTGGCGGGGCGCGAAGGCGTGGCCAAAGGCGAGATCACCGACCTCACCGGGCGCCTGCTGGACACCAACGGTGACACCATTCCCGGCGCGCGCATCGAGATCTGGCAGTGCGACGCCAATGGCCGCTACCATCACCCGCGCGACAGTGGGCGCTCACTCGACCCCAACTTCCAGGGCTTCGGACACGCGCTGACCGACGCGCAAGGGCGCTATCGCTTCCGCACCATCAGGCCCGTGCCCTACCCGGGGCGCACGCCCCATATCCACATGGCGGTCTTCACACCGGGCGACCGGCCATTCGTTACCCAACTCTATATCCAGGGTGAACCGCGCAACCGTGGCGATTTCCTGTTTCAGCGCATTCCGGTCGAGGCGCGCGAACGGGCCATGGCCGCCTTTGTCGCCGAGGCGCAGGGTGAAGCCGCGTTCAGCGCGATGTTCGATCTGGTATTGGGAGTAACCCCAAATGCATGAACGATATCTACAGCGTTTTCTGGTTGCGTGTCTGAGCGTTGCGGCGAGCCTCGGCCCGTCGCTATCGACTGCGGACGAGGCCGCGTTGGCGGAGCAGCTGCGCGGGGGTGGTTATCACCTGTTTCTCCCGCACGCCGCCGCCGAACAGACGTACCCCACTGATTATCGCGATCCTCCCGAGTGCGCACCGCGGACCTGGCTGACGCCCACGGGTTGGGGAACCGCGAAAGCGGTAGGGGTGGGTTTGCTCAAGCGCGGCGTACTGGTGGAAGTCGTCCACGCCAGTCCGGTGTGCGCGGCGCGCCATACCGCGTATCTGGTGATCGGCGCCGACCGGGTGCGGATCGATCCGCAGCTGGCCATCGACTGCGGCAATCGCGATGCGGCGACAAAGTCCGCGGCCGAACTGCGTGCGTTGTTGCGGGCACCGCTCCCCTACTCCGATGTCAACGTCGCCGTGGTGGCTCACCCGTGCAGTCTCGCCGCCATCGCCGATCCGCAGTGGCCTGCGTGCGCGCGGCAGCCAGAACCGGGAAGCGTGGTGGTATTGAGCACGGCGGGTGCCGCTATCCGCTGGGTGGGTTGCCTCTCTGCGACCACTTTAACGGCGTGGAGCCGTGAGCGGGAGTTTTAGCAGGGTGTTGCAGAACGAAGTGTGGAACTCGGGTCGGGAGGGCAAGGCAGTGAAACCGTGGTCTGGCCCCGGTTTCCAACAAAGATCAGGAGATCGTCATGGAATACATTGAAGGTTACGTCGCCGCCGTTCCCAACGCGAACCGGGAGAAATACATCCAGCACGCCAAAGAGGCTGCTGTCGTGTTCAAGGAGCACGGCGCTCTGCGGTTGGTGGAATGTTGGGGTGAAGATGTTCCCGACGGGGAAATCACATCGTTTCCCCTGGCGGTCAAACGTCAGGAGGGAGAGACGGTGATTTTCTCGTGGATCGCATGGCCCTCGAAGGCGAGTCGTGACGCCGGTATGGAAAAGGTCATGAATGACTCGAGAATGAGAATGGAAGACATGCCTTTCGACGGCACGCGATTGATCTACGGGGGGTTCCAGATGGTGGTGGATGAGTGACGCAACAACGCCCTGCTTCCCCAGCTGCCCGCCACGCGATTCAGGTACGCGATTCCAACCAGTGAATCCCCAACCCAAGCGCACGCCCTGAATCAGCAGCAAAACTCCCTCTCCCTCAGGAAGGGGGCAGGGGTGAGGGTGGCGTTCCACGAAATCCGCACCAGCGAGCAACGCGCACGAACACAGGAACCATTTCCCTCTGATCCCATTGATTGAGAACTAACCTCGCCAGTGGTCGTCTAATCACGGTTAACACCAGCAAATAATCGATTAATCAATCAGTTACAACGTATTCGAGAGCGTCAATCCGCGATCTCGATCACAATCGACGACGGCTCACCCCACCATACTCGCGGCCCCTGCTACACCAACCACCCCAACAGGAGCCACCATGGAAGCGACCCTGCCCTTTGCCTCGAACTCCCGTAGCCACCTAAGTATGTACCCATTTCTGGCACGTCTGCCGACCGTGATGGCGGTGCTGTTTTCAGGAATCTTCGTGATCTTCGCCATGTACCTGTGCGGTATCTCGGTCTACAAGCTCGTGGCGGGAATCGGATCGCAGAACGACCTGGTGGAGACCCTCATCAAGTCCATCAACTTCGCCATCGTCGGGCTGGCGGTGTTCGAGCTTGCGGTGAGCATTCAGCAGGAGTACGTGGGGCGCGAACGCGACGGAAACGTGATATTCGATCTGCGGCGCAGCATCGCGCGTTTCATCAGCGTGGTCTGTACCGCGCTCGCCCTGGAGGGATTGATGATGTCCATCAAGTACAGCCAACTCGATCTGGCCGGTAACCTCTATTACTCGGTAGCCATCATCGTGAGCGCCGCAGTGCTGCTGCTGGCGTTGGGGGTGTTTCTGCACCTCACGCGCGGCGAGACGCCTGATGAAACAAAAGAGCCGAATAGCTCGTCAGTTGCGCGTTCCAATCACGTCATCCCGGCGGGAGATTCCACTCAGTAAATGCCCCGCTCTCGAGCACGCTCTAAGCTCGACTTAAACCCCCTCCCCATCAGACGTAGGTCGGGTTAGCGCAGCGTAACCCGACAATGGAAGGCGACAAGAAGTCGGGTTACGCTGCGCTAACCCGACCTACCGGTGCTTTTTCCCATCCCCGAGTACCGGTCCAATCCGGGTCTTGATCTCATCCGCAAATTGGGCCTTAATGGATCCATAACGCGCTACATGGAGTGGCGTCGCCGCCTGTCGAATGATCCGGGTGAGCGACAAGAATCAGACACTTAGCTGACGGAGACGCAGTGGCGTCCAACCAGAAACAGGGAGGTGAAGTCGTGAATCAGCCTTTTCCCTTCGAAGTGCCCCGCTCGATTTTTAAGGACTCGATCATGTTTGATCGAGGGACTGTCATTTGGAATAGGTCGCTTACGCACTATTACCAATACTGCTTAATCCGTCTATGACACTGTTATAAGAGACAGCTTTCGAGCTTTCGCGTTGGGTATATGCCACCCCCCCCAACGCCTATGAATCAACGAGTACTGAAATGAGTAAAGCTGCCTGAAAGGGTTCTCGCATGATGTTTGAACGCTCCATAATTAAGAAGGACAAGGGTGGTGCACCGCGTCTATCTTCTCGCGGTATAGATTTCAGCAAACCGCGCCTGATGGAAGCAAGCGCGTTCAATCAGTCTGGTTGCTGGTTCTGCGGGGCGCACGATGCAAAAAGCTTCACCGACGAATACGGTTGGTATGAAGAGATGACTTGCGAGAGCGGCGGTGCGAACATTACCTTTACAAACACGACCAACACCTACATTCCGATCGGTGAGTGCACCGTGAGAATTTGTGACTATTGCATCGCTGGGCATCACGCCGTCAAGAACAAGCAGACGAGCAGGGTCACGCTGCTGTTAACGGTAATTGGACTGATAGGCGCGCTATTAAGCGGCTTTTACTACGGATTTCTTGACTGGCTGGGCGACATATGGGGTTTCGACGCGCTGTACTTCACGCTCGCCGATGTTTGGCACCATGAGAACAACAACCACATCCTGACTCAGGTATTCGCCGTCGCGCTTTCGGGTATCTCATGGCTCCTGCTCATCCCCGCAATTATCATGATATTGGCGGCCTTTATCGGGCTTGTTACGTGGCCTTTTCGCGGCAAAGCCGTGCAGAAAAGACGTGACGTAACAACGGTTGACGGCCTGACCACAGATGACCGACGAGCTCTACGCGATTGGGCGCGGGATTTGGGGGCGGCGCAACTGATGCGCGAAAACGCGAAGGTCGATCCGTTCTTTTTCTTCCACCCGGATGCCGATGATGATGGCCAACGCCACATAGCTTTTGAGGGTCGCAGTGAATGGATCCGTGAATACGGGGGCATGACCTTCAGGCACTGGATCGAACACCGCACGTCGAATGTGGATAAGTGGGAGACCAAGCCTATGCCCTCGCGGAAAGGCGAGGAAGAACGCGCCGACCTCACCCGGAGGGGATTAAAGCCACCAGGTGGCTGGCTTTAGCTGGTCGGATTACCTGCGCCATTCGGTTATGTACCGACCCGTAATGCAGATGGAGTACTCAATCACTTATAACAAGGTGCTGTTGTCGGACAAATTTTTCGCTACGCTCCAAATTTTCCGCAAAGCACTGTCGTTAGCCTGATTTTTACAGATACCTCAATGAGTCATTCAATAAAAAGGCGCGTTCGACTTTACTATTTAATGACTCTATTTTTAACCCAAATGGCTGTTGGTTGCTCTGTCGCTTCTAAGTATGATCTTCCGCGGGGATACAGCATCGGGGTTGATTCCGATCTTGGGCTTGTCATCGGCTCTGTCGGATCTAAACCCGCCGCTGATAATCCTCCGTGGTACGAGTGGAGTCGATACGATTTTCGCTCATTAACTGACCAGGATATAGAAGGTCACATTACCTCGGCTTTCAAGTGGAATCCATTCTACATGTGGGGTTCAATGCCCCTCTGCCAGGATGATGGGCTCGAATTCGAATGTGGATATCTTTTCGCCATACTTCTTCCCCCGGGTGACTACGAATTCCAGCAAGTTACACCTGCAATGATGAGCAGGTCGACGGATGGTAGCTTCACCCAAAGTGGATGGACTTTTCCTCTGACCGATTATCGCTTTACCGTCTCATCAGGGCAGGCTGTTTATATCGGGAACCTCTTGAGCCGAGTTTGTATCGGCGGGCTAAAGTCGGGTAATCAAGTACTGTCTGCAGTAGGAATTGTGAATGACATGTCATCACGCGATATACCTTTATTGGTCGCTAAATATTCGCAGCTTGAATTCGTAAAAATTAGGCGTCAGCCTATTGCAGGAAAACCATGGCTCTGGCGTTATAAGGAAGATGAAGGGTTAGTGCCGCCCTATGGTTGGCCGCAAGATTGCGCCCTTGAACCGGGGCAAGTTGAGAGCTATTTGAACGCCAACGGGAAGTAACTTTTTGTGTAATAAGGGGTCTGACCCCTTTACTGTTCTTTACTTGTTAGAAACCGAGAATAAGAATTATGGTGAATCCAAGACTTGTTGCGAAAACAGAAGCAGAAGAACCAACTCTCAGATTGGCTGTCCTGATCGACGCCGACAATGCACAGGCAACGGTTATTGAAGGTTTATTGGCGGAGATTGCTAGATTCGGCGAAGCTACCGTCAAGAGAATTTATGGTGACTTTACATCACCAAATAGTTCGCAATGGAAAAAAGTATTAAACAAATACGCGATAAAGCCCGTACAACAATTCGCTTATACGACTGGAAAGAATGCGACAGATAGTACGCTTATTATTGATGCAATGGATCTCCTCTACACAAGAAGGTTTGATGGATTCTGTCTCATATCTAGCGATAGTGACTTCACTGGCCTCGCCTTACGAATACGTGAAGAAGGGTTAACAGTACTTGGATTTGGTGAGAAAAATACTCCGGAGGCCTTTCGTAACGCATGTCACAAATTTCTCTTCACAGAGGTATTGCGGCCTGCTGCACAGAATAATATGGAAACGCAGGAAGTAAGTACCGGTAGCATCCAGAAAAAACCAGTAGGAACTCAAAGCCAAGCAACGAAAACGGAGAGCACTCAACAGCAAAGATTTCCGAGAGCCTTCGTTCTGGAAGCACTAGAAAAAGCAAGCGATGATACAGGCTGGGCCAATCTTGGAACGTTCGGGAGTTATCTGACGAAGTTACAGCCAGATTTCGATTCAAGACTTTATGGATTCAAGAAGCTTAGTGACCTAGTTAGGACAAGAACAGATATCTTTTTATTTGAGGAAAGGGCAATTGCCGGTTCAGATACAAAGGCAGTATATGTTCGTGCCAAGTAGGCTAGTTCAGGGCGCTCCAGCAGACTGTTAAAAGCGGCGGCTGAGCGCAGCGTTGGACATCATGAAACACAATAAGCCACTCTATCCGAAAGTCATGAACAGCCGAACGTTGTTTAGCTCACCGATCCGAAGTTGCGTATGGTGCGCGCTGTGGCTTGTTCTCTTCGGCTGCACGGTGCAACCTGAAACGCCACCGACAGTAGAGCGAGAGGTTGGTTCAAACAGTCCCGTTTCATGCGATGACGCACTGGTGTACGAAACGGCGGATGCTCATCCGGCTATCAGGTGGATCAACGCCCGCAAAGGCGTTTCCGCCAATGCAGCACTGTCATGCATACTGCGCTCAGACGGGGACGACGGTACGCTCGAACTTAAAGCATACCTGTCTAGCGGGCTCTACAGATTCGTTCGTGAATGTGGATCTGGGGGGAAGACCGTCTATCGCGTGTTTGAGTACAAGAATAGTGCTCGACCCTACCTCTTTCGCCTGCACAGGAATGAGTTTGTCGACCCAAAGACCCATATTGTCGTCGGTTCACATCGCAAGCCGGCCGGTAATTATCAGCATGGGATCGCTGAAGCAAGCAACGATGCTTCGAAAATCAGTCTTTGTCTCCCAGGTGCTCAATAAGAGGCTGCAGCGTGGTCAGGGATGCCTCATTTAGACCCCTTTACTGATTTATCTTTCCTTTTAATATCCAGATCCGCGAGCGCCTCTCTGTACCCCGCGAGGGCTGTAAGAGTGCCTCTGACTTCTGCGCCCCATAGGCGCTCATCTGGTTTGGGCATTGACTTCCACGACATGCAGGCCGGCCGCAAATCCGCATAGGCCATCAGCTCTAGTCCAGCTGGGCTGCGCCCTGTTAGGTCATGAAGATGTCGGTCTGGGGGATAACTGCTATCTCCTGGAACTTGCTTGATAACTGCGTCGTGGGAGCCATCGGACGATGAAGGCGGCCACTTGTAGACATGCAACCAGTAATGGTAGCTGCCGGGCGAACGCTCGTTATCGCGAACTGTCGATGCAAAAGCGAAGCCCGAAGCAGCAGGCAATCCCGTTAGTGGGGTTCCGAGAGTGGTAAATGGAACCACATTCGAGGTGGGGTTCAATTCATTGTCGCTCGCCGATCTCTGAGTTTGTACAAGTTTCGCTTCCAATCCGTCCGGCCGTTTGAAAAGAATCCATGGATGAGGCGAATCGACGGCACCAATACCAACCGCAACAGGATCCCACCCGTTGATCTCGAGCTGGCCGTCCGCGAATTGTTCGAACTCTTGTCGGTCAAACGTCCTACGTACTTTTATTCGACCATCTTCTCCAACGGTCCACACCTCATCCAGCAAGCTGCTGCCTTGCGGACGCTCCATGAAAATCAGATATTCGGATTCGCCTTCCAGGCAAAACTTTGGATTGGGCAAGTAAAGAGAGAAGCTGCGCGCTTTCCATCCCCCCTGTTTCTGCCGGGTGGATAGGTCTTTCTGGGTGCCAACCATAGTCGGCGTGGGATGTACCGTGCCGGAAACAAGTCGATGCAGGCTAAGCTCACCATTGTCCCTTTGCGACAAAATGGCTGTGTAGCGCCGCCCATTGGCGAGGCCTACAAGACTGAGGTCAGAGCCAAGATCACCCGACGCACTCGGTTGAGGAAACAGGAAGTTAAAATCGCGGTCGATTCGCCAAATCTCGAACTGTCCGTTGTCTGCAAAAAGTATCAATCCGCCAACACTGGGTGAACTGAAAGTGGTATCTATAGGCATATCGACCTCCAGTAAGTCGTTCCATGTGAAGTACAGGATGTGCTGAACGCCCAACAGCTGATTAGACGGAATCCGTCAAATTGGTAGTTGAACGGACGCGACCTATCGCATGACGGAAGGACTCCGTCGATTGCAAAAGAACTATGTTCGAAACCGAGCGTTATGACCGGACGGTCAAAAAGGAAGCTAGAGGTAACAGAGTCTGCCGAAATCATCCCTAACCCCACTCCATGCTTATTGGGGAACTACAGGAGCTGTCCTTCTCGGTGATGTGTTTATTTAGGACCAGAAAACCCTTAAACGCAAGATGCCAACTGCTAAATAAACAAAACGGGTACAGTCCCTGATGTTTCCCCACCAATAAGCACGTGTTATCAGTGAGATACGAACTATTTTTACGAGAAAAACAGAGCTCGCATGGCACGGTTTGCCGCGCTTTTTGTTGTCGAAGCGAAAACGCAGAGGTGCACCATGAAAACCCGGGTCAGAGAGCAATAAAGTCCATCAATAGAATCAATTACGCTCTGGCGCGGATTTTTCAATTACGATGGATCGATGTGACAGCAATAGGTAGTTACTGAATCCGATGAGTAGCGAAAAAAAACACACTCTCGACGCCGTCATCTGGGATATGGGCGGCATCATGTACCGTTTCTTCACAGAGCTGATGGTGGATGTCGGAAAAGAGCGGGGCTGGCCATTGGATCGCCTCCCCTTGGGGCCAACAGGGCCCGGGCCCGATCCCTACTACGCGGCAATGGACCGTGGTGAGATTAGCGAGCCCGACTATGTGGTACATATCGTCGAAGCGTTGGCCGCGGAGAGTATCGCCTTCTCGCCATACACCGACCTCGACTTTTCACGCGGAGAGCGCCCCGCCACTTGGCGGGCTATCGAACACCTGCAACAAGCTGGCTGGAAACAGGCATTGCTTACCAACGACGCCACCGCGTGGCTCGGGGAGCGCTGGTGGGAATCCTGGGAACACGCGCACTTGTTCGATGCGGTTGTGGATGTGAAAAGTGTCGGCGTGCGCAAGCCGGCTCCGGAACCCTATCTGGCGTGCGCGGAGGCGCTAAACCGTTCACCGCAGTCCTGTTTATTTGTGGATGACATGCGCGCCAATTGTGCAGGGGCGGAAGCGGTGGGCATGCAAAGCTTCTGGTTCGATATCACCGATCCACAGACTGCCCTGGCTGCATTGCTTCGTCGCCTGACGACCTGACATTAATGGGCCACGGTTGCTACGTACTCCCCTGATCAATCAAACAAAAGACTCAGGGACGGACCAAGGTTTCGAATAAATATCGACTCCCCAGAGAGAAACAAGCAAGACGCTGGGTTACGCTGCACCAACCTAACCCGCATGCTGAGCGGTGCTGTGGATTTATCCGATACCCGGCAGTCAGAAATCCCGCGTTGGAGAATATTATTCGCTAATATTCAAAACATTGATTCTCTCAGACACTCCTGATTTATCGATAGGAGGACAATACATGGGTTCGACGCTGGTGGGTCCTGACGGCAAAGCACGTTGCCAGTGGTGCGGTACCGCGCCGGAGTTTCTCGACTATCACGATACCGAATGGGGCTATCCGGTCAGCGATGATCAGCGCTTGTTCGAGAAACTGAGCCTGGAGGGTTTTCAGTCGGGACTGAGCTGGCGCACCATCCTCGCCAAGCGCGAGAACTTCCGCGCCGCCTTTCATGGTTTCGACTTCGATAGAATTGCGCGCTTTACTCAGCGCGACGTGGATCTCCTGCTCAAGGACGCGGGGATCGTCCGCCATCGCGGCAAGATCGAGGCGGTCATCAACAATGCGCAACGTGCCCGGGAACTCGTCAAAGGGGAAGGCTCGCTGGCCGCCTTCGTCTGGCGTTACGAGCCCGACGGGAAGGCGCTGGCCGATCCGCAGACCGCATCGACTTCCGCGGAATCGATTGCCTTGTCGAAGGATCTGAAAAAGCTGGGCTGGAAGTTCGTCGGACCGACGACCGTGTATGCCTTCATGCAGGCCATAGGGCTGATCAACGATCATGTCGAGGGATGCGTGATCAGGGCCAGGGTCGAGCGTGCGCGCAAGGGTTTCAGGCGGCCGGGGTGATAGTGGGAAACCGGGTTCGGGAGCGATAACGCTGTGTCGGGTTACGCTGCGCTAACCCGACCTACATTGAACGTTCCGTGTAGGGCGCAATAACCCAAGGGCATTGCGCCGTAGGTATCGTTTGGCGATAGGGGCTGCAACAATCAGAACCACCCGGTTCAGACGGTCAATCAGGAACCGACCATGGGTTTCAGGCCGATCCTGGCTGCCTTGGAAGGCATTTGGCTCGCGTCGGGTTACGCTGCGCTAACCCAACCTACAATGAACAGTGCTACGGGGTAAGCCAACCACCGGCGGCTTGCAGGGGTCGCAGTTCCCCCTTGCGCGTGACCCACAACGCCACGCCCTGGCGCGGTGCGGATTCGCGTGCCGGCGGTAGTTTGACGAGCGCGGTGTGGGTGGCGCCTTCACGCTTGAGCGCGTGCTCGACGTGACCCAGCACCACGAAGTCGTGGCTGAGTTTGCGGCCGCTGTTCTCGCCGGCGCCGACGTCGGTGTGCAGATCGAAGCCCAGGCGTGCCACGTGGAGCTGCAACGGTACGCTGTTGCCGTTGGCGGGTTCGAATCGCACCTGCAGCGCATCAGCGCTTCCGGTCGCGGATAATTTACCCGCCGATACCTCGGCATTGTTCGTGAGCATCCGCCCGCGGAACCAGCCGCGCCACTCTTCGCCGTTGACCACGAATCCGGGGGTGTAGACGGTGCTCACTCCGCCGCTGGCCGCGTAACGGCGCTGACGGTCGCTGTAGGCGCTGGAGGAGAAGCGGTCAGGCCAGCCGATATAGTTCCAGTAGTCGACATGGAAGGCGACCGGCACGATCTGCTGCCAGAGCCGCGGCTCGTCCTTGAGCCCGCTCAGCCAGCGGTCCGCGGGCGGGCAGCTGCTGCAGCCTTCGGAGGTGTAGAGCTCGATGAGCTGCGCCTGCCGGGTGGGGCTTTCGATGCGCAGTTCGGTTTCAGCGAGCGCACTGCCCAGGGTCATACTGAGTGCGAGCGCGACCGCACCGTGGCGGAAGCGCTGCGTATTCGTCCGCATGGCCCGGCTCACTTGGTGCTGGCTTGCTGCCCAGCCGCAGCGCTGAAGAGCGCGGCGTACTGACCGTAACCCTCTTTCTCCAGATCCGCCTTGGGTATGAAGCGCAGCGCCGCCGAGTTCAGGCAATAGCGCAGTCCGGTGGGCTGCGGCCCGTCCTTGAAGACATGACCCAGGTGCGAGTCGCCGAAGCGGCTGCGTACTTCGGTGCGCGGGTAGATCAGCTTGAAGTCGGTCTTGCGCACCACCAACTCCTCTTCCAGCGGGCGGGTGAAGCTCGGCCAGCCGGTACCGGAGTCGAACTTGTCGGTGGACGAAAAGAGCGGTTCACCGGTGACGACATCGACGTAGATGCCTTCCTGCTTGTTGTCCCAGTAGGCGTTCTGGAACGGCGGCTCGGTGCCATCGTCCTGAGTGACCTTGTACTGCAGCGGCGACAGGCGCTGCTTCAGCTCGGCATCGTCGGGCTTGGTGTAGCGGGTGGCATTGGAAAATTTTGCGTAGTCCACGTGCAGCTCCTCTCCCCAGGTCTTTTCCAGGTATTGGTCGCGACCCGAGTTGTAGCGGTAGTACTTGTAGCGCAACGGATTGCGCCGGTAGTAGTCCTGATGATAGTCCTCAGCCACGTAGAAGCGACTCGCCGGCAGGATCGGTGTGATCACCGCGTCGTCGTAGCGACCGCTGGCGGCCAGTTGCGCCTTCGACTGCTCGGCGGCCAGACGTTGCGCTTCGTTGTGATAGTAGATTGCGGTGGCGTACTGCTCGCCGCGATCGACGAACTGCCCGCCGGCATCGGTGGGGTTCACCGTGCGCCAGAAGGCCTCGAGCAGACCCTCATAGCTGATGATGTTGGGGTCGTAGTGCACCTCCACCGCTTCGAGATGACCGGTCGTGCCCGCGGAAACCTGCTTATAGGTGGGGTTATCCACGCGCCCGCCGGTGTAGCCGGAAATCGCTTTGACCACACCCGGCACCTTCTCGAGATCGGACTCCACGCACCAGAAGCAACCGCCGGCGAAAGTGGCGACGGCGAGCTCGCGCTTGCTGTCGGTCGTAGCGCCAAGGGAGCCGCTGCCTGCCCATACGGCGAGGGCGGTGATGGCGGAGATGGCAATCGCGAGGGAGAGAACTAGCCTTTTCATGATCTGTTCCGTTTGTCGGGTGGATTCGGTGAATAAGACCCGCCGGGGGCCCCGATCATTCCCGCTGTTAGAAAAATGTGAATTCTTGGCGCGAAAGGGAGTCATCAGAGAGTAGCTGGAGTTTCAAGATGACCGACGAAAGATCCGGATTTAGCCGCCGGCGTTTCCTGCGCACCCTGGGACTTGCGCCGTTCGTGTGGGGTTACGCCAACCGGCTGGACGCGGCGGCGCAGAGCCCGATCACCCGCCCGATTCCCGCCAGTGGCGAGCGCCTGCCCGTGATCGGCATGGGCTCCTGGATCACGTTCAACGTGGGCGACGATGTGACGGCCCGCGAGCAGCGGGTGCGGGTTCTGCAGCATTTCTTCGCTCGCGGCGGTGCGGTTATCGATTCCTCGCCGATGTACGGTTCGTCCGAGGAGGTCATCGGCCACTGTCTGCGGCGGATCGGAGGCGAAACGCCGCGCTTCAGCGCGACCAAGGTCTGGACCTGGGGCCGCGCTTTCGGCCAGCAGCAGATGGCGCGTTCGGAGCAGTTGTGGGCCACGAAGGGCTTCGATCTGATGCAGATCCACAATCTGCTGGACTGGGAGACGCATTTACCGACGCTGCGAGAAAGGAAGGCGCAGGGCCGGATTCGCTACATCGGCCTCACCACCTCGCACGGAAGCCGTCACACTGATCTGGAGCGCATCATGCGCACCGAGCCCATCGATTTCGTGCAGTTCACCTACAACGTGGTGGATCGTGAAGCCGAGCGGCGTCTATTGCCTCTGGCGGCGGAGCGCGGTATCGCGGTGATCGTCAACCGGCCCTTTCAGGGTGGTGCGCTGTTCGATAGGGTGGCGGGTCAGGCGCTGCCGGAGTGGGCAGGCGAGATCGGTTGCGCCAACTGGGCGCAGTTCCTGCTCAAGTTTATCGTGTCACATCCCGCCGTGACCTGCGCCATTCCGGCGACGTCACGGGTCGATCACATGCAGGAGAACATGGGCGCGCTCTACGGACGACTGCCCGATACGGCACTGCGACAGCGTATGGTCAGGTGGGTAGAGGCCCTATGAAGGGGTGTTGCTGCGGCTAGCGAGCGCGCAACCTAGCGACGGCCGCGTCCGCGCCCTTTCCCTTTACCACCGGGCATGGGTTTTTCGTAACGCACGCGCAGCGATTTGCCGTCCACGGTTTTGCCGTCGAGCGCAGCCATTGCGGCACGCGCCTCATGGCCTTCCATTTCGATAAAGCCGAAGCCCCGGCATTTTCCCGAAAAGACATCCGAAGCCAGGTGTAGGGAGCGCACGGTGCCGTATTCGGCAAACAAGGCCGTAACGGACTCTTCGGTGGCGTCCTGCGGCAAGTTGCCGATGAACAGTTTTAGCATGCCGGTGTCCTCATGAAAGCCCGGGCGAAAGAGCTTCTACCGCGAGCCTGAAGCGACGATATCAGAAAAAGAACCCCGCAGGACGCGGGGCTCTCTCAGTTAAGCCTGAGACTGCTGCTCTCAGCTGGGGGTGACGTTCGTCGCCTGCAAACCCTTGGGGCCGCGTTCCACTTCGAAGGTGACCTGCTGACCTTCGGCCAGCGTTTTGAAGCCATTACCTTGAATAGCGGAAAAGTGCACGAACACGTCGTCGCTGCCATCGGCGGGGGAGATGAAACCGAATCCTTTGGATTCGTTGAACCACTTAACGGTACCTGTTGCCATGTTGATTAACTCCAATCAAGAACTATGAACACAAGCGCAGTCAATTGCAGGTCTTGAGAGGTAATCGGCAGAGATGACCGTGTAGGTGCTGCTCAAGAAGCCCAGCTGTTTGCCAGGACTCCGGTAACCTGAAGAACGTGCAACCAATTGCGTAGTTGTCTATTCGAGGCCTCGGTCGTGGCCGGGTTCCACCGAAAGACCCTTGCAGGATACACGTTATTAATCCTGCCTCCTAATTTAGTTTTCTTCGGTCACCTTGCCGCGCAGCTGTTTCTGGCGGCCGTGCCGGGTCTTGCTTGCCAGCCGGTTCTGCTGGGAGCTGCGGGTTGGTCGGGTCGCCACACGCTTCTTTTGCACTACGGCCGCGCTGCGAATCAGCTCGCGCAGGCGCAACAGGGCATCCTCCCGGTTCTTCTCCTGAGTGCGGTAGCGCTGAGCTTTGATGACCACAACCCCTTCGCGGGTAATGCGCCGATCCCTCAGCTCCAGGAGCCGCGATTTGTAGAACTCGGGCAATGATGAGCCCTGGCTGTCGAAGCGCAGATGGATGGCGCTGGCGACCTTGTTGACGTTCTGGCCGCCCGCGCCCTGGGCGCGAACCGCCGTTATCTCGATCTCGTCGTCGGGGATTTCTACCTGGCTGGAGATGCGCATTGGGAGAATCACTCGGTATATCGCCTGACCGACATTCTAACAGCGCGGCGGCAGAGGGTTGTGCGACGGCTCGAACGATCATAGTCAATGACTATGATATAGTTAGTATTATTCAATTTTACTAATTGTATTCTGGCCTCTATTCTGGGCCTGTAGACGGGAGATGCGCTCCCGGTCGAAAAACTTGAAACCCGACAATCTAAAGGAGATTGCATCATGTTCAAGAGCCAAGAAGGACGACGTGTCCCCCAGGTGACCTTTCGCACCCGTCGTGACCACGAGTGGGTCGATGTGACCAGCGACGATATCTTCGCGGGTAAAACGGTGGTGGTGTTCTCGCTGCCGGGCGCTTTTACCCCGACCTGTTCCAGCTCGCACGTGCCGCGCTACAACCAGCTGGCCGATACCTTCAAGGCCAACGGTGTCGACGAGATTGTCTGCATGTCGGTCAACGACTCCTTCGTGATGAATCAGTGGCAGGAGGAGCAGAAGGCTTTCAATCTGCGCTTCATACCGGACGGCAACGGCGAGTTCACCGACGGCATGGGCCTGCTGGTGGACAAGGACGACCTCGGCTTCGGCAAGCGCTCCTGGCGCTACTCGATGCTGGTGCGCGACGGTGTCATCGAAAAGCAGTTCATCGAGCCCGAAGTGCCTGGCGATCCCTACGGCGTATCCGATGCCGACACCATGCTCGAGTACCTGGCGCCGAAGGCCGAGAAGCCGCTCGATGTCACTGTCTTCTCGCGCAAGGGCTGCCCTTTCTGCGCCAAGGCCAAGGGCATGCTGAACGATGCGGGCATCCGCTATGAAGAGCTGGTGCTCAATCGCGATTACACCGATGCCACGCTGCGCGCGGTGACCGATGCCACCACGGTGCCGCAGATCTTCATCAACGGCCAGTTGATCGGCGGTTCCGAGGATCTCGAGAACTGGCTGGGCAAGCGCAAGGCCGCGTAAGGATAAGGGTGAGGGGATTGCTCGATGGATATCCCCTCACCCTGACCCTCTCCGGCGGGGAGAGGGAAACGAATGCAAAGGGGTACGGGTAATGAGCACTCATTTCGATCTCATCGCTATCGGTGGCGGCAGTGGCGGGCTGGCAGTCGCCGAACGTGCTGCCCAGCTGGGTAAGCGCGTGGCGCTGGTTTCCGCCGAAGCACTGGGCGGGACCTGCGTCAACAATGGCTGCGTTCCCAAAAAGCTCATGTGGTACGCCGCGCATCTGGCTTCTGCGGTTGGTGATGCACCCGGATTCGGGGTGAAGGCGCTGGCGCAGGGTGTGGACTGGGCGGCGCTGGTGCGGGGGCGTGATGGCTACACCGCCAATATCAATGATTACTGGGACGGTTATGCGGAGTCGCAGGGCATTACCGTGATCCGGGGTGTTGCGCAATTCGCCGGGCCCGGGACGGTGGTTGTGGAGGGTGTCGAATACCAGGGTGAGCACATTGTCGTTGCCACCGGAAGTCACCCCATCGTGCCCCGCGTACCCGGAGCGGAGCTGGGCATAACGTCAGACGGTTTCTTCGCCTTGCGGGAGCAGCCGCGGCGGGTGGCGGTGATCGGCGGTGGCTACATCGGGGTCGAACTGGCCGGTGTGCTACGGGCGCTGGGTTCCGATGTCACATTGGTGGCCTTGGAGAAGCGTGTTCTGGAGGTGTTCGATCCCATGGTGGGTCGAGTGCTCGGTGGCGAAATGGAAAAGCAAGGGATTACGTTGTGCCTGGGCGCTCAGGTTTCCGGACTGGCGCGCGCGGAAGACGACACCTTGGCGATCGACACGGTAGGTGGCAGCACGCTACCAGGCTTCGACACGGTAATCTGGGCGGTGGGCCGCCGCCCCAATACGACCGAACTGAATATGCAGGCCGCCGGAGTCGAGATGAAGCCCAACGGCATCATCCCGGTTGACGACTATCAGAACACCAACGTGTCCGGTATCTACGCCGTGGGTGATGTGACCGGCCGCGTACCGCTGACGCCGGTTGCCATCGGGGCGGGGCGGCGTCTGGCCGAACGGCTGTTCGACAACCAGCCTGACCGCAGACTGGACTACGACCTCATTCCCAGCGTGGTGTTCGCACATCCGCCGGTGGGTACGGTGGGGCTCACCGAACCGCAGGCGCGCGAGCGCTATGGCGAAACGGTGACGGTGTACCAGACCGAATTCACGCCGATGCGGTTTGCGCTGGCGGCGCAGCCGCAGACCACGGCCATGAAGATGGTGTGCGCCGGTGCTGACGAGCGCGTCGTGGGCATCCATCTGATCGGCGAAGGCGTGGATGAGATGCTGCAGGGTTTTGCGGTGGCGGTGAAGATGGGCGCCACCAAGGCGCAGTTCGATGAGACCGTCGCGATTCATCCGACCAGTGCCGAAGAGTTGGTGACATTGAAGGTGCCGGTACAGAAGCAGGAATCCGAATCGGTCGGTGTCGCGGCCTAGTGGCTGGTGAGGCCGCACCTTAACCACGAAGCACACAAAGTCCACGAAGTTTGACAGACAGGGGTCGGCGCACCGGGTTTGCTCGTGGGCGCTGATCCGGCAGGCGCTCAATGCCCTTCACTCGTCCCCACTTTGTGTACTTAGTGTACTTTGTGGTCAAGAGCCTTTACGACCCCCCGTTTGCCGGCGCAACGGCAGGTCGGGTTAGCGCAGCGTAACCCGACATTCCCCGAGTCAGGGCGCCAGGCGTTGGGTTACGCTGCGCTAACCCAACCTAAGTATTTGCCAGCGCAGCGAAATCGCTGTCCCTGCCCGCCCACGATCTGTTAGACTCGCGCCCTTCTTGATGCCTTTCGGTCGGCGTCTGATCCATTCGCGGTAACACCCCTCAGCGGTTTTCCCTCGAACACTACAAAATAGTTTCCCGCCTTTGACCGTCCCGAAGCGCTGCTTTGGCGAGGCCGGTTCTGGAGTTTTATTGCATGTCATTCGATACCCTCGGCCTGTCGGCCGAATTGTTGCGCGCGGTCGCCGAAGAAGGCTACAGCGAGCCCACCCCCGTACAACGTCACGCCATTCCCGTCATACTCGAAGGGCGCGACATACTTGCCGGTGCACAGACCGGTACCGGCAAGACCGCCGGATTCACGCTGCCCATGCTGCAGCTTCTGAATGCCAGGTCGGCAGCAGGCAACCGCCGGCCGGTCAGGGCGTTGATCCTGACACCCACCCGCGAGCTGGCCGCCCAGGTCGAAGAGGCCGTGGTCACCTACGGCAAGCATCTGCCGCTGCGCTCGGCCGTCGTCTACGGCGGGGTCAGCATCAACCCGCAAATCGCGGCGTTGCGTCGCGGCGTAGATATCCTCGTCGCCACGCCCGGCCGCCTGCTCGATCACGCCGGGCAGCGCACCGTCGATCTATCCCAGGTGGAAATCCTGGTGCTCGACGAAGCCGATCGCATGCTCGACATGGGGTTCATCCGCGACATCCGCCGCATACTCGCGCTGCTGCCCAAACAGCGTCAGAACCTGCTCTTTTCGGCCACCTCTTCCGACGAGATCAAACGCCTTTCGGACGATCTGTTGAACAAGCCGGCTTTTATTGAAGTGGCGCCGCGTAACGCGACGGCGGATCGCATCGCGCAGGTGGTGCATCCGGTGGATCGTGAGCGCAAGCGCGAGCTGCTCTCCTACCTGATCAGCTCGCAGAACTGGCGTCAGGTGCTGGTGTTCACACGCACCAAACACGGGGCGAATCGCCTGGCTCAGCAACTGGAGAAAGATGGAATCAGCACCGCGGCGATTCACGGCAACAAAAGCCAGGGCGCACGCACCAAGGCGCTGGCGGATTTCAAGACCAACAAGATCCGGGTGCTCGTCGCCACCGATATCGCCGCGCGCGGTCTCGACATCGACCAGCTACCGCACGTCGTCAATTTTGAGATGCCGAATGTGCCCGAAGACTACGTGCACCGCATCGGGCGCACCGGACGTGCGGGCGCCGAAGGCGAGGCCGTATCGCTGGTCTGCGTCGACGAACAGAAACTGCTGCGCGATATCGAGCGGCTGTTGAAACGGGAGCTGCCCAAGTCGGTGATCGACGGGTTCGCGCCCGATCCCGCGATCAAGGCCGAGCCGATCCCCAATGGGCGCAATCAGCGCGGCGGCGGGCGCCAGGAGGCGGGTCGCCCGGGTAATCGCCAACCGCGACGCCAGAATACGGGATCGGCACGCAACTCGAGGCAAGCACAGCCGGGGCAGCGGAGCGCGAGTTCCACACGCGGCGAGGAGCGACCGCAGCCCACCGGCGGCAAGCAGAAAGCGACGCAGAACCGCAACAGCCCGCGGCCCCATCGTCAATCGGCTGCGCCGGGGAAAGGGCAACGTCGTCATACGGCGCGCCACGGTAACGAGGCACCGGCCCTGTTGGGTGGCGGTAAAAACCGCTAGAACCTATCTCAGAATCCCGCGCGTGCTGTGTTGAGCTCCAGAGGCGCGCTGGGTAGGCCCGAAGGCGCAGCCAATAGCAACGCTATTGGCAAGTCGAGAACACCGCCAGCGCGCCTCTGGGGCCAACCCGCAGGGCCGGGCGCTCGTGGTTCCAGCGCGGTGTTGCGGCTCGCTCATTGGGAATGACCCAACCACGCTCGCCGCGCCTGGCGCTCGAACCACGAGCGACCGGCACAGCTCGCGCGGGATTTTGAGACGGGTTCTCGTTGAAATTCGTGGCCGAATGCACGACGGTGAGGGCATGCGGGCCTTCACCGTTATGCTGCTCCTGTCACTAGCGGCGCCTTCCTTGAGCGTCGCAGAGACGCTCAGCGGTGCCCGGCTCTTCGCGGCCAAAGGTTGTCACATCTGCCATGGTCTGGAGGGACGTACCCCGCTCTCTGAAAACTATCCCGTGCTCGCGGGGCAAAATGTCCCGTACCTGATCCAGCAGCTCGCCGATATCAAACGCGGAAGCCGCAGCAACGGGTTGTCTCCCACCATGCGCACCATTATGGAGTTTGTGAGCGACCAGGAGATCGAGCGTATCGCCCGCTATCTGGGCGGGCTGCCCTGGGGCGATCATCCTTTGTCGCATCGCCGATTGGAGCAGTAACGCAGCAGCCGGCACCTGCAGTCCAAAGCGAATAACGTGCGTCAGCGTTCAAGCGAACAGGCAGGGAGCAGTGGATTGATGATCCGTGCATTGCGGCCATCGTCAGCAGCAATCATAGGGCCGGTGCCAGCGGTCAGGCCGTGCACACGGTGCTTGATGGCTGGGCTTTTCACGCGCTCCAGTTGAACGGCGTGCGTACAATGGGAATAGTGCGGACGGGTACCGGGTGATTGACACCGGTCCGGTATCGGTTTCAATTGAGGGACCTCTGAACACGACTTGGCCAGAGGTTCCTTAAGCCTTTACCGCATTGAATAGAGATTCAGACGATCGACCATGCCCAGCATCGAGTTACTTCTGCTCTTCTTTACAACTTCCATCCTGCTTGGTTTGGCGCCCGGACCGGACAATCTTTTTGTCATGGCGCAATCCGCCCAGCACGGGCGAAAAGCGGGTCTGCTGGTGACCATCGGGTTGTGCACAGGATTGCTGGTGCACACGTCCGCGGTGGCGTTTGGGCTGGCGGCGATCTTTCAGGCCTCCGCTGTGGCGTTCACGGTCCTGAAGTTCGTCGGCGCAGCGTATCTGCTCTATCTGGCGTGGCAGGCGTTCCGCTCGTCGGCCTCCGATGAAGGTGCGGCACTGGTGGGTGGCGTCAACGTGCGCAGACTCTATGTTCGCGGGATCATCATGAATGTCACCAACCCCAAGGTGTCGATCTTTTTCCTCGCGTTTCTTCCGCAATTTACCGACCCGGCGCAAGGTCCTATCGCGCCGCAGGTATTGCTGCTCGGGGGGCTCTTCATCGTCGCCACCATACTGGTGTTCGGGTCGATCAGCGTGCTGGCGGGAACCATGGGTTCGCGGTTCCGGCGCTCGGCGCTGGCGCAGAAGGCGTTGAACTGGATTGCCGGTTCCATCTTTGCGGGATTGGCGGTAAAGCTGGCGATATCTGAACGTTGATGGCCGATCGCGCGGCCTGGTGGGTTATACGGGCATGGCTGTGGTCAGCTTTTTGAAATCCATGCTGACCCGACCCTTGGCACCGAGCCGCAGCAGCGCGAAGTGGCCGTGGTTCAGTGCGCCGGGCGCGATAATGTAGCGGGCCTGAGGATCGAACGTCAGGCTGGACAGATCTTTACCGGTCAGTTTGTTGATGGTCCCGTTCGGTGTTCGCACGTACGCCACGGGAACCTCAAGGTGCCCACAGACCACCCGACGTTTATTTCTGACCTCGAGCCTTTTAAAAGCCTTTTCGATGGTGTCGTCGCCAACCCGATTCAGCAGATAGTGATCGGAATCGTCCTTGGACGAGCCGTAGAAACCATGCATGAAGGTGATGTCGAGCTGACGGACATGGATGCGGGTGCCGGTCCCCGTCTCGCCGGTCGGGTAGAGTCGGTGCTTGAACATCATGTCGAGGATCTCGCGATAGCGTTCGTCGGCAACACGATCGATATTCTGGTAGGTCTGGTACTCCCTGGCGCCGGCGATCAGCAGGAACTTGCGATAGAACTTCAGCGAGTCGGGATCGCTGCGGTGCGCGAGACGCGAGTAGGTATTCTTGTAGACGCGCAAACTGAGCGATTGCTCCAGCGAGAGGTTGCCCAGAAAAATGAACTTGCAGGCGTAATAGGAGCGAATGAGGCGCCCGAACTCATCGATTGAGAGGCGGTCTGAGTTTCCGGCAACCAGGGTTTGGGCAATCTGATAGGTCTGCAACGGCATAAAATCCTTTTCGTCTCGACCGATACAATACTGGAATCCGTCGCCGGGGCAAAACCCGGTACGGACATGGGTGCGATCAGCCGAGGAGTTTCTCCAGCTGTCGCTTCAATCGATCCTTCTGCGGTTGGGCTTGCTGGAAGATGGCCTCAAATTTGTAGAACTCCAGGACACGCACATCGCGAATCTCCGGCCGGATGTAGATGTCGGGCGGCCGATGGCGCATCTTCTCTTTCAGGACGGTGCTTTGCAGGATCTGAAAGGCTTCGAAGGTCGCCTCCAGATAGGAGGGGATCGGGTCTTCACCGGGTGTACGCAGACCGATGACATCGACGGCGATGGTGAGGTCACAATCCTGTTGTATCAGGTCATAGGGTACGGGATTCACCAATCCGCCATCGACCAGCAGCCGATCGCCGATGGTGACCGGGGCGAACACGCCGGGCAGTGCCATGCTGGCCTGTACGGCAGGCATCAACAGGCCCGAGTCGAATACGGCGGCCTCGCGGCTCCAGAAATCGGTGGCGACCACCTGTAGCGGGATCTTGAGCTGGTCGAAGCGCTCGACACCCAGCGTCTCGTCCAAGAAGGCGATGAATCCGTCGGGATTGAGCAGGCCACCACGGCGCAGCTCGGGCAACAGAAAATCGAGCCAGCGCAGGCCGCTCTCGCCGGAAAGCGCGTCGATCCACGATTCGTTCTCCGACACCGTGAGCTGATCGATCAGTGCGCGGATTTCACGCCCGCTTTTCCCGGCGGCATAGAGCACGCCGATGATCGCGCCGATGCTGGTGCCGGCAATGCGATAGGGCTTGATCCCCAATTCATCCAGCACCTCCAGCATCAATACGTGCGCCAGGCCGCGCGCCCCACCCCCACCCAACGCGATGCCCACCCGGTCGCGGCGCGGTCCACGACTGCAGGCGGTCGGGAACAGCGCAGCGCAGCCAAGGGCGGTTACGAACTGGCGGCGGGTGAGATTCATGAAGTTTCGACTCGTCAGTATTGGGTCAGATCGGCGCCTGATCCGTCACCGTTCGTTTGCACCATCGTTTTACGGTGTGATCAGTACTTCGACGCCGCCAATGGTACCCGTCAATGATGAGTGATTACTGTACCCAGGTTGGGTTAAACGACAAGCGGCGCTCGGTTCGAGGTGCGCGCTGCAACGGGATCGCCTCGCGCCTGAGGTGTCGGGGCGAATCTCACCATGTCAGCGTGAACAGGAACTCGCGAAGGAGGCTGCTGAAATGCTCCGGTTGCTCGAGATGCGGGGCGTGCCCTGATTCATCGCAGCCTCCGTCGCGCCCCTGGGGCAGCTGCTGCAACCAGAATTCCGCCACGGCGGGTGAGTAGAGGCGGCTACGTTTTCCCCAAACGATCAACGTTGGCAGATGCAGCGTGGCGAGCATCCGCTCGTAGTGGTGTTCGCTCAGGGAGCGCCAAAGATGCACCAGCGTGTCGGCGTCGTTGGTCTGCAATTGCTGCAACGCCCATCTGCGCAGCGTCGGGGAGGTGGTCTCCCATCTGGCGAACAGGTTTTCGGCAGCGGCGTGGGAAAAGCGGCGCCAGTCGCGACGCATCAGCGCCATGGAGCGCTCGCTCATGGCGGCATCGAACCCCCCTTTTAGTCCGAAGTGCCAGGTGTCGTCGTTGAGAATGCGGGGCGACATGTCTTCCACGATCAATCCACTGGTTCGTTGTTGGCCCTCTTGGCGCAGAGACTCCAGGCACACCAAGGCACCCATGGACCAACCAGCGAGGCAGCTCTTTTCGTCGGGCAACAGGTGGTCGAGAAGCTCGTTCAGATCCCGGGCGAGTTGTGGAAGCGTGGGTCGGTCCCCCTCCTGGCGGGAGAACCGGTGGCCGCGCAGGTCCGGAACGATCACGCGGAAATCGGAGGCAAGCTGCAGTGCCGCGGCCTCGAAGAACCCCCCGTGCGCGGCAAATCCGTGGACGAAAACCAGGGCCGAGCCCGATCCGTACTCCTGGAAGTAGAGCGGGTGCCCGTCGCTGGTATGCAGGATCGTCATGACTGTGAGCGGTCTCCAAATCGGGGTGTCAGGGTCGGAACAGGCGGCAAGCCGGCAAATCGGAAATATTGGGGCCTGGGGCTTGACGTTGACCGTAAATCAGCCTAAATATGACACATGAGTCATGTTTCAGTTAATTGTTAGGCGCTATGACCGCTCCCGTCAAGAAACCAAAGACCGCCCGTGGGCAACGCACCTTGCGTAATCTGCTCGATGCCGCCGCCCTGGAGTTTGGCAGTAAGGGTTATCACGATGCTTCGGTGGCTGGTATCACCAGCAAAGCGGGTATCGCGCAGGGTACTTTCTATATCTACTTCAGCAGCAAGGAGGAGATCTTTCGTGAACTGGTACTCGATCTCGGACGCACGCTGCGTGAGGAACTGAGCGCCAACGTCGCCGGAGCTCCAGATCGATTGACCGCCGAGCGCCAGGGTTTGGGCTATTTCATCCAGTTTGTGCGCGATCACCCACACCTCTACCGGATTGTCATGGAAGCGCAGTATGTGGACGAATCAGCCTTCCGCAAGTACTTCACAGATTTCGCCAGCGCCTACAGCGTCAAACTCCAAAGAGCGTTGGTACAGGGCGAGATCCGATCCGGCCCCACCGATGAGCGTGCCTGGGCGTTGCTGGGTATTTCGCTTTTTCTCGGGCTGCGTTATGGACTCTGGGGACACGAACGCCCGGTCGACGAAGTGGTCGATGCCGTGATGGATCTGGTGGAGCATGGTCTGCGCCAACCTCCCGAGCAGGGGGTGGCGCGTGACTGAGGAGCCGCTGGTGGCCATGCGCGTCGCGGGTGGAGTGGCGTACCTGACACTCAATCGCGCCGGGCGTCACAACAGCCTGGTGCCTGCTTTCCTTGAGGAACTGCTGGATTGCCTCGGTGCGATACGCTCGAACACCCGGATCAACGCTGTCGTGTTGGCGGCGGCAGGATCGAGTTTTTCGACGGGCGGCGATGTGCGGGAAATCCAGCGGCAGGGATCAACGATCGCCAGCTACGCCGAACGTTTGGTCGGGTTGCTCAATGAAGCTGTGCTCGACCTGTTTGATTTGAGGGTGCCTCTGATCGGGCGTGTGCAGGGGCCGGTAACCGGCGGCGCGCTCGGTCTGGTGCTGGCCTGCGATCTGGTGGCAGTGACACCGCGGGTGTTTTTTGCCCCCTACTACGTGGAGGTCGGCTTCAGTCCCGACGGCGGTTGGACCGCCTTGCTGCCCGAGCGTATCGGCAGCCACCGAGCGGGAGAGATTCAGCTCCTCAATCGTCATGTCGGCGCCGTCGAGGCGGTGGCATTGGGGATCGCTGATTGCGTGGTCGAGGATGGTGCACTGGATGCGCAAATCGATCTGTGGTTATCCAGCCTGCAGAAGAAAAGCGGTGCCGGCTTGCAGGCGACCAAGCGACTCTTGCTCACGCCGCAAAGGCGCGCGCGCTATGCCGCAGCCCTGGAGGAGGAGCGCAAAAGTTTCGTAACACAGGTGGGCAGTGAAGAGGCCCGTCGCGGCATGGCCAGATTTCTCGACCGACGCCTGGCCTGTTAAGCAGCGAAAAGGGGAGCGGTTCAAGCGCCATGTTTTCATTGTTCGATATTGCCGCCAAACGGGCCGAGCTGATGCCCGACAAAGTGGCACTGGAAGAATTGGACAGCGGTCAGCGCATTACCTATGCCATGCTGAACGAGCGCGCCAATCGTTTCGCCGAAGCGCTGCAGCGATTAGGTATCGAACCGGGGGAACGCATCGCGATACTGTGTCACAACATCGCCGCCTTCTTCGAGATTCTGTTCGGCTGCGCCAAGGCGGGTGTTGTGCTGGTGCCTTTGAACTGGCGCCTGACACCCGCGGAACTGCGCCCCCTGCTCGACGATTGTGGCGCGCGACTGCTGTTCCACGATGATGCGACCGCGTCGCTGGCCGCCGCGCTGCTGCAAACGCATCCCCTGCCCCAGTATCGCGTTCTGCCACACGGGGCGGCGGTAAGCGAGGGGAGCTATCAGGCGCTGCTGGCCGCGGGTGTGGGCCGCACCGAATGGCGCGATCCCTGGCCGGTGGAGGGGCTTTGGTACATGCTCTACACCTCGGGCACCACGGGCGTTCCCAAGGCCGTGCTGCAGACCTTCGGCATGGCGCTGGCTAACGCGATCAACATCGGCCAGGCCATCGATCTTACGGGTCGGGATGTGACGCCGAACTATCTGCCGCTGTTTCATACCGCCGGCATCAATCTCCACACGCTGCCAACCTTGATTGTCGGCGGTAGCGTAAAGGTAATGCTGAAATTCGACCCTTCCGCCCTGCTGAGGCTGATCGGCGCAGGCGAACTGACCGCGCTTTTGGCGGTGCCCGCCGTCTACCAGGCGATGAGCCTGCATCCCGACTTCGAGCGTACCGATCTGCATCGTGTTCGCGCCTGGTCTGCGGGAGGCGCGGCGCTATCCGAGGGCCTGCTGCAGCTCTACGCCCGGCGGGGTGCGCGAATCTGTCAGGGTTATGGCATGACCGAAACCGGGCCGACGGTGTTCCTCATGGATGAGGCGAGCGTCGAACGCAAACCCGGCTCTATCGGCAAGCCGCAGCTGCTCACGCGCGTGCGCATCGTCGATGACGAAGGGCGTGATGTCGCGACGGGCGAAGCGGGCGAGTATCTGATCAAAGGCCCGAACGTAACCCCGGGTTATTGGAACCGGCCGGAGGCAACGCGCGAGGCGTTGGACGCCGATGGCTGGCTGCACACCGGGGATGTGGGGCGCTGCGATGAGGAGGGCTACTACTATATTGTCGATCGCATCAAGGACATGTACATCTCGGGCGGGGAGAATGTCTATCCCGCCGAAGTGGAGCGCGTGCTGCTCACCCATCCCGCTGTCCTCGAAGCGGCAGTGGTTGGAGTTCCCGACGAACGTTGGGGAGAGGCTGGCTGCGCCTACCTGATACCGAAGCCCGGCCGGCAAATTGATACGGCGCAGGTTATCGCTTTTGCCCGGCAATCACTGGCTGCCTATAAAGTGCCCAAGTCGATACGCGTGGTAGAGGATTTCCCGCGCACCCCGGCCGGCAAGGTGCAAAAACACCACTTGCGTGTGCAGAACCAAACGGTAGAAGACGCATGAACAGCGCAAGACTACCGGCCGCGGGCACCCGCATCCAGCTCGAACGGGTATTTACCCAGGCCGACTTCGATCTTTTTGCACGCCTGAGCGGTGACAACAATCCGATCCATGTCGATCCTCACTTTTCGGCTACGACCCGTTTTGGGCGCACCGTTGCCCACGGCATGTTGCTCTACAGTGCGCTGTGGAGTGCGATCGGGACGCGTTTCCCCATGGTGCGGCAGATCGAACAGCAGTTGATGTTTCCAGCGCCCACCTACGCTGAGGATCCGATGCTGCTGGAGATCGAGGTGAGCGGCTACCCGACGGCTGACCGATGCGCCCTGTCGATGCGTGTGCGCCGCGCGATGGACGATGTAGTCACCCTTGAAGGCACGACGGTGATCGAACTGGATGAGGCGGGCCGATGAACATTGGTGACCGCGCCCAGGTGCAACGTGTTTTCGATCGTCAGGTGCTCGCCGAGTTTGCTGCTTTGACGGGCTCGAAGGCGTCACCACCTGATCACGTCCCCGAGCCGCTGATCGCGGGATTGTTCTCTTACCTGCTGGGCGCCGAGCTTCCCGGTTTCGGCACCAACTACATGAAACAAGCGTTGCATTTTCACGCTACCGCCGAGGTCGGCGAATCATTGACCGCGTCGGTGACGATCACACGCCTTCGCCCCGACAAGGCTTTGGTCGATCTGTCCACGCGTTGCTCGGGCACGGGCGATCGCTTGATCTGCGAAGGCCGGGCGCTGGTGCTGGTCAAGGATGTGGGGCGGGCAAATCCCATCAACCCCGGGAACAACGGGGACCAACAATGTAGGACTACCGAGGCAAGAGGAGGTTGAGCATCATGAAGAGCAAGGTACAACTTTTGAAGACGATCATGACTGTCGGCAGCGCGGCCGTGTTGGCGCTGGGAATAAGCGGCGCGGCGCAAGCCGCAGGGGATCCTTACAAGATCGCCCACATCTATGGTAAGACCGGACCGTTCGAGGCCTACGCTGCGCAATCGCACCGCGGTTTGATGTTGGGTCTGGAATTCGCCACCGGCGGGACCATGATGGTCAACGGACGTAAGATCGAGGTGATCGAGAAAGATACCCAGCTCAAACCGGATCTGGGTAAAACGCTGCTGGCGGAAGCCTACGGGGATGACGGCGTGACGCTGGCGGTGGGTCCGGTCTCCTCGGGTGTTGCCTTGGCGATGCTGCCGGTGGCCAAGGAGTACGAGAAGGTGCTGATCGTTGAGCCCGCGGTGGCGGACTCCATTACCGGTTCGGACTGGAATCGTTACGTCTTTCGCACCGGACGCAACTCCTCGCAGGACGCTATCTCCAATGCGGTTGCCCTGGGCAAACCAGGAACCGTGATTGCTACCCTGGCCCAGGACTACGCCTTTGGTCGCGATGGTGTTGCCGCCTTCAAAGAGGCGTTGGCGGGAACCGGTGCCAAGTTGGCGTTTGAAGAGTACGCTCCGCGCGATACCACTGATTTCACCGCCTCGGCCCAACGGATCTTCGATGCGCTGAAGAACGAACAGGGGCGCAAGATTATCTGGGTAATCTGGGCGGGTAAGGGCAATCCTTTGGGTAAGCTGAAAGCGCTGAATCCCGAGCGCCTGGGCGTCGAACTGGCTTCCGGCGGGAACATCCTGGCGGCGATGGCGGCTTACAAGGAGATACCCGGTATGGAGGGGGCAACCTATTACTATCACGAAATCCCCAAGAATCCCGTCAATGACTGGTTGGTGAAGACTCATTATGAGCGTTTCAAAGAGCCACCGGATTTCTTCACCGCCGGTGGTATGTCGGCAGGTATCGCCGTAGTCGAAGCGCTGAAGAACGCACCCTCCGGCGAGAGCGAAGCGTTGATCAAGGCCATGGAAGGGATGGTTTTCGAAACGCCCAAGGGCAAGATGATGTTCCGTAAGGAGGATCACCAGGCGCTGCAGTCCATGTATCACTTCAAGATCCGCGTCGATCCTGATGTCGCTTGGGGCATACCCGAGTTGGTGCGTGAGTTGAGCATGGAAGAGATGAAAATCCCGGTGCGCAACACGCGCTAAGCGGCGACGCCCGGCCCTTGCGGGCCGGGCTTGTCCTCACGAATTGATACGGACGAACTCAGTGGCCGATCATGAACAGCCGACGTTGCAGACCGAGGAGCTGACCATACGCTTCGGCGGTCATGTGGCTGTCGAACGCGTCAGTTGCGATTTTCATCGGGGTTCACTGACCGCCATTGTTGGTCCCAACGGCGCGGGCAAAACCACCTACTTCAATCTGATATCGGGTCAACTGTCCGCCACGCTGGGGCGGGTCCGCCTGTTCGGTGAGGATATTACCGGGCTGGGTCCCGCTGCCCGCACCCAGCGCGGCATTGGTCGCGCATTCCAGCTCACCAATCTCTTTCCGCAGTTGACGGTGCTCGAGAATGTGCGCCTCGCGGTGCAGGCGCGCAAGGGCGCGGGAAAGCGGCTCTTTTCCCTGGCCGTCAATCAGCGGGAATTGGTCGAGCAGGCGGAACACTGTCTGGCGCGCACGGGGCTGTTGGATAGAGCGGGTGATCAGGCTGCAGCGTTGCCACATGGCGATCAACGCAAGCTCGAAGTCGCTGTTCTATTGGCCCTGGAGAGCGAGGTGCTGATGTTCGACGAACCCACCGCCGGAATGAGTGTCGACGAGGTGCCGGTGGTGCTGGAACTTCTGCAGCAGATCAAACAGGACGCAGGCAAAACCATACTGCTGGTCGAGCACAAAATGGACGTGGTGCGATCGTTGGCCGACCGTATCCTGGTGCTGCACAACGGGCGGCTGGTAGCCGACGGCGATCCGGAGACGGTAATCGCTTCGCCCATCGTCCAGGAGGCCTATCTGGGCAAGGCGATGGCGAATGGATAATGCGATGCTGACGCTTTCCGATGTGCATACGCATATCGCCCAGTACCACATCCTGCAGGGCGTGAACCTGACGGTGCCGCGCAATGGCACCACGATGCTGTTGGGCCGCAACGGTGCGGGAAAGACCACCACCATGCGTACCATCATCGGTCTGTGGAGGGCCTCGCAGGGTGCAATAAACTTCGATGGGGAGGAGATCACCAGCACCGCCACGCCCGATATCGCACAACGGGGTATCGCGTACGTACCCGAAAACATGGGGATCTTCTCGGACCTCAGTGTGCGCGAGAACCTGCTGCTCGCTGCTACCAGTGGCGCTATCGACGAGCAGCGGTTGCAGTGGCTGGTGGGCATCTTTCCAGCGCTAGGGACTTTTTGGAACAGCCGGGCGGGAAACCTGTCGGGTGGACAAAAACAGATGCTCGCTATCGGCCGTGCCGTGATCGAACCACGACGGCTGATACTGATCGATGAACCCAGCAAAGGGCTCGCTCCCGCCATTGTCAATGCCTTGATCGAGGCTGTGCTGGAACTCAAGGCGATGCAAACCACCATCCTGATGGTGGAACAGAATTTTCACATGGCCAGTGCGGTCGGCGATACCGTGGCGGTGATGGATGATGGTCGCATCATCCACTCCGGCACCATGGCGGAGCTGGTCGATGACACCGCGCTCCAGGCGCGCCTGCTTGGCCTTAGCATGGATTCGCACCAATGAACGAGACGACGTTACCGCCGGAGGCGGTTTCCTGGCGCGAGCGCCTGGGGCCGTATCTTCCCCACCTGATCGTACCGATCGTGGCGTTGCTGGGTTTGATGCTGATGGGTAATTTCCCAGCCTGGGCAACGCTCACCATAGCCGGCATTGCCATGGGCATGATGATCTTCGTCATGGCCTCGGGGCTGACGCTGGTCTTTGGCTTGATGGATATTTTGAACTTCGGCCATGGTGCTTTTATTTCTCTGGGCGCTTTTGTCGGCGCTAGTGTGCTGCTTGCCCTGACGGGACTGACCGGCAGCACTTCACTGCTGGCCAATCTATTGGCGATCGGCGCGGCCTTGCTCGCGGCAGTGGCGGTCAGCGGCGCACTGGGTTTTCTCTTCGAGCGGGTCATCGTGCGGCCGGTCTACGGAGCGCATCTGAAACAGATTTTGGTCACGATGGGTGGACTGATCATCGCCGAGCAGTTGATCCATTTGATCTGGGGTCCGAATGCAATACCCCTGCCGCGCCCAACCGCACTGCGCGGTTCGTGGAGCTTCGGTGAGGTGGTGGTGGAAAAGTACCGCATGGCCGCGGTGATGCTCGGCCTGGTGATCTTCGCGGCGCTGCATTGGGCGCTGGTCAAAACGCGCCTGGGGTTGTTGATTCGCGCCGGGGTGGAAAATCGCGAAATGGTAGAAGCCATGGGCTATCGCGTGCAGCGCCTTTTCGTGCTGGTGTTTGTCGCCGGCTCGGCACTGGCTGGATTGGGTGGAGTGATGTGGGGACTCTATGACGAACTGATTACCGCACATATGGGCCTGGATATTCTGATCCTGATCTTCATTGTCGTGATCATCGGTGGGCTGGGATCGGTGCAGGGTTGCTTTGTCGGGGCGTTGCTGGTGGGTTTGATGGCCAACTACACCGGTTATCTAGCACCGAAAATCGCTCTCGGTTCTAACATCCTGCTGATGGTGGTGATCTTGATGTGGCGGCCGCAGGGCTTGCTTCCCGCGGCGAAGAGTTGAAGGGCACCGATGATGCTGAAGCTTCTGCTTTCACACGATCTTCCCCGCAGCCGAACTTTGTCGCTGCTGTTGATTACTGTGCTGATTGGATTGGCGCTGGCGCCTTTCCTTTTCCCCGGTACGCGCGCGCTCAATACTGCCGCTACGATATGCATCTTTATCGTGTTGGTGGCGAGTTACGATCTGCTGCTCGGTTACACCGGCATCGTTTCGTTTGCGCACACGATGTTCTTCGGCATCGGCGCCTATGGCGTGGCATTGACGTTGGATGCGTGGGGTGCGACGTGGGGCGTGGTGCTGGTCGGTACACTGATTGGGCTGGTGATCGCGGTGGCGCTGGCGCTGGTGATCGGTCTGCTGTCACTGCGCGTGCAGGCGATCTTCTTTGCCATGGTAACGCTGGCATTTGCCAGCGCCTTCCTGATTCTCGCCTCACAGCTTTCCGGATTGACCGGCGGCGAGGATGGCTTGAGCTTTCAGATACCGCGAGTGCTGACGCCAGCGTTCAAGTTGCTGGACGACCCGCTCTTTGGGGTACGGATCACCGGCAAGATCCTCGATTACTACCTGATTTTCTTCTGTTCGGCGGTGCTGTTTGTGCTGATGCTGCGCATGGTCAACTCGCCCTTCGGCAGGGTGCTGCAGGCGATTCGAGAGAATGAGTTTCGTGCCGAGGCACTGGGGTATCGCACGGTCTACTATCGCACGATGGCCAACTGCCTCTCAGCCGGTGTCGCAGCGTTGGCGGGTGTGTTGATGGCGTTGTGGCTCAAATACACCGGACCGGATACCACGCTGTCGCTCAGTATCATGATCGACATCCTGTTAATGCTGGTGATCGGCGGAATGGGTACGATGTACGGTGCCGTGCTGGGCGTGACGCTTTTCGTGCTCGCCAAGAACTATCTGCAGAATCTGATGGGTGTTGCGGCCGAGGCGCTGGCCGCTGTGCCACTGCTGCCGCTGATCGTTCACCCGGATCGTTGGTTGTTGTGGCTGGGTGTGCTATTCATTCTCAGCGTCTACTTTTTTCCTACCGGCATTGTGGGCAAGCTGCGCAAAGCGTCCGGCAGTGGTCATTGAGCCGATGCCGGTTGGGCGGATGCAGGAGGCGCAACGGGCAGAGGGTCGGATCTTGTCGGATTTCATTCCTCAGCCCGACCTGAGTGGGTACAACCCTCAAGCCCGCGACATAAACACCCCGGTAGTGGTGTTGATCTTGATGCGTTCGCCGGTGGCCAGGTATTCGGGCACCTGCACCACCAGCCCGGTCGGCAGGGTGGCCGGTTTGTTGCGCGCCGCGGCGGTAGCGCCTTTGATGGCGGGGGAGGTGTCGATCACCTCCATCACCACGGTGGGGGGAAGCTGGATGCCGAGGAGTCTGCCGTCAACGATCAGGGCGTGGAGCCCCTCCAGTCCGTCGCTGAGGTAAGGCAACTCGTCGCTCAGGGCCTCATCGCTCAGGGTGTGCTGCTCGTAGGTTTCGCTGTCCATGAAGGTACAGCCGTCGGCGTCGCGGTAGAGCAATTGCACCGGGCGGCGCTCGAAGGCGACCTCGCTCAATACCTCATCGCCCTTGAAACTGGCGGCGAACTTCTGACCGGTGGCGACCGCCCGTCCACGCACCTTGTAGAGGGTATTGCCGCTGCGCGAGGAGGCGGTCTGGACCTGCACGCCGTTGATATAGACGGTGCGGTTGTCCACCTGTATCACCATGCCGCTCTTGAGTTCGCTGGCCTTCATGCTGTGGATTTCGCTGACGAGAACGCGGCGAATGATAACCCATCTCGCGGCTTGCGCCGCTCCTGGCAATAAAGCCGGCGCCTATAGCAGCGGGGTGCGCCGCGAAAACCTCTCAGGAGAGGTCTAGCGCGTGGCTTTTCAGATCAACGAGATCCACTACCTCGAGGGCCTGCCGGTGGGTGGCGCGCAGAACGACCTTGGGTGCCCGCCCGTACTCCAGCGCTTCCTTCCAGCGCGCCGCGCACAGGCACCAGCGATCGCCGGGCTTGAGTCCGGGGAATGCGAACTCAGGGATTGGCGTGCTGAGGTCGTTGCCGCGGAAGCGGCTGAACTCCAGGAATTCGGCGGTCACCTGGACGCAGATCGTGTGCTGACCGGCATCGACCGGGAGGTAATCGCAGCAACCCGAGCGGGTGAAGCCGGTCATTGGGCGCGTGGAGCAGGTCTGCAAAGGCTCGCCCAGGACGCTGATCTGTTCTTGCTCTTCCTCATCCATTGATGGTCACCTATTTGTTCGACTCGTGGGCAAAACGCTAGTCGAGACTGGCGCATACTGCAATGGCGCCAGCGGGAGGGGGCGTAGGGAGCGAGGTGATCGGGGTGCGATCTCTTCGTGTTGGCGATGAACGCTCACGCCTCAGGGTATCTGAAAACGACCGCCTCCGGGCATGCCGCCGGGTCCACCGATACCACCCTGGCCGCCCTTGGGAACGACGATCTGGGAAGCCGCCTCGCGGCGCAGCTCCTCCAGCTCGCGGGCGGTGCGCTCCACGGCGACGTTGGCGGCGGCGCTGAACTTTTCCGCCGCCTCCCCCAGAGATCCTGCCTCGATCTCGAAGGCGATGGGCATCGCCCCCATGGGGGTGAGGATCTGCGCCTGGCCGATGTAGAGCACGGGGCGCGCCGGGTCGTCAGAGCCATCGATCTGCACCGGGGTGAGCCTGCGCAGGGTGCCGGCGCTACGGTCGGTGAAAGTCTCCTCGCGATAGAGCTCGGCCGGGTTCATCTTGAGTTCAGTGGTGGTGTTATCGGGGTTCATACCAGTATCCATTGTGCAGTGTGATTTGAGCTGCAACAGGGTAGCAGATGACGCCGTACCTTTCCCGCACGGTCCTAGCCGCGATACCAGCAGCTCGGCCTGAGCGCGGCGCGCTGTCGGGCGGCATCGGTGCAGAGCCAACGCAGGTGGGGAGCAAGCTGGTGATTGGCGCGGTGGTTGCAGAGCGCGGCGGCGCGATAGGTGTCAAGCCGGCACTGAGGGTCTGCCGACAGAAAGCGGGTTGTCGCTACCGTGTGCGGACTCCTAGAACCTATCTCGGGCGGGTGGCTCCCTATGCGCGTCGCAAAGTAGTTGCTCAACGCTTCGCCGGCCATGATGATCCGCAGACACAGATAGGCTTCGTCATTTGTGTCAAAGGCGGAATCGCACTCAATCTCCAGGCGGCGGGGTATCGGTTGCATGGCTGTGGCGGCATGGTCCGGCAACAGTGGCAGCAGTCTGCGCAGACACTCCGAGGCCGCGAAATAGTCGGCTTGCCCTTCGGCGGAGAAGCCCCATCGTTGCGGTGGTCCGGCCAGATGATGGCCGATTTCGTGACACGTGATCAGCGCGAAGGCGTCGCGGGTTATGGCCGGATCGCGTGCTATCCCGCCGGTGATGCTGATCACCGCAATCCTGCCGATCGGATCTTCCTGCTGCGAGGCGGAGGCGTGGCGTTCATCGCGATGCCAGTAGCCCTGAAGTTGCAGACGCAGGTTGCGCGCCAGGAATTCTCCCCGGTAAACCCGTTGCGCGAGGTCCAGCGTCTGATGGAAGGCGCTTTCGCTGATGGCGCCAGCGACAAGGGTCGGCGCGAGGCCGGCTGCCAGCACTCCCAGAAGTGCCAAAACGTGACAGATCGAAGCCTTCGCGGATCGCATATGGGCCTCCTGCGCGATCCTCCCCACCCCTGAACTATAGTAGGAAATGAGCCAGAGGCGGGTAGCGCGGCAACGGAAGCGATGAAGCGGTGATGAAAGATGCTGCGGGATCGGCCGGTCTACTGATCCCAAATGCGCCAGAAAAACCATAGTGGCAGGAGGTTGCATACTGCTGCGTGAAACGAGCCGGAGATTCACCGTGAACATAAAGAAGATTGGGGTTGCCCTCGTAATCGTGGCCTTGGTGGTCGCGTTTTTCGTTTTCGACCTGGGGCAGTTCTTCACGCTCGATTTCTTTAAATCGCAGCGCGAGGCGATCCTGTCTTACTTCGAATCCAACCCCTGGCAGACCGTCGGCATTTACTTTCTGCTCTATGTGGCGGTAACGGGCCTGTCGCTACCGGGCGCTGCGATCATGACGCTTGCCGGTGGCGCGATATTCGGTCTGTTGTGGGGGACGGTGATCGTCTCCTTTGCCTCGACCATCGGCGCGACCCTGGCCTTTCTGGTTTCGCGTCTCCTGCTGCGCGACTGGGTGCAGGGGCGCTTCGGCGATTCGCTGCGCACCATCAACCGCGAGGTGGAGAAGGATGGCGCTTTTTATCTCTTCACGCTGCGCCTGGTGCCGGCTTTCCCCTTTTTCGTGATCAACCTGGTGATGGGGCTGACACCCATCAAGACCTTCACCTTCTACTGGGTGAGTCAGGTGGGCATGCTGGTGGGCACACTGGTCTACATCAACGCCGGTACGCAGATCGCACAGATCGAATCGGCGGCGGGTCTGCTGTCTCCCGGCCTGTTGGGCTCGTTCGTGTTGCTCGGCCTGTTCCCGCTCATTGCGCGCAAGGTGATCGAAAAACTCCAGGCCCGCAAAGCCTTGAAGGGCTACACCAGACCGGCGCACTTCGATCGCAACATCGTCGTGATAGGCGCGGGTTCCGGTGGTCTGGTGGCGGCCTATATCGCTGCGGCGGTCAAGGCAAAGGTGACGCTCATCGAGAAACACAGGATGGGCGGCGACTGCCTGAACACCGGCTGCGTACCTTCCAAGGCGCTGATCCGCTCCGCCAAGTTTGCCGCGCAGCTGAAGCGCGGTGAGGAGTTCGGTTTTGCTCAGGTGCAGGGCAAGGTCGACTTCGCCAGGGTGATGGAGCGTGTTCAGAATGTCGTCACCGATATCGAACCCCATGATTCGATAGAGCGCTATACCAGGCTGGGCGTCGAGGTGATTCAGGGCGAGGCGAGAGTCGTCGATCCCTACACCGTCGAGGTCAACGGTCAGCGCTACACCACGCGCAACATCATCGTTGCGGCGGGGGCGCGGCCGTTCGTGCCGCCGATTCCTGGTTTACAGGAGGCGGGGTATCTTACTTCCGACAACGTGTGGGATCTGCGCGAGCAGCCGCAGCGCCTGGTGGTGTTGGGCGGTGGCCCGATCGGCAGCGAGCTGGCCCAGGCGTTTGCCCGGCTCGGCTCCCAGGTGACGCAGGTGGAGATGGCGCCGCGCATCATGGGTCGCGAGGATCCGGAGATCGCCGCTGCGGTGCAGGCGAAGTTTATTGCCGAAGGCATCGATGTGCGCGTCAATACCAAGGCCAAAGAGGTGCGCGTTGAAAACGGCGAGAAACTGTTGATCGCTGAACACGAGGGTCAGGAGGTGCGTGTCCCCTTCGATCAGATCCTGGTGGCGGTGGGGCGTGCGGCAAACGTCACCGGCTACGGGCTGGAGGAATTGGGTGTCAGGCTCACCGGGCGCAAAACCATCGAGGTGAACGCGTTTCTGCAGACCAATTTTCCCAATATCTACGCCGTGGGTGATGTGGCGGGACCGTATCAGTTTACGCACACCGCCGCGCATATGGCGTGGTACGCGTCGGTCAATTCGCTGTTCGGCCGTTTCAAAAAGTTCCGCGTCGATTATTCGGTGATTCCCTGGGCCACCTTCACTGATCCCGAAGTGGCACGCGTTGGGCTCAACGAGACCGATGCCAAAGCGAAGGGCGTCGAGTACGAGGTCACCACCTATAGTATCGATGATCTGGATCGCGCCATCACCGACGGCGAAGCACACGGGCTGATCAAGGTGCTCACGGTACCGGGCAAGGACAGGATCCTCGGCGTCACCATCATGGGCGACCATGCCGGCGATCTGATAACAGAGTATGTGGCGGCGATGAAACACAAGATCGGACTCAACAAGATCCTCGCTACCATCCACATCTACCCAACCCTGGCGGAAGCGAATAAGTATGTTGCCGGCGAATGGAAGCGCGCCCATGCGCCGCAGCGCCTGTTGCAATGGGTGGAACGCCTGCACGCCTGGGAACGGGGCGGCGTTGGCAAAAGGGAGTCCGAAACCGGTCATTCATCGCCCCCTGGTTTGGAGGCCAAACGGTAGCGCTCTGGTTTTAGGCTTGCGCTGCGCGGGAGCGCGGTGAGTATACTGTGTGCACCATCGCCCCGCCGCTGGGCAGGGCGCCTTCCCACTGCATTCGGACCCGCGCATGGCTGAAATTACCGCCGACCCCTCCCTGGAGAATCTCCGCGATGTACTGGAGTACATCGATCAAGGCATCACGATGTTCGATGCCGATTTGCGCCTGGTCGTCTGCAACCGACGCTTTCTCGACATGATGGATTACCCTGCCGAGATGGGCAAAGTCGGAACGCCTTTCGAAAGGTTTATGAGAATTAATGCCGCTCGTGGTGAATATGGCGAAGGTGATGCCGAAACCCAGGTGCGCGAGCGACTCGAGTTGGCGCGTCAATTTCAACCCCATCGTTTCGAACGTCAACGACCGGACGGCACCATGCTGGAGGTTATCGGACGCCCGCTGCCGCGCGGCGGATTCGTCACCACCTACACCGATGTCACCGAGCAGCGGGCCGCAGCGGATGCAATTCGCAAAGCCCGCGACGAACTGGATCTGCGCGTCGAGCAGCGCACTGCCGAGCTGCGCCAGCGTGAAAAGGATCTCGCCGAACAGACCGAGGCCCTCAGTATCACCCTGGAACACATGACCCAGGGAATCACGCTGGCTGATTCCCAACTGAAGCTGAGGGTATGCAACCGGCGTTTTCTGGAACTGATGGATTTCCCCGAGTGGATGGGCGAGACCGGAACGCCTTTCGAGGCGTTCATGCGCCACAATGCCGAACGCGGGGAGTATGGTGCAGGCGACGTCGAGGCCCAGGTGGCCGAACGCGTGGCAATGGCGCAGCAGATGCGTGCGCATCGTTTCGAACGGGTGCGCCCCGATGGCACGGTGCTTGAAATCACGGGTCAGCCGTTGGCGGGGGGTGGTTTTGTCACCACTTATACGGATGTTACGGAAAACCACCGCAGCCATGAACGGCTGCATGCCATCCTGGATACCAGCCCCTTTGGCTCGGTGATCTGGCGCCTCTCCGATCAGCGCATCATCTACAGTAATCAACGCTTTGCCGCCATGTGCGGACGCACAGTGGATGACTTGCTGGACACGCGCATCGTCAACCGGCACCGCGCGCCGTCCGATGCGGAACAGTTGATCGAACGCTTTCGCGCCGGCGAACCGATACGCGATGTGGAGATCCAGTTCCGCGGCCCGTTCGGCGATGCCTTTTGGGGCCTTACCACCTTCGAGCACTTCGACTATCAGAACCAGGGCTGCGTCCTCGAGTGGGTCTACGATTTTACGGAATTGCATCAGGTACGCACGACGCTCGAGCATCTCGCCCAGCACGATCCATTGACAGGACTCGCCAATCGGCGTTTGTTGCAGGAGCATCTCGATCGCACATTGGCCGGAGCTGCCCGACGCAACGGCATCGTGGCCGTACTGTTCATCGATCTGGACGGGTTTAAAGCGCTGAATGACAAGCATGGGCACGATTTCGGAGATTGGGTGCTTAGCGAAATGGCTGCGCGCCTGGAGAGTGCATTGCGTCGCAGCGATCTCGCCGCACGCATCGGTGGCGATGAGTTCGCGGTGATACTCGATGATCTGAAGGGAGTCGGGGATGCTCAGGCGATGGCGATTCGTCTCCTGGAGACACTCTCCATGCCCTGCATTCGCAATGAATTGACCACGCAGCTCGGGGCAAGCATCGGTATCGCTCTCAACGATTCCGCGGAAGCGGATGCGGAGACCTTGCTGCGCTTCGCCGATCGGGCAATGTATCGGGCCAAACGGGAGGGCAAGGGGCGCTGCCTGTTCTTCGACGCGGAGTTCGATGGCGACATGCAACCATGACCACCTTGAGCCGCGCGGATCGTGCTTGTGCTTATGCAGCGAAGGGCGCACTGCGACAACATCCAGTGCTGCGGCGATGCCTATCGGCATGGGGTGACACGGGCTAAGGGGAAGGGTGGTCGAATGGCGATGGCATGGAGCAGCCGCACAGTGGCGGCATTGTGTTTCAGCTTTCTGCTTGTTGGCTGTACAACGCTCAACAAGTCGGAGTGTCTGCAGGCCGATTGGCGCACCATTGGACTGGAGGATGGTGCGCAAGGTCACCCGCTCACCCGTATTGGCGAACATCGCAAAGCGTGCGCGCAATACGGTGTACGCACCGATCTGCCGAGCTATGAGGCCGGTCATCGTGAGGGCGCGCGGTTGTTCTGCATTCCCCGCACCGCCTATCAGCTGGGTCTGCGCGGCGGCACCTATCATGGTATCTGCCCCGCGGAGCACGAGCGCGATTTCGTCGCCTACTACCAATCCGGCCAGGAGGTGCGTCGCTTGCGCCTGGAGCTGAATCAGGAGCGCAGCGTGCTGGGTGAGATCCAGGCGGGACACGCGGCAAACGAAAGCGTTATAGCCACCAGGGAGTCGCTGCTGGTCGGTGAGGGATTGACCCGGCGTCAGCGTCTAGTACTGCTCAATGAGATCAAGGTGTTGACTGAAACACGTGTGGCGCTGGAGGCGGCGATCAGCGGACAAGAGGCCGTTATCGAGCAGCTGGCGGAGACCATCGCTCGCCGCGAACTCACGTTCTAGCGTCCAACCGGCCCTGACACTCCCGATGCGCCCGGGCGAATGGACGGGCGCTGTTGGCGAGGCGTATAGTTCACGACGCTTTTTGCGTTCTATGACGCATGCATTTGTCTTATCGACTTCTTAGCGGGGTGAACCCTTGAACGTGGTTCACGGGCTTCATTTTGACAATCTGCGCGGCGATCTCTTCGGCGGTATCACTGCTGCGGTGGTCGCATTGCCGTTGGCGCTGGCCTTCGGCGTGGCCTCCGGTGCCGGCCCGGTGGCCGGGCTCTATGGTGCAATTTTCGTCGGTCTTTTCGCAGCGCTGTTTGGTGGCACACCGTCGCAGGTCTCGGGGCCTACGGGTCCGATGACGGTGGTGATGGCCGGTGTCATTACGCAGTATGCCCATAATCCATCACTGGCCTTTACCGTGGTGATGATGGGCGGCTTGCTGCAGATCCTCATCGGCTATCTGCGCCTGGGGCGTTACGTGTCGCTGGTGCCGCTGCCGGTAGTCTCGGGCTTCATGACCGGCATCGGGGTGATCATCATCATCCTGCAACTGCCTGTTCTGCTGGGGCATAGCCCTCCGGGCGGCGGGACCTTGGGCACCTTGGCAGCGCTACCGGAGCTGCTCACTCACCCTCAGTGGCAGGCGGTTCTTTTGGCGCTGGGCGCGCTGGGGATTGTCTATTTCATGCCGGCGCGCCTTAACCGCCTGCTGCCTTCACCACTGGTTGCGCTGTTTGTGGGCACGCTGGCAGCGTTCTTCGTACTGACCGAGGTTCCGGTACTGGGTGAGATACCCAGTGGGTTTCCCCAGCCGAAACTGCCCTCCTTCGAACTTACGCAACTGCCCGGCATGGTCTCCTCTGCGCTGGTGCTGGCTCTCCTGGGCTCCATTGACAGCCTGCTGACCTCTCTGGTGGCGGACAGCATGACCCGTACCCAGCACGATTCCGATCGCGAACTGATCGGGCAGGGTATCGGCAACACGATCGCGGGAATGATGGGTGCCATTCCCGGCGCCGGCGCCACCATGCGTACGGTGATCAACATCCGCTCGGGCGGGCAGACGCCGCTCTCCGGTACGGTGCATGCACTGGCGTTGCTCGCGGTCGTGTCGGGCCTGGGTTCGCTCGCTTCGCATATTCCTCATGCGGTGCTGGCAGGCATCCTGATCAAGGTCGGTATCGATATTCTCGATCGCGACTATATGAAACGGGTTCGCCATGCGCCGCGTTCCGGCGTGGTAGTGATGATGACGGTGCTGCTGCTGACGGTGTTTGTCGATCTAATCACTGCTGTTGCGGTAGGCGTCGTCATGAAGAGCGTTATGTTCGTGCAGCGTATGTCGGAGCTGCAGGCGGAGAATATGCGGGCCGTGATGGGCTCCATGCGCGAGGCGCCGCTCACCGCAGCTGAGACCGAGATCTTCGACCGTGCGCAGGGTCTCATCGCCCTGTTTCACATCAGTGGTCCGCTCAGTTTTGGCGCCGTCAAGGAGATGGCGAGCCGCCTGGCCAGGACCGATCAGTTCGAAGTGCTGCTGATCGATCTCAATGCAGTGCCGCTGATCGACAGCACCGCCGCGCTGGGTATCGAGGACGTCCTGAAGCGTGCCCGGTTGAGCGGCAAGCACGTCCTGCTGGTCGGGCTGCAGGCCAGGGCGGCGCGGGTCATGAATCGTCTCGGGGTGTTCGAACATCTGCCCAAGGGCTACCGTTTTCAAAGGCGCCTGAACGCGTTGCGCAAGGCCGAACAGTTGCTGGGTATCGCTCCACAGCAAGCGGATTCTCCCCTCACCCCGGATAACGCGAAGGCATCCACGGAATCCGACCCGCCGGTCTGAGCGTGGAGAGCTTGCCCTTGGCTACTGACGGTGCCTACCGATTTGAATTACCCGGGATTCGCGCCGAATCTCTCCCGCCTGCTCCATGCGCGCCAGGGTGCGATAGAGCGCTTCATGACTGAGGCCCAGTTCCTGGGCCAGGCTTTTGTAGCTGACTGGTACGATGTATCGACCCTCGGCGTCGGCCTGGAGAGCGAGGTGCAGCGTGATGCGCTCGCGGGCCGACTTCACGTTTCGCAGTTCGAGCCGGGTGCGCAGGTCCATCACCTGGTGCGCGAGCGCGCTGAGCCAGTCCTGAGCCAATGTGGGTCGTTGAATCATCAGATCCAACACGGCTTGCCGCGGGAAACTTCTCACTCGCGCACAGTCAACCACCCGACAGTCGCAGCCGTAACGCTCATTGAAGAGCGATCCTTCCGCTACCACTTGTCCGGGACCCAGAAGCGCCAAGGGCAGCGCGCGACCGTCCATGGTGGTTCGCTCCAGCTGGCATGTTCCCTGGGCAATGACGTGCAGTTGCCGCACGGGATCGTTGCGGCGGAACAGGTACCCGCCTTGCGACATTTCGCTGTGAGTGACCGTTGCCCGGAGCTCTTCCAGCTAATCTCCCGGTTCCGCGGACGGCATGGTGTCAGTGTATCCCCGCCTTGCGCTGTTCCTGGCGCACCCAGGCGATGATATCGCGCATCTGATCTTGGGTGATGTCGGGTTGTGCCGGCATGTCGCCAAATGGCCAGTGATGTTGGCGTACACCCTGTTTGGCAGCCAGCACAAAGGCGATGTCGGCGTGGTGGCTGGGTTCGTAGATCTTGTGAATCAGCGGTGGGCCCTTGTCGGTGCCACGGGCGCTGGTGCCGTGGCATTCGGCGCAGGTCTTGAGGAACGCTTGCTGGCCTGCCGCCGGCTCACCGGTTGAGGGTGATCCGGCAGCAGGCAGCTCTGATTCGCAGGCGGTCAGGACCAGAGGCGCCAGAAGAAATATCCAAGCGTGTTTCATTTGCTGCTCCTAGCGTTTCTTCCGTGAAGCATAGACCGAGGTGGGATTGCTGCAGCAGGGGCTGCCCGGGTGCGCCAGATTGGCGCGCGCGTTGCGATCGAGATAGCTCTGCAGGGCGATGACAATTCGTGCCCGTCGATCCATGGCAATGCCCATGCCCTGTTCGCGCAGCCTGGCGACCAGGCTGTCGAGCGCTGTGATACGCACATCGTAGGTGACCCCGACGGTCCTGCGGTCAGCGGCGATCTGCACCGCGATCAGGCCTTCGATCGCCGCTTCGCTGTCGAATTTCCGCTGATTCTGATTCTCGATTCGCAGCCGCTTGTCGCGGCGTGCCTCGCGGGGCAGGTCGGGTAGTTGAGTCATGGTGTTGACCTCAGCGTCGCGTTTGCGCGCGGTCATCCATCTGCCGCCAGCGCTGATAGATCTCCTTTGGCCACTTGGTTTGCAGCCAGGCGATAAGGTCGATCATGTCGCGCTCCGAGAGCTTCTCTCTCCACGGTGGCATGCTGCCACCCTGGGCAATACTGCCGTCACGTATCGTCGCCAGCAGCACCGGCAGGGGGTGGTGCCACATATGGCCGGTGCCGTCGAGCGGGGGCGGGCGAAACTTGCCGTCAGCGCCCGGCGTGCGCCAATTGGCGTCTCCTTCGGCCTGTTTGCCGTGACACTCGGCGCAGTTCGCCTGAAACAGCTTCGCTCCCTGCATGACCGAGGCGAAGTTGCGCGGATTGGGTCGGTAGGTGCCTGGCTCGGATGCCGGCCAGGCGGTCGGAGCCAGGGAGAGCAGGCCCCAGATGGCCAGCGTCATACCACGTTTCGTGAATGGTTTGATCTTCATAGTGCGTACCCGTCAATGCTTGGCAATCGACCTCGCACCGGCATAGCGGTTGTGACCGATGCCGGAGACGAGGGTTCCTGAGGCCTATGGGGCCCGGTTCAAACGCGGTGGGTACGCGGTGGTCTCAACGGTGGAGCGGCGCGGTACTGGGGCCAGTCCGGAGCAGGGGCGACTGGCGGAGGTTCGTCAGCTGCAAAGGTTCTCGATTGTGTCGTCACCATGACCGCTACGCAGGCGCTGCAAACCCTGCACTGAACCTGGCAGGTATCGGTCATGGCCGATTGGCAGGCGCTGGTGTCATTGTTTCCCTGCATTTGCACGCAGTGATTCCCGGCGGCTGGTGCGTGGTCGAACGCCGTGACGGTGTTCAGCGGGAGCCCGGGCAAGGTGATCAGCAGGCAGACGGCCAGAAATCTTGCCAATCGGGGATAGGGGCGCATGGGGCTAGCTTTTCACAGCCGGGAAAGAGGTGTCAAACCAGGGTGCTCGATGATGCGCGGTTTGACAAACAGCGAAACGTCGCCAATACTCTGTCGATACCCCTCCCCCCCTGGGGTGGGAAATACTCCACACTCAATCGAGGCGCAACATGATCGAACTGAAGGTAACCGGCATGACCTGTGGCCATTGCGAAAGCGCGGTCAACAAGGCTTTGGCAGCGGTGGCGGGCGTGACCCGTGTGGTTGAGGTGAACCGGGAGAAGAATCGCGTCGTGGTCGAGGGCAGCGCGGATGCGCAGGCGCTCATCGCGGTGATCAAAGAGGAAGGCTACACGGCAGAGCTCGCCTCGTGAGTGAGGCGTGCTGTGGGCCCGGCCTGCGACTCGACCCCAGCGCGCGCGAAGAGGCGCGGCGCCGATTGCTCTCCATTCGCGGCCACGCGGAAGGCATCCTGCGCATGCTGGAGGACGAATCCATCTACTGTGTCGATGTGCTGAAGCAGATCAAAGCCGTGCAGGGCGCCCTCGACAAGGTCGGTGTGCTGGTGCTCAAGAGTCACCTCAAGGATCACGTGGTCACCGCCGCCCAGCGCGGCGATACCGATGAGATCGTGGCCGAGTTGATGGAAGTGTTGAAGTATCGATGACTGCATTGAGCTTTTCAACGCAGAGCCGCCAAGGGGTCAAAGGTGCGCTTGGTACGCCATATGTCGTCCTGCCGGCGCTGGCCGGCATCCCGGTCGTTGGTACCCCTGATTCGAGGATCGACATCAAAAACTTTACGTCCTATGCATCTCTGCGTGTCTGCATTAAAAGGCCTCTATTATGACCACTGAAATCCGTTTCGGCGTACAGGGCATGACCTGCGCATCCTGCGTCGGGCGCGTTGAACGCACGCTGAAAAAGCAGCCGGGTGTGGAAGTGGCGACGGTCAACCTGGCTACCGAACAGGCTACCATCGCCTACGATCCCGCCAGCACCGATATTCCCGGTCTGCTCGAAGCGGTCAATGATGCCGGCTACGCCCCGGTGCGCGCCCATCTTGAGCTGGGCGTGCAGGGGATGACCTGTGCCTCGTGTGTCGGGCGCGTGGAGCGGGCAGTGAAGAAGCTGCCCGGTGTGCTCTCGGCCAGCGTCAACCTGGCCACCGAGAAAGCCGCCATCGACTATCTGCCGGGTGCCGTTACCGCGACCCGGATCAAGGCGGCGATCGCCGATGCCGGTTACCAGCCCCTCGATGTCGAAGGCGCGGCGACGGAGCTCGGCGATGCGCGCGATCGCGAACAGGCCGAGCTCAAACGGCTGCTGTGGATCAGCGGCCTGTGCACCCTGCCGGTGGTGATCATCGCCATGGCGCCGATGATGGTGCCGGGTCTGGCGGTGGCCATGGCCAAGTTGCTGCCGGAACCGGTCTGGGACTGGCTGGAGTTTCTGTTCGCCACACCGGTGCAGTTCTACGCCGGCCGGCGCTTCTACAGGCAAGGCTGGGCGGAACTCAAACATCTCAATCCGGGGATGAACACCCTGGTGATGATGGGCAGCTCGGCGGCCTATTTCTACTCGGTGGTGGCGGTGATCGCACCCGGCCTCTTCCCGCCCGGGACGGCCAATCTCTACTTCGAGGCGGCGGCGGTCATCATCACCCTGATCCTGATGGGCAAGTACCTGGAGGCCAAGGCCAAGGGGCGCACCTCGGCGGCGATCGAGAAACTGATGCAGCTCCAGGCCAAGACCGCGCGGGTGGTGCGCGATGGCCGGGCTATGGAGATCCCCATCGAAGAGGTTTTACCCGGTGACCTGGTGCAGGTGCGCCCTGGCGAGCGGGTGCCGGTCGACGGTGTTGTGACCGAGGGCTCGAGCTACGTCGACGAGTCCATGATAACCGGCGAGCCGATCCCGGTGGAGAAAGGCATCGATGCCCCGGTAGTGGGCAGCACCGTCAACAAGACCGGCGCCTTCACCTTCCGCGCGACCAAGGTCGGCGCTGATACCGTGCTGGCGCAGATCATCAAGATGGTCGAGGAGGCCCAGTCGGCCAAGCCGCCCATTCAGCAACTCGCCGATCAGATCGCGGGGATCTTTGTCCCCATCGTCATCGTCGCTGCCGCCATCACCTTCGGCATCTGGCTGTGGATCGGGCCGGAGCCCACGCTCAACTACGCCTTTGTCGCGGCGGTGAGCGTGCTGGTGATCGCCTGCCCCTGCGCCATGGGGCTCGCCACGCCGACCGCCATCATGGTCGGGACCGGCAAGGGGGCGGAGATGGGCACGCTGTTCCGGCAGGGGACGGCGCTGGAGCTGATGGCGCGGGTCGATACCGTGGTGCTGGACAAGACCGGTACGCTCACCAAGGGGCGACCCGAGTTGACCGACCTGCAGGTGCTCGAAGGCGAAGAGAACAGTGTGCTGGCGCTGATCGCTGCCGCCGAGGATCAGAGCGAGCACCCCATCGCCCAGGCCATCGTCGCTGCGGCACGCGGTCGCGGGCTGGACCTGCCTAAGGTGGATGCTTTTAATGCTATCCCCGGTTTCGGCCTCGAGGCTGAAGTGGCGGGTCGGCGGGTCGAGGTTGGCGCCGATCGATACATGCGCAGGCTCGGTATCGAGTTGGACGTTGTCAGCGAGACCGCGGATGCCCTGGCCGATCAAGGCAAGTCACCTCTCTATGCCGCCATCGATGGTCGATTGGCTGCAGTGTTGGCGGTGGCCGATCCTCTGAAAGAAGGAAGTAAAGTGGCCATCGCCGCACTCCATGAACAGGGGATGCTGGTGGCGATGCTCACCGGTGATCACCGCCGCACCGCTCAAGCTATTGCCCGCCAGGTGGGTATCGATCGCGTGTTGGCGGAGGTGCTGCCTGACGAGAAGGCGGCCGAGGTCAAGCGACTGCAGGCCGAGGGCCGACGCGTCGCCTTTGTCGGCGATGGTATCAACGATGCCCCGGCGCTGGCGCAGGCCGATGTGGGTGTGGCCATCGGCACCGGCACCGATATCGCCATCGAGGCGGGTGACGTGATCCTGATGTCGGGCGATCTGCGTGGCATCGCCAATGCGGTGGCCCTGTCGCGAAGCACCCTGCGCACCATCCGTCTCAATTTCTTCTGGGCTTACGCCTACAACGTGGCGTTGATCCCCGTCGCCGCAGGGGTGTTGTTCCCGCTGATCAAACTGCTGTTGAATCCTATGCTGGCGGCAGCGGCAATGAGCGTTTCCAGTATTTTTGTGGTCAGCAATAGTCTGCGGCTGCGGAACTTTCGCCCCTTCCTGACGGAGCCAACTTGAGATGCGACGATATTTGCATGCCGTGAATAAATGGATTGAACCGAATGGGGCTCTGGTGGTCAATCTGCATGTATTCACGCTAAAGAAATTCGTTAACCGGTAGCTGCTATGGGTACAGTTTCCACATCACCGTTGTACGGTAGCAACTCAAGCGTGCGCAAGGCGTTTGCGGCTGCTTTGACGCTGTTGATGTTGTGGTCAACGGGCGTGCTGGCCGCGTGGTGTGGTGATCCTGATACTCACTGGACACACCCCGGCGCGGATCAGGTATGGATCAAGTCCTCTATAGCCGAAATCCATAAACATCGTGAATACTGCTCAAGCGCGCCGGTGTTATCCCTTTCCGCCCTGCCGACTGCCAACAATGGTGGCAGAGACGGTTGGACGTCTGATTCATCACATCCTTCTGCCCAGGGCGCTGCAGCGGAATTTTTTACGAGAGATCATGTTGTTGATGCAGTAAAGCTGGCCCGGGGTGAAACGGGATCGCCGCCGATATATCTGATTTATCAGAAACTTCTCATCCCCTTCCCCTCCTGAAATCACTGTTTCGAACCGCTGGTGGATGGCTCACAGGGCTGCCACCCAATCGTCGATACTCGCTATTCAGGAAATGATTATGTTTATCCACGTCCTCGCTTCTAAAACGCTGCCGCTAGGCCGCATGCATTTACTCGGTGTCTTGGTGTTGAGCTCTGCCATTGGCGCTACCGCCTACGCGGCTGGTCGCGGCGAGCATGGCCACGCGGACGCTGTGCCAGAACACAACGCCATGATGAACAAGGGGCACATGGAGGCTGAGGGCGCTCATGCTCATGAGCAGTGGGTGGCGCCGCCGGCAGATTATGCCGCGTACCGCAACCAGAACTGGGATGACCAAGCGGCTATACAGCGCGGCCACAAGACTTTTGATGCCCAATGTGCCGCCTGCCACGGTGTCGATGGACGCGGCATTGGCCCAGCGGCCGCGGCTTTGGATCACAAGCCCGCCGATCTGACGCAACATTTTCATCGTGGTCCGGGAATGGGCGATGCTTATCTATTTTGGCGGGTCAGCGAGGGTGGTACCGCCGAACCGTTCCGGTCGCAGGGGTCTGCAATGCCTCCCTACAAAGCGATGTTGGACGAGCAGGATCGCTGGGATGTTCTAACATATGTTCATAACCTGTTTCACCAGTCATTCGAGGGACAGCATGACGAGGATAACGGCAAGGTTTCAAGTGATCGGCATTGAAGACAAGAAGGTGCTTTATAGGACCCCGTCGTCATCATTCTGATCGCGGATCAGCTTACGACAAGAGCTTGTGGAATGACACCTGACAGCACCAACGTAAGTGGCTACCCGTCGCGGCGCAGGCGCGCCGGGCTTGCCGTTGTGCTGTCCGTATTGCTGTTTTGGTCGAATGCAGTTCTGGCTGCGTGGTGCTCTGACCCTACGGTCCATTGGCTTCATCCCGGTCAGGATCAGATCGGCCTCCAATCGAAAGGCGCTCCGGGTCATCGTGAAACGGTTTGCAAGTTAATACCTGCGAATCGTATGCAGACATTTCCCACTAAAACGATTGCCGATGGAAACGACTCGAGTTCGTCGGACGCATGCGTCGATTCTTTCGTCGGTTGCGGCTTGAAGGCTTGGCAAACAAGTGATTTGAGGACCGCCTCAAAACTGTTCATCGATATCGCAGCTCCCCCTCTCTATCTCGTCTATCACAGACTGTTGCTTCCCTTCGCCACCTAACTCCGACGCCCGGTCGATAGGGCGGTAATGCCTATTCCAGTCGACGGCCCTTCACGGCTGATGCGCTGAAATGGGAAAACCCGTTCCCCTCCTGGTCAGGCACTCAAGGTATGGCGGAGCCCTTTCTGGCCCGTCGAACCCGTTAGTCGGGGCCTATCGCCCCCTCTCTAGCAAGGGAAGCAAAAATGATTCATTGCACACTGCGTCGTCGCTGCGTTACCGGCGTGGCCACGCTGACTTTAGCGCTGGCTCCCCTGGGGCTTCTTGCGGCTCCCATCGTTTATGTGCCTGCAGGCGAAGCCAATCGCGTACTCGTTATCGACAGCGCGATCGATCAGGTGGTGGGTAATATCGATGGGGTATTAAACACCCATGGACTGGCAAGCGATCCGGCCGGAAAACGCCTCCTGGCAGGCAGTCTTAAAGTGCGCGATGTCAGCGATGCGCCTGCCAAGCCAGCTGGTGTAACGGAGGATGAGCATCAAGCCCACCATGCCGCGAGCGCGAACCCTGTAGTACCCAGTGTTACAAGCTCTGATCTGGTCGGCACTGTTTATCTGATCGATGTCTCGGGAAAACGTATCGTGCGCCAGATCGATGTGCCGGGCTCGGTGCATCACAACCTGATTACCGTTGATGGCCGTTACGGTATTTCCACACATCCCACCGCAGGCGTTATCAGCGTTATCGATCTCAACACCGGTGAGTTGGCCACGCAAGTTGCTACCGGAGTGGTACCCAACTATGTCGTCTCAAATCGCGAAGGCAGCCGGCTGTGGGTCAGCAATACCGGTAACAACACGGTGAGTGAAATCGACACGCGACGCTGGATAGTGCGGCGCAATCTGATTGTCGATCAGTCGCCCGAGCACATGGTGCTGTCACCCGATGAGTCGAGCCTCTATGTCATTGCTAATGGCGCAGGGCAAGTGGTGGAGCTGGATCTGGTAAGTGGAGAGATCGTGCGCCGCCACCCGGTAGGCAGCGACCCGCACGGCATCGATATCTCCGATGACGGTACCCAACTCTATGTAGCCATAAAAGGTGACAACAAACTGGCGGCGATTCAACTGAACACCGGCGTGGTTCGCGCTCTGCCGCTGGGCCCTGATCCTTATCACTTGGCGACAATCAAGGACACAGGAAAGGTGTATGTCTCAAGCCGCAAGGATTCCAAGTTATGGGTGGTCAGTCAGCGCGATCTGAAGTTGGTAGGTGAAATTCCCATTTCCGGCATCGGGCATCAAATGGTGGTGATGAAGAAATGAGCACCAACATTCAAGAGCGAAGGTTCAAGTCATGAAGCCTTGGTTTTGTGGCTTGGTGTAACGAAATTAACTGGAAGGAGCGAACGATGAAAAAGCAGGCACTGATAGTGGCATTGAGTATGGCATTGAGCACGCCGTTGGCATTGGCCGATGAGAAAGGTGCAGAGGGATCAGCGTCAGGCATGAACCCGCAAATGACGCAACAGGGTGGTATGGGAATGATGCCGATGATGCGTCAGATGCAGGAGATGCAGGAGCACATGAATGCGATTCAGGGGACCGACGATCCCGAGGAGCGGCAGAAGCTCATGAATGAACACATGGGCAACATGCAGAACATGATGAAGATGATGCAGGGCATGTCCGGAATGATGGGCATGATGGGCGGTCGCGTTGGGATGATGGGTCCCGGCATGATGGGAGGAGGACCGGGAATGATGGGCGGTGGACCTGGAACGATGATGGGTCCGGGGATGATGGGTGGCGCGCAGAACGCGATGCCTTGTCCTGGCGTTCAGGGCGGTGACATGAACCGTACGCAAATGATGGAGCAACGGCTCGATGCCATGCAGCAGCTCATGGATCAGATGCTGCAGAGTCAGCAGGAGTTGATGAAAGGCATGCCGGGCATGGGCGGTGGTATGCGGAGATAACCAGCCGTCACAAGGGCGCGAAGAGGCGGTATGGCCTCTTCGCGCGCAGGATTATCCGGGAGTACATGCAATGGAACAGACCGCGACCGAACACCATTCACACACAACCCTTTCACGCCGAATGGAAGGATTGGAACACGTCGCCCTGCCGATCGCGGGCATGACTTGCGCCAAGTGTTCCGCGCGGGTGGAGGACGCGCTGAACGCGGTAACTGGGGTGCGCCATGCCACAGTCAACCGCGCTGAAGGTGTTGCGCATATCGGCTTTGATGGGGATGTAACCTCCGTCGCGGCACTGGTTGCCGCGGTGAAAAAGAGCGGGTTTACGCCCGGTGTGAGCCGCTTGAGCGTGGTTGTTGAAGGGATGCACTGTGCATCGTGCGTTACTCAGTTGGAGGCCGCGCTCAAGGCGGTGCCCGGTGTCGTGGGCGCCAACGTGAATACCGTTTCGAATCAGGCTGAAATCTCCTATCTACCGGATCATGTCGAAATGGATGCTGTGCGGCGCGCCATCGAATCCGCCGGTTACAAAATGGCGCAGGTGGCGAAAGGCGCAGAAGAAGGCACTGAACAGACTGCACCGAGTGAGGACAACGAGTACCGTGGCTTGATGCGCAAATGGTGGTTTGCCGCAGTGATTTCGGTGCCAGTGATGTTTTTCAGTTATCCGGATCTGATTCCGGGGCTGCGCGACTGGATGCCCATGGGGAGTCCCGAACGGCGAGTGGTGTGGGGCGTGCTCGGGTTGCTGACATTACCGGTTATGCTCTGGTCCGGATCCCAGTTCTACAGCGGCATGTGGGCGGGTCTCAAGCATCGTTCAGCCAATATGCATACGCTGATCGCTCTTGGTATCAGCGCCGCCTTTCTCTATTCCGTGGTGGCGGTGCTCTTTCCTGCGTTGTTCCCGGAGCAGGCGCTCGCCGAAGTGTTTTGGGACGTCTCCGCCGTAGTGGTCGCGCTGGTGGTACTGGGTATGGCGTTGGAGGTAAAGGCCAAAGGCCGCACATCCGAGGCCATCAAGAAATTGGTTGGTCTGCAGGCCAAGACGGCGCGCGTGGTGCGTAACGGCGAGGAGCTCGATCTGCCGGTGGAAGAGGTGATGGTGGGTGACCTGGTGGTGGTGCGTCCGGGTGAAAAGGTGCCGGTGGACGGGCTCATCGAAGGTGGCTCCAGCAGCATCGACGAGTCGATGATTACTGGCGAATCGTTACCGGTAGAAAAACGCGCCGGTGACGAGGTGATCGGCGCCACACTCAACAAGACCGGCAGCTTCCGCTTCCGTGCCACCAAGGTGGGCAAGGATACGGCACTGTCCAACATCATCCGCATGGTACAGGATGCCCAAGGCTCCAAGGCGCCGATCCAGCGGGTCGTGGACCAGGTCTCGGGCTATTTCGTGCCCACTGTGATGATTCTCGCGATCCTCGCCTTCATCGCCTGGTACAACTTTGGTCCCGAGCCACGCGCGGTCTACGCCACCATCGTTCTGGTCACCACGCTGATCATTGCCTGTCCTTGTGCACTGGGATTGGCGACGCCAACCTCGCTCACCGTCGGCATCGGCAAGGGCGCCGAGCAGGGCATTCTGATTCGCTCGGGAGACGCCTTGCAGACCGCTAAAGCACTCAACGCCATCGTGCTCGACAAGACGGGTACCATCACCCGTGGCGAACCGGCGCTGACCGATGTCGTTGTTGCCAGCGGCTTTGAGGAGGACGAAGTAATGCGCTTCGCTGCCGCTCTAGAGCGTGGTTCCGAGCATCCCCTGGGCGAAGCCATTGTCCGCGGTGCCGATGAGCGCAGTATCGCACGAGCTGATGCGAAGGACTTTGCCGCGGTTCCCGGCCACGGGGTAAGCGGTGTCGTGAATGGTCAGACGTTGCTGCTGGGCAATCGCAAGCTGATGACCGATCGCGGCGTGGACCCGGCGGCTCTGGACGATGACTGGGAACGACTCGCCCGTGAGGGCAAGACGCCCATGTTCCTGGCAGTGGATGGCAAGGCTGCCGGTCTGGTGGCAGTGGCGGATACGGTCAAGCCCGATTCGAAGATGGCCATTGCTCGGCTCAAACGCATGGGGCTGGAGGTGATCATGCTCACCGGGGATAACCAGTGCACGGCCGACGCCATCGCGCTTCAGGTGGGTGTGGACCGGGTGTTGGCGGAGGTGCTGCCCGAGCAGAAATCCCACGAGGTTCAGAAGCTCCAGCTCGAAGGCAAGACCGTAGCGATGGTGGGGGACGGGATCAACGACGCCCCAGCTTTGGCTCAAGCGGATGTGGGGTTGGCCATTGGCACTGGGACCGATGTAGCCATTGAGGCGAGCGATATCACTCTCATCAAGGGCAGCCTTATTGGCGTGGTCACAGCGATCGATATCAGTCGCGCCACGATGCGCAACGTTTACCAGAATCTGTTCGGGGCGTTTATCTACAACGGCCTGGGAATTCCGATTGCCATGGGGGTTCTCTATCCCTTCTTCGGGCTGTTGCTCTCGCCGCTGATCGCCGCGGCTGCCATGGCTTTCAGCTCGGTCACGGTGGTGACCAATGCCAACCGCCTGCGCCTGTTTCAACCCCAAGGAGAAAGATCATGACCCCGGATCGCTGGCTGGTGACGCTTCTCGGCCTTGCACTAATTGCACTGATCGTCTGGTTCTTTTGGTTGAAGCGTTCGCAAGGTATCCGAGCGGACTTTACATCTTCGGGTTTTCAAGTGGCCATGATCCTGGTCAAGGGTGGTTACACGCCCGATGTGATCGTAGTGCAGGCGGGTAAGCCCGTGCGGCTCAATTTCCGGCGTGAAGAGACAGCTTCGTGTTCGGAGAAGGTTGTGTTTGCGGATTTTAACAAGAGCGCCGATTTACCGACCGGCGAAACCGTGTCGGTGGAATTTATCCCCAAGGAGCCTGGGGAGTTCGAATTCGCATGTCAGATGGGCATGTTTCGAGGGCGGTTAATAGTCGAGTGATGAACGGAGGAACGCACATGATGGGTGGTGAATGGGGAAGCGGGTGGATGGGATTCGGCGGCATCTGGATGGTGCTGCTATGGGTGCTGGTGATACTCGGGATCATTGTTTTGATCCGTCGGATATGGGTTCGACCCGGGGAGTCGGGCGCCGATTTCCAACCAACGGCATTGGAAATTCTCAAGGGGCGCTATGCGCGGGGCGAGATCGATCGCGAAGAGTATGAACAGATGCGTCGTGATTTAAGCAATTAAGCTTCCGGAGGAGCGTATCGTGATTTCATTGGTGCTCTTTATTCCCATGCTGGCGTTGCCTGCGTTTTGGCTCGCCCCAGCTCCGATCGCTTTGTCGTTTTATGCCTTGGTGTTGCTCGGTTGTCTGGCGACCTATTTCTATCTTTCGCGCTTGCGCCGCCGGTACGCCAGCACGCTGCGACAACTGCTGTACGGGAGGAGCGGCGCTGTGATTCAGATTGCTCCCTACCTTCGCGTGCACATCGAGGGCGAGCCGTGGAGTGCGCAGTCGGGCGAGGCGTTGCGGTCGGTGACCGGGTGTTCGTGCATGAGGTGAGTGGTGTGCGAATTCAGGTCGGCAAAAAGACGTTGCCGGCAAGCCGATCACTTCCTTCGGTCGAGGCTGATCCATGAACACGTTCGAAGCATATGGGCAGTGGTCTATGGTGGCGCTCAATGTCGCCTTCTTTCTCTTTTTCCTAACGAGCTTTCTCGCGCCGCGGGGATGGGCGGAGTGGCGCAACTTGGGTGCCGTGGGCGCTTTCCTTGTTGCGCTCTTTACTGAGATGTACGGGTTCCCGCTGACCATCTACCTGTTGTCTGGATGGCTGGGTGAGAGCTATCCGGTACTCAATCCCCTGACGCATCAAAACGGACATCTGTGGGTGGCATTGTCGGGTGGGTCGCTCGCGGTCTGGGGCTTGGTGATGGTTGTCAGTTCACTGTTGCTGATAGCGGGTTACATCCTGCTCGCCCGTGGTTGGCGGCGTGTGCATTGGGCCGGCGGGGATCTGGTGACCGACGGTGTATACGCCTCCGTACGCCACCCGCAGTACACCGGCTTTTTTCTAGTCATTGCCGGGTTCTTCATCCAATGGCCAACAATTCTGACGGTGCTCATGGCGCCTGTGCTGATCGTGGCCTACCGCCGTTTGGCCTTACGCGAGGAGCGGTTATTGCTGGAACGATTCGGCGACGCTTATGAGCGCTACCAGCGCGCGACGCCGCGCTTTTTCCCCCCTCCCGGGCATTGGCGGACGCTGTTCGATGCAAGGCCGCCGGTTGCCAAATGACTTGTAGGAGATAGGTGATGGAAGGGTTGCTTTCGCTGTTGCTCTTTGCCGGGTTGTTCTACCTGATGATGCGTTTCGGCTGCGGTGCGCATTTGATTCACGGTCATGGGGCGGGCAGTAATCCATCTGGTAAACACAAGGACCCGGTTTGCGGTATGGAGGTCGATCCCAACGCTGGGTACGGTAAAGCGCATGAAGGCACGCTGTATCGATTCTGTTCACGATCCTGCTTGGACAAATTCGAGAATGATCCTGATCAATACTTGAAAAATGATTCGCTCGACAAATCGATGACATAGACGGCAAAGGGCTTGGGCGGTTTGATGCGAGCTCGGTAATCACTCGAGGAGTACTAGCGATGAAAGTTGGAATATCACTATCTGCGGTGGGTCAAGCGAGCAGTATTTTTTTGCTGTTCACCTTTCTGCTCTGTGTAGGCTTCGATTTGCTTTTCCCACAGTGGGCCATGTTCGAGTCCTGGCGCAAACTGCTGCCCGGGTTTGAGTGGATCAGCTGGCGCAGCGTGTTAGTGGGAGCGGTTGAGGCCTACGGCTACGGTTGGTTCTTTGCGCTGATTTGGGTTCCGCTTTACAACTTCTTCGCGAACCGCGCGGCGCACGGAGCGGGGGCTTGATGACGATGCACGACCCGGTCTGCATGATGGAAGTAGACCCGCGCAGCGCCGCGGCGATGGTCGTTCATAGAGGCCACGGTTACTACTTCTGCTCAGAAATCTGTCGCAACAAATTTAACGCTGATCCGAACATCTTCATCGGTAAGCATCTTGCGCCTGCTCTTTGTGTGGGCGTTATGGGGTCGGCCGGTTCGGACGATGCCGAGTGGCTGCGACAGCACGCTTTTCGCCTGGGCAAGGAGATCGCCCATCAGGGGCTGACGTTGATTACGGGCGCATGCCCTGGCTTGCCCTACGAGTGCGCGCGGGGGGCGTGGCAATTGGGTGGTATGTCGATTGGTATCTCCCCTGCGTTGAGCCTCGACGAACACGTCCACAAATACCTATCGCCGGTCGATGCGTTCGATGTGCTGGTTTACACGGGCAGTGGGCTCATGGGTCGCGAGGTCACCAATATCCGTTCCAGCGACATGGTGGTGGTGCTGGGTGGCCGCTCCGGCACGCTGGGCGAGTTTGCCATCGCCTACGACGAAGGGAAGCTCATCGGCGTGCTGAAAGGGAGTGGCGGTATCGCCGATCAGTTACCGGCGCTGGTTGAATCGATCGGCAAAGAGACCGGTGCGCTCATGGTTTATGAATCTGAACCGGAACGACTGCTGCAGCGGATGCTCGACGCGTACCGGGGCGGACACTTCCGCAAACCGAACTGTTTCTGCAACGAACAAATCGCTGCCGCGGGCTGAGCGGTGCTCGGATTTCAAAGACGCAACTACAAGATTCAGGAGAGCTGATGAACAGGATAATGACGATCGATATGAAAGCTGCCGCTGCGCTACCAACCCTGCTGATCTCCCTGCTATGGATGGCGCCGTCGATGGCGGCCGAACACGCTGTAGATCGTGACCTGGTCCAACGCATCCGTGACGAGGTTATAAAAGAGTTACGCGAAAGTGGCGCTCTTGCCCGGGAGGTAGATGCAGGTATCGGTCGGGCGATCGCGCGTCAGCGTGCCGAAGCGCAACGCCGTCCACAGCAGGAGGAGCAGGCAGAGGCAAAGAATGTCCGTCCGGTCGATCCTGCGCGGGATCATATCTACGGCAATCCGACCGCAAAGGTTTCGCTGATCGAGTACTCCGATTTTGAATGCCCCTTCTGCAAGCGCTTTCACCAGACCGCGAAGCAATTGGTGGACGAATCGGGCGGTCAGGTTAACTGGGTCTATCGCCACTTTCCGCTCGGCTTTCACAACCCTGCCGCTCAGCGTGAAGCCGAGGCAACGGAGTGCGCTGCCGAACTGGGCGGTAATGACGCCTTTTGGAAGTACTCGGATCTCGTGTTTGAGGCAACGCCGTCCAATGGAAAAGGCGTGCCTCCTGAACAACTGACACCACTCGCCACCAAGATCGGCCTCAACAGCAAGCAATTCAAGAGCTGCCTTGACAGCGGTCGCCACAGTGCACGGGTCCAGGAAGATTTTGTAGAAGGCACGGATATAGGCATTACAGGAACACCTGGCAACATCTTGCGCAACAACGAAACAGGCAAAGTTCTAAGCCGGGCGGGGGCTCGCCCGATTGAACATTTGAAGGCGGCGGTTGCGGAGTTGCTTCGGTAATTCACTCCCGGCAGAGACATGGGCAAACAGTCGGAGAACAGGCGTATGAATGATCCTATTGTGAAACAAAATGAAACGCGTCCCATCGGTCGCGATCTTTACTTGCTGGCTCGCTATTGGCTGACACAACGCCGCGTACAGATACTGCTTGCTGCCGCACTATTCGGCGTGGGCGCCTGGTTCAATTGGAGCTGGCTTGTGGCGGTCGGTATGGCGCCATTGGTCCTTGCTTTGGCCCCTTGCGCGGTGATGTGTCTACTGGCTATGTGCATGCACAAAGGGCACGGCAAAGACTCTTGTCATGGTTCGGAGAGTGGCTCGGGGGGCGACACAAAACCCACGCAAATATCAAAGTCAGACAGTTAACAGTCTTTGCAAAGAATGACCATGTCGTTGGATGTATTGCTGATACTGGTGCTCAGTGTCGCATTCGGTTGGCTGGCCCGCCGGTTTCGCTTCCCAGTCGCCGTGGCGCAGGTGCTGCTGGGCATGTTGATTGGACCGCCCGTGCTGGGTTGGATCGAAGTCGGTGAGGCGATTCGGTTATTCGGGGAGCTGGGGGTCGTCCTGCTTCTGGGCTTCGCCGGAATGGAATTGGGTGTGCAGCGTTTAGCGGACGCCGGGCGTTCGGGCGTGCTGGTTGCAATCCTTGGCATTGGCCTTTCTTGGGTAGCGGGATACGGGGTGGCGATCGGGTGGGGTTCGCAAGCGCCCGAGGCGGTTTATGTGGGTATCGTTCTGGCCGCTACCAGTGTCGGGATCAGCGTCCAGGTGCTGCGACAGTACGGACTGATCGAGCGGCGCGTCGGGGAAATCGTGCTGGCGGCCGCTGTCATCGATGATGTGATCGCGTTGTACCTTCTGGCTGTCGCGCACGGCACATTTTCCAAGGTCTTCAGTGCTGAAATGCTGGGCATATCGCTGGTGGCGGGCATTGTGTTGCTGCCAGCGATTTTCTGGAGCGGCCGCTCGCTTTTTCAATCCACCGGCGGGTTTCTGCTGGAGCGGGGTTCGTACGTGACGGTAACGGCAGTCGCTGTTTTTCTGGTCATTGCCGGCTGGGCGACAGATCTCGCGGGGTTTTCTCCCGTCGTCGGTGCGTTTTTTGCCGGTTTGGGTGTCAGGGCCGGTTTCGACCGTCAGGCCAAGCTGGTGCCCGCGTCATCGTTCGAACCGCTGGTTGCCCTTATTACACCATTTTTCTTTATCGCTATCGGCAGTCGCGCGGATTGGAGCGTGATCGCAGATGCCGGAATGCCGTTGCTGTTGATTGGTTTGGTGATTGCCGCTTTTGCGGGAAAAGTATTGGGCGCTATGGCGGGCGCCCTGAGTGTGAAGGGTTGGGAGGCGCGCGCTGGTGGGATTTGGCATGTCGCCCCGAGGCGAAGTGGCGTTGGTGATTGCGGCTCTGGGATTTTCCCAGGGGCACCTATCGCATCACATGTTGGTTGCGCTGGTGCTGATGACGGTCCTCTGCGCACTGCTGGCACCGGTGGGCATGGCCTACTTTGCGCGCAGGTGCCGAACATCGGCGAGCGCGAAGACTGAGGCGCGAGGGTCAAACCATGGATAACGCGGTGGCGTTAGTGCAGGCGTATCTCAATCTGAACGGTTACTTCACCGTGACTGAATATCCGGTCCTGGAAATGCAACGCGGACGCCGCTTTCGTGTAGTCACGGATCTCGACATCCTGGCTTTCCGTTTTCCCCATGCGGGTCGCCGGGTTATCGGCGATGCTGCACGCGCAACCCGTTTTGAGACCGATCCCGAGTTAGGGTGCCCGGTTGGGCAGTCGGACATGATTATTGGTGAGGTCAAAGAAGGACGAGCAGAACTGAATCGCGGCGCACGAAATCCCAAGGTCATTGCTGCAGTGCTTGCCCGCTTTGGCTGTTGTTCGGCGGATACCGTAGCGGGGGTGGTAGAGACGTTGTTACGGGATGGGCGGGCGGTTACAGAAACGGGTCACTGTGTGCGTCTCCTCGCTTTCGGCAGCGTCAACCCGAATGGTGTTAGCGAGTCATTTGAGTCGCTAGCACTACGGCATGTTGTCGAGTATCTGCAAAGCTATTTACGCCAACACTGGGAAGTGCTGCGTCACGCGCAGTTCAAGCACCCGGCTTTTAGTTTTCTCATGACGCTGGAGAAGGCGCTACGCCATGGCAGTGCCGCCGGTGCCTAACGTCTCTCGTCCGCTGGGAAGAAGCTCGGTTATTGAGATTTCGGGTGCTGGCCCGGCTGGTCTCGCTGCGGCGCTTGCGGTAACCGCAAACGGGGGCCAGGCCCGCGTTTATGAAAAACGCTCGGAGGTTGGGGCGCGTTTCCACGACGATTTTCAGGGCCTGGAGAACTGGACCAGAGATGAAGATGTGCTGGATGAGCTGGCGGCACATGGTATCGCGCTGGATTTTGAGCACATCCCTTTTTATGAGCTTACTTGCTTCGATCCGCAAGGGCGCAGCAAGACATTTCGCGCGCCGCGTCCGCTGTTCTATCTGGTGCGGCGCGGTACCAGGGCTGGATCGCTTGATCATGCGTTAATGCATCAGGTTGCAGCGGCCGGCGTTGATCTACGTCTCAACGAACCACGGCATCAGCTGCCGGACGGTGGCATTGTCACCGAGGGGCCGCGTCGCGCCGATGACATCGCCTCCGGGTTGGTGTTTACCACCGACATGGCCGATGGCGCCTACGCCGCAGCTTCCGACGATCTCGCTCCAAAGGGTTACGCTTATTTACTGATTTGCGGAGGGCGAGGAACGCTCGCAACCTGTCTGTTCACCGATTTCCATCGAGAGCGTGTTTATCGCGAGCGCAGCGTCGCGTTTTTCACCACGCATGTGGGATTACGCATGCACGACATCCGACACTTCGGCGGTATTGGCAACTTCTTCCTACCGCCTGTTGCTCGCAAAGGCGCAATGCTCTACGCCGGTGAGGCGGCGGGGCTACAGGATCCGCTGTTCGGTTTCGGGATGCGCTGGGCGATCGGCTCTGGAACTCACGCAGGACGCGCTCTGATCAGCGGTGACCTGGATGGCTACGAACGGTTCTGGAATGAGCAATGCGTGGCATTTCATGAAACCGCAGTCACCAATCGCTGGTTCTTCGAACGCCTTGGAAACCGAGGCTATCGCTCCTTGTTGGGCCACCTAGACACCACAGTAGATCCGCGTGCCTGGTTGCAACGGTGCTACCGGCCACAGAACTGGAAGCGGCTGTGGTATCGGTGGGTGGGACATCGCCGCTTTCCTGCGCTGACCTTACCGAGATCGAATTGTGATTGCACCTGGTGCCGGTGTAACGGGCAGCTGGGTATTGCGGTGTGACCGAGCTTCAGCGGGTCGAATCGTAACGGAGGTGTGTGATGGATACTTTGATCTTGGATGGACGCAGAAGATTCCTGGTTGCAAGCACCACGCTGGTAGGCGCCGCAGGGTTAACCATGAGTGCGATTCCCTTTCTGGCTTCTTTGAAGCCGAGCGCGTTGGCCAAGGCGCAAGGCGCACTGGTGGAGGTTGATATCAGTAAGATCGAACCGGGGCAGCAGATCACGGTCACGTGGCGCAAGACGCCGGTGTGGGTCCTGCGTAGGACGCCGGAGATTCTCGAGCGCATCGATCGGCCAGAACACCTCGAACAACTTCTCGATCCGAACTCGGAGGTAACGACCCAGCAGCCCGATTACGCGCTCAATTCGCATCGTTCGATACGTGATGAGTACTTCATCGTCGTCAGCATCTGCACGCACCTGGGGTGTGTACCGACCTTCCGTCCGGAGGTGGCACCCGCCGATCTGGGTCCTGATTGGCCGGGCGGCTATTTCTGCCCTTGTCACGGCTCGCGCTTCGATTTTGCGGGGCGGGTCTTCAAGGGCGTACCGGCACCGAAGAATCTGTTGATACCCCCTTACCGCTTTCTGAGCGACACGCACATCGAGATCGGTGTCGATCACGGTACAGCGCAATCTTGAATCAGCGAAAAAATCTCACTTGAGAGTGAAATACCGACTAAACCCAACTCTTATGCCAAGCAGCGCGTTACATGCGCGCGTCGTATTCACAGATATTGGCTCAGCCAAGTGCTTGCGTGATCGTGATCCGGTACGCCTGGCTTATGTAGTGAAGGAGTGTTCGCTGTGGCAGTGATTCAAACGCTGAGCAACCATCGGTTTCCTTGGTACGTGCGCCTTTTTTTCTGGAATCAGCGGCGCCGCTACGGGAGCGTGCTCGAGCCGGCCCGGTTATGGGGGCGCTCTCCCAAAGTTTTCGCCGCTTTGGCCTTGTTGTACGGTGCCTTCGATCGCCGTGCCTCACCCCTTGATCCTGTATTAAGAACGCTGGTGACGGTTCGTGTCTCCCAGATCAATTGGTGTGCCTTTTGTGTCGATATCAACTCGTCGTTGGCTTTGAAACGCGGTCTGTCTGAGGAGAAGCTGCTGGCGCTGGGTGATTATGCGCAAAGCCCGTTATTTGATGATCGGGAGGTAGCGGTATTGCGCTACGTCGAAGCGGTTACTTTCAGTGATCGGCAGCCGGCCAAACGGCATTTCGAGGCGCTACGGAACTATTTTGATGACGATGCGATCATCGAGCTGACCGGCCTCATCGGCTTTCAGAATATGTCCAGCAAGTTCAACGCCGCGCTGGGTGTGGAGCCGCAGGGATTTTGCCGGATACCCGTTTCGGAGACTGAAGTAAAGGAGTTGGAGTGATGTGGTTGGCGGTAACCCTAGCGGTGGTGTTGGTCGTTGCGACTTTTCTCACCCACTTTTCGATGCTGCGCTGGTTGTCGGGCGGGATGGGCCGCATACCCATGCGAAAACCGACGAGAATGATCGCTATTGTACTGGCCACCCTGGCAGCGCACCTGGTGGAGATCGGTCTCTATGCCGGGGTGATTTTCGTTGCGGCGGAGTTCAGCCAGATGGGAGGATTGGGCGGCGTCCCTGTCGCGGCGCCGCTCGATTACCTCTATTACTCCGCAGTTACCTTTACTTCGCTCGGATTGGGGGATGTATTCCCAGTGGGTCATCTCCGTTTTCTCACAGGTGTCGAGGCATTGAACGGTCTGCTGTTAATCGCCTGGTCAGGTTCATTCATCTACATCGCTATGGGGCGCCTGTGGCAGTGGCAGCCGTGTGCGGAGCCGCGGTGCTCGAAGTCTGGCGATAGAACGAAGGTGGTGTAGCGCATGGATATTTCCGGCATCGGTGTCATTTCTGCTTTCGTTGCGGGCCTGATCTCCTTCTTATCCCCCCGCGTACCGCCCTTGGTGCCCGGGTATCTGTCATTCATCTCCGACCAGTCGCTGGATGGCGTCGAGCGCCATGTGTTTTCCCGCGAGCGCCTGGCAATCATGGGTCTGGGCTTGTGTTTCGTGCTGGGTTTCTCCGTCGTGTTTATCGCCTTTGGTGCGGGCGCAACGACCTTGGGAAGTCTCCTGGGCCACTATCGTTATGACGCCAACATCGTCGGTGCTGTCATCGTCATCATCTTCGGTCTGTTCATGACTGGATTGATCCGGTGGAACTGGTTGCAGCGCGAACTGCGTTTTCATGGTGAGATGAAGGGAGGGCGAGCAGCCTCGGCGGGTGTATTGGGGATCGCTTTCGGTTTCGGCTGGACACCCTGCATTGGACCTATCCTGGGGGCGATACTAGCGGTAGCCGCAACATCATCCTCTCAAGGCGCGTCGCTACTTGCCATATACTCTCTAGGTTTCGGTGTACCCTTTCTGCTTGCGGCGCTCTTCACCGATTGGTTTCTACATCACATGCACAAGGCGCGACGCTTCGGTCCATGGTTGCATCGGATCGCCGGCATGCGGCTCATTGTCATGGGCACAGCGATGATCACCGGCTATCTCGGGACTTTCTCGTTTTGGTTGCTGGATACTTTTCCGATTCTCGGCTCAATCGCCTAATCAACTCTATGGACTCTAAACGATGCTGACTTTTCCCCAGATAGATCCCGTTGCCTTCTCCATCGGCCCGCTGCGCGTGCATTGGTACGGTTTGATGTATCTCGTTGCCTTCGGACTTGCCTGGTGGCTGGGACGATGGCGAGCAAAACAGGCGGGCAGCGGCTGGAACAACGATCAGGTCAGCGATCTGGTGTTCTACGGCGCCCTCGGCGCAGTATTGGGCGGGCGCATCGGTTATACGCTGTTTTACGGTTGGAAGTGGCTGGCGGACGATCCGCTCTACCTGTTCCGCGTCTGGGAGGGGGGGATGTCGTTCCACGGCGGCTTCCTAGGTGTCGTGCTGGCCATGTGGATCTATGCGCGACGTACCCAGCGAACCTTCTGGTTTGTCACTGACTTTATCGCGCCGTTGGTGCCCCTGGGTTTGGGTGCCGGGCGTATCGGTAACTTTATCAATGGCGAGCTCCGGGGGCGGGTGACCGATGCCCCCTGGGCGATAGTGTTTCCCGGCGGTGGCGATTATGCACGCCACCCCTCCCAACTGTATCAGGCCACATTGGAAGGATTGCTGCTATTTCTGGTGCTTTGGTGGTACAGCCGGCGCCCGAGGCCTGCTGGCGCAGTATCCGCGCTGTTTTTAGTGGGATACGGTGCCTTCCGGTTCGTCGTGGAGTTCGCCCGTGAACCCGACGCGCACCTTGGGTTTATTGTCCTGGATTGGCTGACTATGGGGCAGGTGTTGTCGCTGCCAATGCTTGTGTTCGGCGTGGGCCTGTTCGCATTCGCCTACCGAAAGCAGCGAACGGTGGCCGCAGTGGCGGAGCGGTGAGATCCGCGAGCGATCCGATGACTCCATGGCTGGTCCGCACTCGCTCCCAGGCGATGCGGGATTTTATGCCGCTGCGACCCGAAGTACACAATACGCGCCAAAGGGAATGTGGGGGCATTTGGCCAGGACGGCACGAAGGGCACAGTAACCACAATGACGAGTACCTGCACGTTGTCCGATGTTATCGAGGAGACGCACATGCGAAGACAATGGATAAATGCCGTGGTGGTGTTGACCGCCCCAGTTGCTGCACTTGAGGTGCAAGCGCAGATCTCCGGTGATCAGCCTGGCTTCTGGCGCTACGGTTGGGATTGGGGCTGGGGCCATATGCTTTTCGGTTCCCTGATGATGCTTCTGTTCTGGGGCGTGATCATCGTATTGATTGTTGCGGTGGTCCGCTGGCTGGGCGGCGGGTCGGCGCAGGGAGGTGAATCTGCCCCTGCGCGGAATCGCGCCCTCGAGGTTTTACAGGAACGCTATGCTCGAGGTGAAATCGACCGTGAGGAGTATGAGCAAAAACGACGCGACCTGACGGGATGAAAGCCCAGTGCGAGAGGTAGCGACGCACGATGCGTCACCACCTTTTCACCCTGCCGGCTTTGCCGCTATCGGTCCGGTGCGTGTCACGTCGATTGCCTCGGTGCCGGATTCGTCCTGACAGGTGTTCTCTACCTGCAGTGTGATGAAAAAGAAGCCGAAGTTCTCCCGCAGCAGGCGATGCGCCGTCTCAAGAACGGTTTGGGGGTCGGTATCGTCGTCGGTCCGCAGGTGACCGGAGAAGACGTAACGCCCGCTGGTCAGTGCCCAGGCGTGGACGTGGTGGACATCCGCGACGCCCTCCAGTTCTCCCAGCTTCTCGATCACCGCACCGAGGCTCACTTCCCTGGGAGTGCCTTCCATCAAGAGGTGGGCGGCGTCGCGCAGAATACCCCAACTGGCCCAAATGAGGACGAACCCGAATCCCATTCCCAGCAGTGGATCGATCAACAGGAAGCCGGTGAAGTGGATCACCAGTGCGGTGACGATAATGAGCAGGCTGCCGACGAAGGTCTGGATGATGTGCCACAGCGCGCCCTTCACGTTCAGATCGCTATGGCTCTGTTTCCAGATCAGACCGAGCGAGATGAATTCGGTGACCAGCCCTCCCGCCGCAGCCAGGAGCATTGGCGTGGTGGGGAGGTCGATTGGATTGCTCATCCGCATAGCGCCCATTGCAATTACGATCAGCGCCATGCCGAGCAAGAAGCCGCCATTGACCAGCGCTCCGATGATCTCGGCGCGATACCATCCGAAACTGCGATCCTCGTCAGCCGGGCGACGGGCGAGTTTGGCGGCGACGATCGCCACCAGTACTCCGCCGACAGCCGAGAAGGTGTGGAAGGCGTCCGAGATCACCGCGATGGAGCCGGTCCATACGCCGATGCCCATCTCGATCACGAAATAGGTACCGGTCAGCCAGGCGGAGATCACCATTCCCCTTCCGCTGGTGGGCATGTGTCCGGCATGACCGTGGCCACCCTCGGGTGTGTGATTCGACATGGTTACACTCCTCCTGCAACGACAGATAGACCAAAGAGGAACCTACTTTTCTTTGAGGATAGCGCGCGTTGCCAAAGCTGTACGATTGCGAGGCCCAGGCATACCAATCTCGAAGGTGATCACCGAATTCTCGTTCGTCGTCCTTGCGGTACGCTTGTGGTCGGCCTCACATGCTGTGTGGTTGGTAAAAAATGCCGCTGGCTTCCTGTAATTCTCGGACGTAACTCACGATCTTCGGAATCTCCCCGTCAGAGACTTCAGGTCGTGCGGGCATATCACCAAAGCGCCAGTGGTGTTGTTTGACGCCGTTGCGCACGGCGCGGGTGAACGCTTCGTCGGCATGATGTCCGGGGTTGTAGGTTTTGTGCACCAGGGGTGGTCCCTGTTTGGTGCCTTCAGCCGCTCCTCCGTGACAGGAGGCACAGAAGTTATCGAATGCTGGCCTACCGGCCAGCGCCTGACGGGAGAGTTTTCTGAGAACCTCCTCAGAGGGTCCTTGGGTGATTGGCGCGCTGGTGTCTGTTTTGATACCCGTAGTGGCCACACCGTAGCCGATCAGGGCAATGCCGATGGTGACGATTAAGAGTAGATATTTCATGTGTGAATCTCCTGATAGGGTTCTTGCTGCAGCTGGTCGAGTAACGGACGAATTTTCGTATCGAGAATTTCGCGATTGATGGGGCCGATCTGTTTGTAGCGGATGGTCCCCTGTTTATCGAGAATGAAGGTCTCGGGTACCCCGTACACGCCCCAGTCGATGCCGCTGCGACCGGGAAAATCGTAGGCGATCTCCGCGTAAGGGTCACCCAGTTCGGCCAACCATTGCAGGGCGTCCTCACGTTTGTCTTTGTAGTTGAATCCGTAGAGCGGGTACTTCCCTTCGCGGGCGAATTCCATCCACAGCGGATGCTCTTGACGGCAGGCGGTGCACCAACTGGCGAAGACGTTGTAGAGGGAGACCTTACCGATGAAGATCTGTTTGGTAAAACGCTGGTCAGGGTCACGCAGCGTTGGCAGATCGAACTCAGGAGCGGGTTTGTTGATCAGCGCAGAGGGTATTTCGCGCGGGTTGAGGTAGAGGCCGCGTCCGAACAGGACAACCAGCAGGATAAATATCCCAATCGGAATCAGGTAGCGATAGTTCACGGTACATCTCCATTTAACGAATGGTTGGCGACACGGGGGCCGTCGCGCAGGTTGCCCGCGGCAGAGGGCGGGGGTTTGGAGATTATCCGGCTATGGGAGGGCGGTGCGGAGGCGTATAGAACTGTTGCAGCGGTCGATGGTCAATTCTATTGATTTGGGGTGTGCCTGGTGCTGCGAAAGCGGTTCCTCCCTCCCGCAGGGCAGCATAGAGGGTGCACACCGAGCAATTGGTCGGGGAAGCTGCGCTATCCTGACAGCAGCTGGCGGTCCGATCGGGGGTGCTCACTGAATGCGTTGGGTCATTTACTGGATGCTGGAAGCTCCCCATGGCCAAGGGGAGGTGCAGGCCCACCATAGCAACCAAGAGAAGCAGGATCACCCCCTTGCGATGTCCGTTGCAGGGTGGGTGGCCAGAACGTTTCATGCAATGCATTTTGCCAGAGTACTGCGAGGGGTTACAGTCGAAATCTCGGCTCGCCATTGATCTTCACTCACTAGGACCAAAAGGGGTATTAGATGGTTCAGCATTTCGACCACATAAAGCACGTTTTCTCTATGGTGGTTTTTCTCGGTGCACTGACGGTGACATCGGCTTGGGGTGGGCTGTTCGACAAAGTCGGCCACGTTCACGCCATTGAAACAGGCCGTTCTCCAGATGAACTCCTGGTCGGGGCGCACGACGGCCTGTATCGACTGAACGCGGCTGGTGCGCTGGAAAGACTTTCCGAATCCAAGCACGACTTTATGGGGCTCGCCCGCGGATCTCGTGGCGAACTCTATGCCAGTGGGCATCCCGAGGAGGGTGGCAATCTTGGGCTGCTGCGCTCCGAAGATAACGGCCGCACTTGGCGCAAGCTTTCCGATGGATATGAAGGGCCGGCTGATTTTCACCAGCTGACAGTAAGCCCGTCGAGCTCGCAAGTGCTGTACGGTGTCCACCATGGGCTGCAGCGCAGTGCCGATGGCGGAATAAACTGGCAACGCATTGGTGATGCCCCCGACAAGCTCTTCCACCTGGCAGTTTCCAGCGTAAATCCGGATCGGCTCTACGCGGCAACCCGGCAAGGGTTGTTGCGCAGCGATGATCAGGGCAAAAACTGGCTGCCCGCGCATAGTGCGAAAGCACCTGCCACCTATGTGGGATCAAAGGGCGGCCGCGTGACTACGTTCATCGTCGGCCAGGGGCTGCTGGCGGCTGACGAATCGGGTTCCGACTGGCAAGTGCTCGCCAATCCGTTTGGCAGTCAAGTGCCGGTGGATATGGTAGCAGTGGGTGACAAGCTGGCGGTACTCACCAATGCACTAAAGCTGCTTGAAAGTGGCGATGGTGGGCGAAGCTGGCAAGCTTGGGCAGGCAGCAGCACAAACACGAGTGATGCCACAAAGAGCGGCAAAGAACTCTTCGAGACCAATTGCCAGGTATGCCACGGCTATCTCGGCATGGGCGAGACCCTGGTGTGGGATGAGCGCGCCAACTCCCTTGCACCGGCATTGGACGACAGTGCCCACGCCTGGCATCACACAGACGAACAGTTGGTGAGCACCATACTCAACGGATTGCCGCAGGGCAGCGGGCGCATGGTGGCATGGAAAGAAAAACTGAATCCAGAGCAGGTGCAGGATATCGTCGCATTCCTGAAAACCCTTTGGGGACCGCGCGCCCTGGAGTGCCAAGGACCCAAGCACATGTCGTGCATGTAATTTCGCTCGTATTGCGGCGTTGGCGTCAGGAGGGCCGCGCCGCTGAGTCCTGCGCGGTGATATAGCGCAAGGGTTCTTCTATGAAGCGCTCCCGGCAGCGCTCGGAACAGAAGTGATAACTTTTTCCCTGATGCTCAACTTGTAGGATTGAAGTCCACTCATCCACACGCATACCACAGACGGGATCGCGCACCCAGGCATGTGGCTCCGCTTTCCGATCACGCAACGCCCCGTCCTCCAACCACAGAATGCGATCGGCTACTTCCTCGACGCGTGGGTCATGAGTCACCAGCACGATCGTGCGCCCTTCGTCACGGGCGATATCGTGCAGAATCATCATTACCTCCTGGCCGCTATGGGAGTCGAGGTTGCCGGTGGGTTCGTCGGCAAGAATCAACGCGGGCCGATTGATCAGTGCCCGGGCAATCGCTACCCGTTGTTTCTCACCCCCAGACAGCGTTTTTGGTAATGCATGGCGACGTCTGCTCAGGCCGAGGCGTTCGATCAGCTGCTTCGCATGGGAGCGTGCAGCACGTATACCGCCCTCCGCCAATCGTGCGGGAAAGAGGATGTTCTCCTCAACACTCAGCGCCTCCAGCAGATTGAAGGCCTGGAAGATGAAGCCTATACGGTTGGCCCGTACCTCCGGTAATTTTGATTCCGACATCCCGCTGATCTCGATACCGTCGATCACGATGCGACCGGAGGTGGGGCGCAGCAATCCCCCGATCATGGAAAGCAGGGTGGTTTTGCCCGAGCCGGAAGGGCCCATGATGAGTACCAACTCACCGGCCGCCGCTTTCAAGGAAATGCCGTTCACCGCGCGAACTTGGGTGTGCCCGCTGCCGAAAAGCTTGACTAACTGCTCGGTAACCACCATGGGGCGAGTCATGAGTGCATTTCCTCAAGCGGTGAAAGCCGACAGAGGGTCTACGCGGGCGACGGCGTAGGCTGGCGGCAAAGCGGCCATGATGGCGATGGCGGCGGCAGCCAGGCCGGTGTTTAGCACATCACTGCCAGCGACTGACAGCGTGACTAGCGGCAGCACGCTCGGTAATAGCCAAGCCAGTAACTCGATCATCACGACGCCGACGATGAACCCCGCGAGGGTGATGCTGACGGCTTGCGACAGCACGCTCAGATATACGGCGCGATTGCGTGTGCCGATGGCCTTGATGATGGCCAGTTCGCGGCGTAAGCGAGCGGTGTGGGAGTAGGCTGTAAAGGCGACGATGATGGCGGCCAGCGCTCCCCCGATGAGGGTCATTAAGGCAATAACCTCCACTCCCATCTGCATCGCCAGCTCGTAATCACTGCGCATAAATGCGGTCCGTGGCAACGCAGTCACTTTTTCAACGGACTGTTCAATGCGCGTAACCAGCGCTGCAGGATCGATTCCTGGTGTCGCCTTGACGAGAATGTAACTTACGACTCCGATGGTGGATAGAATCTCCTCCAGGTCGGCAGCGTGAACGAAGGTGATCGAAGCAGCCATGGAGAAGGTTTCGCGCGACAATCCGACCACCCGCAAGTTTTGTTCTGCGATGGTGACGAGATCGCCTAGTTGAAGGCCAGTCATCCGGGCGAGCACCTCGGGGATGACGGCTTCGCCTTGGTCGGGTGCGGCGCGTCCAGCCGCCATTGCCCAAGGTCCGCCTGCACTGGCCTCGGGTCGTCGTCCGATAACATAGGAAAACCAGCGGCGGCCACCTGCCTGCAGCACGGTATTGAGAAAAAGAACGGGGGAAACCGATTCGACGCCTTCGATGCCGGCCACCTTGTCTGCCTTCCAGTCCCAAATCAACGAGGTAGCCATATGCATGTTGGTGACACCTTTCTGCATCACCCAGACATCGGCATCACTGTGCTCAATGTAGGAGACGATATTGTTTGACTCGCCACGAAATACTGCCTGGAAGAAGAGTACGAGTACGAAGGCGCCTGCTACGGCCAGGATGCTCCCCAGTAAGGATAGGGGTTCTCTCAATAGGCTCTTAAGCGTCCAGTGCAACATTTAACCGTTTCGAAATACGAGGGTTGGGTCGAGTTTTGTGATGAGGTGCAATGGGAGCACAGAGCCAATCACTGCAAACACGAAACCGGCAATGCCGATCCGCAGAAGTGCTAATAACTCGGAGGTATCGACGCGATAGATGGGCGCAAATTGCTCGATCAGCTGACCGGTGCCCTCTGCCCACAACCAGCCAACCGGCAGTGCAAAAAGCAGGAGCAAGGTGCTCTGCGCCCACACCAGGCGCACCAATGCCCCATTGCCAAAACCGAGTGCTTTAAGTACTCCGTATTGATTCAGTCTACCGTTAACATCGGCGTAGAGAATGAGCCCGACTACGAGAAGGCCGATCAAGTAGGCGACGCCGGTGAGTAATCCAAGGATCGGCCCAAACAGGTCGCGTCCGAGCTGGACATCGTTGCGCATCATCTGTTCCGTTGTATAGACATCCACGTGCTTCACCGCCTCTTCAATACGCAGAGCCACCTCCCGTGGGTTCGCATTGTCCACCACTTCGACCAGGAGATAGCTCAGCAGCGGGAACGTGCTCAGATCCGCCGCTATATCAGAGTCGAGATAGAAATCAATGAGGCCGTCGTAGGTGATGAAACCGAAGGACGTGAACAGCGCTCTCTCCTCCTCAGCAATTCCCACTAAGGAAAACTCATAATCGGCAATCTCCACGGTGTCGCCGAGTTGGAGTGAATATGCTGACGCCATCGATCGATCGATAACGATCTCGCTCCCAGAGGATGCTGGGCGTCCTTCCTGTAGGCGTACCGGACCGCCAAGAGTGTCGTAAACAAAGAGAAACACTGGGCTTTTACGTTTTCCCTGATCGTAAATCACCGCGACAGCAGTTAGTGGATGCGCTGCTTTTACGCCGGAGATGGCTTCTATGTCCTGGCGTGTGAGCTGCGGCAAGTTAGAGCGGGTAGCTATAAGATTGGCCACACCGGCTTGCATCACATAAAGATCTGTCTGGCGAGCAGCGACGACGTGACGCAGCTGTGCGTAGAGACCCGATTCGAACCCTTCCAGCACGATGATCACCGACAATGCCGCACTCAACGCCAGTGCCGTCAGCGAGCTGCGCATTGGGTCGAGTTGAAGTTGGCGTAGGGCGAGAAGCAGCATCGGTCGAGTGTGTATCGAGTTGCTGTTGCGATCAAGCATGGGTCGATACTGCGGTTTTAAATTCGTGCGGTTCGTCCACTGCGGAGGTATTGAGCACGTCTGCTCAGGAGAGGAAGCGTCCGCAACGAATTCGATACCGCCACCAGGCACAATAAATGCCACGACGGTGGTGATCGGTTGCTGGGTTGTAACCTCCCGTGCCGATCCGATTGCCTGGGTTGATACCCAGACACCAATCCATAGCGATGCTGGTGAGTCTACAAATCAGTAAACGTTGTACGGGAACTCCGGTAGCAAATGCTGGATTAATGCAGTCCAGGAAAGGTGAAGATGGTGAATCCGGATATGCCAATGGCCGATGGGGGTAACCCCCATCGGCCGGTCCGATAACGTATTACGAGATTGGTCTTACTGCGCGGGGCGTTCCTCGAGTCCCATCACCATCACCTCGACGCGGCGGTTGGGCTGCAGGCATTGAACAAGAGCTGCACCGCGGACACCTTCGCAGGTACGCACCGGTTTGCGTGAGCCCTGTGCCATGATCCCGATCGCCTCGCTTGGCAGAGTGCCGTTGGCCGAGAGATAAGCGCCGACGGCTTCCGCACGTTTGCGCGACAGGGTTTCATTGTAGTCCTCCGGGCCGATGCGATCGGTATGTCCTTCGACAACGATTTTTGAGACGTTACGGAAGGCGCTCACCTGCTCGATCAATTCGTTGAGCTGGGCCACGCCGTCGGGGCGCAGCGTCGCAGCGTCAAAGTCGAACAGCGCTGACGCGTCAAGGCGAATCTCCTTGAGCATCATCGCGGGCGTGGGTGTGCTGGGTTTTGCTTCCTCGAGGGCTGCGATTTCAACAGGTTTCGATTCCTGCTCGCGCTGAGCCACCAAGTTGGGGTGGCATTCACGCACGGCCAGCTCCGGGGTCCATCGATTGGTCAGCAGACAGCCGCCAGAACCGGTGCTTATGTATTTTCCCTCGTCGGAGAGGACGTAAGCGGGTTGAGCCGCCAACGCCCCAACAACGGGTACGCCAATCAAGAGGGCCAGGCCGGTAATAGCAATCAGGGGTCTGGTGCGGTGCTTTCTGTTCATCATTATTTACTCCGTAGGGGGTGCGACTCTTTCCAGGGGGTCAGTTATGAGCCTTGGCTGAATGCGCTCAGTATTGGGGGCTTCCAAACGGATGTTCCCAATGCCCTCCGTACCGAACGCAACATGTAAACGGTAGCAGGGAGTTCGCGGGATTCAACCATGCTCTTCATTTTGCCCGACACGGGTGTTGAACAAGTTCGTGTCGAGTAGGCGTTAGATAAACGATGTGCCTGCGGAGTTCCTTCTATTCTCGAAAATAGACCGCCCTCCCCTCCGCATCCGCAGATCGCAGCGTGTCGCGACTCTCATCGTGTTTGCGCTACGGGGTGCGGCAGGAGCCTGTTGATCGGCGGTGGAGCCGCCAATTGCGCTTTGCCCGGGGTCCAATCCTTCCGCCCTCTTCGCCGGCACCTGGCCCGTAAAATGCAAGATAGTCACAGGTGTCAATAAACTTACGCGAAGAAGGGTGGCGAAACGATGGCACATTTACCGCCAGACAACACCCCGGAGAGCTTTCAGGGCGGCCGAGGGAGCTGGAGCCAGGTGACTCGCTGCGTCACTTTCGGTCTCGCCACGCCAATCCGCGTTGCCGCTTTGACGGGGTCTATAGGGGCCTGGGCCGGGATTCGCAGGTACCCGCTGCGGCATCGTTGCCAGGAACCTTGGTCAGGATGAGAGCATTTGTGCGACTAGCCGTGTATCTCTTGTCAGCGTTCAGCGGGGCACTGCTCTCGGCATGGCCGGCCGTTGAGGCGGCCGAATTCGATACCTTGGTGCCGATGCGTAGTGTCGGTACGGCCACCTATTACGTTGGCGGCTATATGGAGGGTGTCGGGGATGTGGACTTCATGGTCGACACCGGCTCGGGCTATGTGACGATCAACGAAGAGACCTTGGCGGCGCTGAAAAAGGAAAATCGTGCGCGCTACGTGCGCAAACTCCGCGGCGTGATGGCGGACGGCAGTGAGCTGACGGTACCCGTCTACCGGATCGAGACGTTGTCGATAGGTGGCCTTTGTCACCTGAATGACGTTGAAGCGGCGGTATTTCCGGGCAAAACCCGGCAGATCCTCGGCCTGAGCGCACTGAAGAAAGCCGCGCCGTTCATTTTCTCCTTCGACCCCCCCAACCTTGTTCTGAGCAACTGCCCCGCGCCAACCAGTGTGGCCGCAACCAAAGACAGCTGATTGCACCGCGCTGCCCCTTCGGTGCGGGGTGTGCCCAAACCCGCACTCCGTAACCACACTACGAACCGCCGATCGTCTGGCGGACAGTCCGTCAGCGCTGCCGGCCATGGGGTTCGTCCCTCCGTTGATAGACAGCATCATCTGATTTACGACGTCAATTGATTAACGCAGTCGATTTCGAAGAAGGTGAGCAGCAGTTGCCGACCTGCCTATACTGTTGACGAGCCATTACCCGATCGTCATAAAGTTGCACAATCTGGTTCGTTCATTGCTGATACCGGTGCTGGTGATTCTTTGCGCACCGCGAACACAGGCCGAGGAGCTGTCGGCCGCGTGGTTGCAGGTCGTTCGCGATACGCCCTACGTGTTCAGCGCCGGGCTGTACAAAAATCTGTCGGCGATTCGCCGCTGGGTACTGCTGGGTGAGGGCTACTGCACTCAACCCGGCCGTCATGTTCTTTTCGATCAGCGCGGGAGGTTTCTGACCTGGTTGGAGAATGCCGGGGATCTCGCCGAAACACAGCACCGACTGAACGCGGTGCGCGAAACCTTGTATCGCGAAAATCGTGTCCATCGCTGGGTCAGCGGCAACGACGAGGCGACGGGTTATCCTTTTGCCCTGAGTTGTGACCAGCCCCATGTCGATATGGCCGGAGCACTGGGCCGTCTGTTGGGAACGGATCCGGCCGACCGCGTCTGGGGGACCTGGGATGGAATGGTCGCAGGTAGCATCGATGCGCCAATACCGCTGATCGAGCTGGTGCTGCAGGTGTTCAGGAAAAAAGCCGAGCGGCAAGGCTATCGAACGCCGGAGCGGGTGGTGCGCGCCTTTCTCGGACAGATCATCATAGAGAGCGGTGTACGCAAGCACAGTTTTTCATCCGCCCAGGCGGTCGGTCTACTGCAACTCCGCCCCGAAGTGCTGAAGGACTGCGAGCTTGCCGAGCGCTTCCGTCTGCATCGCATGGCACAGGTCGATTGCGCAGTCAGGTTGTACCAGCAAATCGACCGCAATCTGAGGCCGCTTTTTGAAGTGCGCTTTGGGCATCTGCCCGAAGATAAGCGTGAAGCTTTGTACTCGTTGCTGTTGGTGCAGGCCTACCACAGCGGCATAGGCCGCATGGCGCAGCTGTTGGGCGAGGGCGATCCCGGTGCTGCGGCCCGCACGTTGGCCGCCGATCACGCGCGCTTCAGTGCTGAAGACCTGGCTCTGGGCATCATTTTCCACAATATGGGACGCATTGGCCTGGGTCTCTCGTCGCTCTATTACCTGGTCGATGTCGCCATTGCGGGGGAGGCACTGTGCGCGACCGCCCCGCCTGCATGTCGTTGAGCGTGTACTCCAAACGTGACGAGTTGGGCAGGAAACGCATCGATTGGTCCCCGCCTGCAATATTGCACCGTGATCTCGGGTCTTGATCCCCATATCACCCCGATGGGTCAGTGTGAAACGTTGGAAAATTCGGGTAGGCTTGCTGTCCGATAACGTCGCTGTGACCGCGCAATAGATAGGGGATTGGGATGATAGCCAAACAGATCCTGGTGAAATGGCGCCTTGCCGTGGGCCTGGTCTTGCTCGGCGCCGGCGTCTTTTCAGCAATGGCGGCCGACAGCGGACCAAGCGGCACCGACGAGCAGCTCGTTCAGCGCATCAAAGAGGCGGTCATCCAGGAGCTGCGCAGCAGCGGGGCGCTTGACCAGGAGATCGACGAGGGTATACGCCGCTTTGTGATGCGTCAGCAGGCGGCGCGTCAGGCCGAGGAACAGCGCCAGGAACAACAGGCAGGGCAGCTGGCAAAGAATGTTCGGCCGGTTTCCAAAGAACGTGACCATATCCTCGGCAATCCCGATGCGGAGGTCTCTATCATCGAGTACTCCGATTTCGAATGCCCGTTCTGCAAGCGCTTCCATCTGACGGCGCATGAATTGGTGCAGGCGTTCAATGGACGAGTGAACTGGGTTTATCGCCATTTTCCGTTGGGCTTTCACAATCCGGCCGCGCAGCGCGAAGGCGAAGCGAGCGAGTGTGCGGCAGAATTGGGAGGCAACGAGGCATTCTGGAAGTACACCGATCAGATCTATGTCCGGACCCCCTCCAACGGCAAGGGGTTGAGTACCGAGCAGCTGTTGTCACTGGCCAACGAGATTGGATTGGAGCCGAAGAAGTTTGGCGAGTGTCTGGAGAGCGGCAGGCACGCAGCTCGTGTGCAGGAAGATTTCCAGGAGGGTAGTTCCATAGGGATCACCGGAACGCCGGGGAATATTCTGCGCAACAACAAAACCGGTGCAGTCCTGTCCCGAGCGGGGGCGCGGCCATTTGAGGCTCTGAAAGCGGATCTCGAGTCACTGTTGAACTAGGAACCAAAGATAAAGAGACCATGGAAATATCAGGCGTCGGCGTCCTGACCGCTTTCGCGGCTGGAATCATATCGTTTCTCTCGCCCTGCGTGTTGCCCCTGGTTCCGGGGTATCTCTCGTTCATGGCGGATCAATCCCTGGACGATGTGGAGCGCAAGATTTTTTCGCGAGAAAGACTGGCGATACTGGGTATCGCCTGTTGTTTCGTGCTCGGTTTTTCCCTGGTCTTCGTTCTGCTCGGCGCGGGCGCGACCGCGGTCGGTGGTTTGCTTGCGAAATACCGTTACGAGGCCAACATTGTCGGCGGCGTCATCATTATCGTCTTCGGTATTTTCATGACCGGATTGATCAAACTGAACTGGATGGAGCGCGAGTTTCGTTATCACGGCGGTATCGCCAAGGGCAGCCGAGCGGTTTCGGCATTTTTACTGGGTCTGGCTTTTGCCTTTGGCTGGACGCCGTGCATTGGTCCCATACTCGGAGCCATACTCACCGTGAGCGCGACAGCGGAGGGCGCCGGAGTTGTTCTGCTCGCCATCTACTCTTTGGGATTGGGTGTGCCCTTTATTGTCGCGGCGCTGTTCACTGACTGGTCGCTGCACCATCTGCGCAAAGCGCGTCGGGTGGGACCGTGGTTGCACCGCGGTGCCGGCGTGCTGCTCATCATCATGGGCATCGCGATGATCACGGGCTATCTCAGCACCTTTGCCTTCTGGCTGCTGGAGGCATTTCCCTGGCTCGGGAGGGTGGGTTGAGGGGATGTCTGCTGGTAGTGGCTGCGCTACTCATGGGTCTGAGCGCGGCAAATGCGAACGAGGCGCCGCGTGTTGTCGTCAGCATCAAACCTCTGCATGCCCTGGTTGCGGGTCTGATGCAGGGCGCAGGCGAACCCAAGTTGCTTGTCAAAGAGGGTAATACTCCGTTTGACTACCAACTCGATGCGCGTGATCGGGCTGCACTCGATGCAGCCGACCTTATCGTGTGGGTGGGTAAGGAACTCGAAGGTTTTCTGGCCGTACCGTTGGCCGGTGTGCACAAGGCCGACGTACTGGAGTTGCTCGGCATCGAGCAATTGAAGATTCTCCCGCAGCGCCGGAATGCCGATGCACGCGATCCCTATTTTTGGCTCGACAGCCGTAATGGTCTGATGACGTTGGATCTGCTGGCACGCGTATTGAGCGAACTGGATCCCGCGCGCAGCCACATCTACTTCAACAATCGCAAGCGAATGTTCAGTGAATTGGCGGAGATCGATCGTCAGTTCGAGTATGGTTACCGTGGCGTTTCCGGTTACCCGGTGCTGCTCTATCACGACACACAGCAGTACTTCGAGCAAGCCTATGCGATGCGCGTTATCGGGCATCTTGCGCTTGCGGTGGGGGAATCTGCGGATGCTGCGAGGCTGCTGCAGGCGCAAACCGATCTTCAAAGCTCCACCGAACCGGTTTGTCTGTTTACCGAACGTGGACTACCGGATGACAACCTGGAACTGTTGAGTCTGAAAACGCACGTTAGAACGGGCCAGCTCGATTCTATGGGCTCTGGTATACCGCCGGGCCCTGATCATTACACAACTCTCCTGCGGCGCCATTTCAACACCATTAAAGCCTGTATCGATCCACGCACCGCAAGCAAGCCCTGATCGCCTGGTCCCCCGCGGTACAGATTGTCTCCCGCAAAAGGGGGGTGTTATGGTGACCGTCGGTTGCGTTATCTTCGCGTAACTGAAGTTTGGGAACATCATCAACCGCCGCGGCGGTTGCCATCGTCTCTTCGTTGCGACCACTTGCTCAGCGATCAACGCCGTGCCTGCGGGCGATGGGATGTCCCGATACGCCTTCAAGGAGAGCTGTTTGTCTGCAAGTCGACAGAGCGGAGTGATTCTGCAACCGGGTGGTCTGGTCGGGCGGCCGCTGCTGTTCGGGGAGGTACTGTTCGACGAGTTCATGGATGGCAGTGTGGTACTCGGTGGCGCGCCATTCAACGTGGCGTGGCATTTGCGGGGTTTTGGGCTGGATCCTCTGCTGATCAGTCGTGTGGGTGGCGATGTGCTGGGTGATCGGCTTCTCGAGCGCTTGCGGGCACAGCAATTGGACACCGAGGGTATTCAACGAGATGATGCGCATCCCACGGGACGCGTGCGCGTGACGCTCGTCGACGATCAGCCGCTTTTCTCCATCCTTCCTCAACAAGCCTACGATTTCATTGACGCCGCGCATCTGCCGCCACTGGATTCTGCGCACTCCCGCTTTTCCCTGCTTTATCACGGGTCGCTGGCGGTCCGAAACACCGTGAGTGCTCAGGCGCTGGCTGCGCTGCGCGATTCCGGGTTGCCGATTTTTATCGATATCAATTTGCGCCCTCCGTGGTGGAGTCTCGGTGACATAGAAGCACTTTTAGCGGGTGGCCGTTGGCTCAAGCTGAATCACGATGAGTTGGCGGAGCTATCGGAACTGGCGGGCCAGACTGTCAACGATTTGCTGCATGGCGCGCGTTCGCTGTGCAACCGTTTTGGGCTGCAGACGGTTATCGTCACCCGCGGTTCGCAAGGTGCGGTAGCGGTGACCGCGGATGGTATGGCGATAATTGACCCGGTCCCGGTCGATGGGTTTACGGATTCGGTGGGTGCGGGAGATGCCTTCAGTGCGGTGGTGCTCGTGGGTATTCAGCGCGGTTGGGCACTGGCAACCGCACTGCGACGCGCAGCTTCCTTCGCCGCGGCGGTTTGTGCGACGCGCGGTGCGATCCCGGATCAGGCCGATTTCTACCAACCCTTTGTGGACTCATGGAAGCGATAGAAGACAAGCTGCCAGGTAAGTACTTTTTACTGATCAGCGTTCACGGCCTGCTTCGTGGTGAAGATATGGAGCTGGGCCGCGATGCCGATACCGGGGGACAGATCAAATACGTTGTTGAGCTGGCACGGGCCCTGGGTGCGGACCCACGTATTGATCGAGTCGATCTCATCACGCGCAAAATAGAAGATCAGCGTGTCGCACCGGGTTACGCTGCACGGGAGGAGGTGCTTGCCCCCGGTGTGCGTATCGTCCGTCTACCTTGCGGACCGCGACGCTACCTGCGCAAGGAGATGCTTTGGCCGCATCTCGACAGCCTTGTCGATCAGATCACGCAGTACATCTCAACCCTCGGCCGCATTCCCGACTTCATCCACAGCCACTATGCCGATGCGGGCTACGTGGGCACTCGGCTTGCCTCGCTGCTGGGCGTGCCACTGCTGCATACCGGGCATTCGCTGGGGCGGGTCAAGCGCCAGCGCCTGCAGGAGAAGGGTGATAATGCAGCGGCGCTGGAGAGTGAGTACAACCTGGTGCAGCGGATCGAGGCCGAGGAGCAGACCCTGGATGCCGCTGATCTTGTCGTTGCCAGTACCGCCCAGGAGGTCGACGAGCAATACGCCCTTTACGACAAGTACAATCCACGACGCATGGCGGTGATTCCACCGGGCATCGAGTTGAGCCGTTTTCATCCGCCGCGTCGTGTCTTTGGTCGGCCGGCGATCCTGCACGAGCTGGAGCGTTTTCTAAGAGAACCACGCAAACCCATGATTCTCGCGCTATCCCGCCCCGATGAACGCAAGAATATCACGGCGCTGGTACGGGCCTACGCGCAACACCCCACGTTGCGCGACATCGCCAATCTCGTCGTGATCGCCGGGAATCGCGATGACCTGGCCAGCATGGAACGTGGTCCACGCCAGGTGCTGAGCGATCTGCTGATCGACATCGATCGTTACGACCTCTACGGCAAGGTGGCCTATCCCAAGCACCATCAGGCTGACGATGTACCGGAACTCTATCGTCTTGCGGCCCGCACGCGCGGGATCTTCATCAATCCTGCGTTGACCGAGCCGTTTGGATTGACACTGATCGAAGCCGCGGCGAGCGGTCTTCCCATATTGGCCACGGAAGATGGGGGGCCGCGAGATATCATCGGCCATTGCCACAACGGCGCGTTGATCGATCCCTTGGATATTCCCGCCATGGGTCAGGCATTGCATAACGCACTCACCGATCGCAAACAGTGGCGTCGCTGGGCACGTAACGGGCTGCGCGGTGTACATCGGCACTACTCGTGGCAGGGGCACGTTGACCGCTATCTGAAAGTGATCGATCGCGTGATCGAAAAACCGGCGCGCAGACGCAATCTGGTAACGACACGCAGCCGGCTGCCGGAGATCGATCGATTGCTGGTGTGTGATATCGACAACACTCTGATCGGCGACGGCGCCGGACTGCGCGCCCTGATGAAGCGTTTGCACGATACCGACTGTCGCATCGGATTTGCCATTGCCACCGGCCGGCGTATCGACAGTGCCCGCAAGATACTCAAGGAGTGGAAAGTGCCGACGCCGGATGTTCTGGTCACGGCCGTTGGCAGTGAGATCTACTACGGTCACTGGATGGTCGAGGATGAGAGCTGGCAGACACTCATCGATTATCGCTGGGATCGCGATGGCCTGCTGGAGGCCATGGGCGATCTTGCCGGGTTGAAGCTGCAGATCAAAAGCGAACAGCGTCGTCACAAGATCTCCTACAACGTCGATCCCAAGGTGATGCCTTCGGTGCGCGATATACAACGCCACCTGCGCCAGCGTGATCTGCACGCCAACGTCATCTTCTCCCACCAGGCCTATCTTGATCTGTTACCGTTGCGCGCATCGAAGGGGCTCGCTTTGCGCTATCTTTCTATGAAGTGGAATCTGCCGCCGGAGCGTATTCTGGTCGCAGGCGATTCCGGTAACGATGAAGAGATGCTGCGCGGGGATATGTTGGGTGTAGTGGTTGGCAACTACAGCAAGGAGCTGGAGAAGCTGCGTGGTCAACCGCGTTTGTTGTTTGCCAGGCGGGACTATGCCTGGGGCGTGGTGGAGGCGCTGGACTACTTCGATTTTCTCGATCGGGTGGTCACGCACGATGAGGAGACGGGCGAGTGATCGAATCTTTGGACGACTTCCTGGCCGAGCATCGCGATCAGCTGTATCTTGCGCTGCGCCACTACCTGGGCCTGCAGAAACCCTTGTTGCTGCATTCCGAGTTGTGGGATGAGTTCGAACGTTTCTGTCGCGAGAGCGGTCACGAAACACTGCTGCAATCCCCGCTGGGCAAGGCGATTCATGCCACTCAGGAGGCGGTGCTCGATGCACCCTGGATCTATATCGCAGTGCGCCCGTCCGTCGCGCGCTGGCGCTATCTGCGGTTTCATGTTGAAGCAGGGCACCATGAAAGCATTCCCGTAAACGAGTTTCTGCGCTTCAAGGAACGCGTGGTCAACGGTCGCGACCACGAGCACGACTGGGTGCTGGAGGTGGATCTCGGTCCTTTCAATCGCGAGTTTCCCAAGCTGAAAGAGTCGCGCTCCATCGGCCGCGGCGTGGAGTTTCTCAATCGGCGCCTCTCCAGCCAGTTGTTCCAGGAACTCGGTAAAGGCGATCGCAAACTGCTGGAGTTTCTGCGCGTCCATCAGCACCAAGGCCGCAAGTTGATGCTCAACGATCGCATCGCCGAGGTGGATGATCTGCGCCGTGCCTTGCGCCGTGCCGAAGAGTATCTTGGTGGTCAGGCTGACGCCAACACCTGGGAGCAGGTCGGCCATACGCTGCAGTACCTGGGCTTCGAACCCGGCTGGGGGCGCGATGTGACGCGCATGCGCGATACGCTGGGGCAATTGAGCGACATCCTCGAAGCGCCCGAGCCGACGACCCTGGATCAGTTCCTGAGTCGTATCCCCATGATCTTCTCCATCGCCATCCTTTCACCCCATGGTTACTTCGGTCAGGCCAATGTGCTCGGACTTCCCGATACCGGTGGACAGGTGGTCTACATACTCGATCAGGTGCGGGCGCTGGAGAAGGAGATGCGCCGGCGCCTCTGGGAGCAGGGTCTGGAGATAGAGCCACGCATCCTGGTTATCACCCGGCTGATCCCCGAAGCGGGCAATACCACCTGCGATCAACGTCTGGAACCGATCGTGGGCACCGAGAACGCGCAGATTCTGCGGGTTCCGTTTCACAATCGGCAGGGCGAGATGATTCCGCAGTGGATCTCTCGCTTTCAGATCTGGCCGTATCTTGAGCGATTCACCGCCGATGTCGAACGCGAACTGCTGGCTGAATTGGGAGGGCGGCCCGATCTGATTATCGGTAACTACTCCGACGGCAACCTGGTGGCGACGCTGCTTTCGCAACGCCTCAAGGTCACCCAGTGCAACATCGCCCATGCTCTGGAGAAGACCAAGTACCTCTACTCCGATCTCTATTGGCGCGACAACGAGGAGCACTATCATTTCGCGTGCCAGTTCACCGCCGATCTCATCGCCATGAACGCCGCCGATTTTATTATCACCAGTACTTATCAAGAGATCGCCGGGCGCCAGGACAGCGTGGGGCAGTACGAAAGCTACGCCGCTTTTACCATGCCGGGGCTCTACCGGGTGGTCAACGGTATCGATCTGTTTGACCCCAAGTTCAATATCGTCTCGCCGGGTGCCGATGATGAGATCTACTTCCCCTATGGTGAATCGGGCCGGCGCCTGAGCGGTGTGCATGGCGAGATCGGCCGGCTGCTCTATGCCGCCGATCAGCCGGGCGCGCGCGGCGAGTTCATCGAACCCGAGAAACCGTTGCTGTTTACGATGGCCCGCCTCGACAAGATCAAAAACATCACCGGATTGGTGGAGTGGTATGCGCAAAACGATAAGCTGCGCGCGCTGACCAATCTGCTGGTCATAGCGGGACATGTCGATGTGAAACACTCTTCGGATGATGAGGAGCGCGCGCAGATTCAGCACATGCATCAGTTGATGGACGAGTACGGGCTCGACGGACAGGTGCGCTGGCTCGGAGTGCACCTGGAGAAGAAGCTCGCCGGCGAACTCTACCGCTACATTGCCGATCGCCGCGGCGCGTTTGTCCAACCGGCGCTGTTCGAGGCCTTCGGTCTCACCGTGATCGAAGCGATGGTTTCGGGGCTGCCTACCTTCGCCACCTGTTACGGCGGACCGTTGGAGATCATCGAAGATGGGATCTCAGGTTTTCATATCAACCCCAACCACGGCAGCGAGGCTGCCGACAAGCTGGTTCGATTCTTCGAGCGTTGTCAAAGCGAATCGGGCTATTGGGGACGCATCAGTCACGGTTCGGTGGAACGGGTGCGCGCCCGCTACACCTGGCAGCTCTACGCCGAGCGGCTGATGACGCTGTCGCGCATCTACGGTTTCTGGAAGTATGTCACCAACCTCGAACGCGACGAGACGCTGCGTTATCTGGAGATGTTCTACGGCCTGCAGTATCGACCGTTAGCGGAATTCGGCAGTGAGCAATAGTGGTCAAAACCCCTCTGCCTCTCGCCGGGGCACCAAGCACGGCAAACAGCTCTTCTGTGCTGTTTTGCGGTGTGGTTGGCACCTCAAGGCGTTTGCCCTTAGCGCCTGAATCCGCCGCTTAATGACGATTACGAATGGCCTGTCGACGTTGAAGGAAGTCGCGTTTCTGGGCGGGTGTGGCGTTCTGCCAGCGCTGTTTGAGCTGCGTGCGCCGCTCCGCAGGCAGGCTGCGATACCACTGATATTTCTTGCGTACCGCGGCGCGTTCGTCGGGTGACAGCGCGAGGTATTGCTGAAAGCGTTTGCGCAGCAGCTCGCGGCGCTCGGGGGTCAGGCTCTTCCAGCGCTCGAAGCGCTGGCGCATCAGCCTGCGTTCGCCCGGTGTGAGTTTGGCCCACCGCTGGGCGCCCTGGCGCAAACGCGCCTGACGTTCAGCGGGCAGCTGCTCCCAGCGCTCGGAAAGCGGAGCGAGAATCGTGCGCTCCTGATCCGAGAGCGCACTCCAGGCGGTTTGCGCAGCGGCGGGGAGGCTCAAGAGAGCCAACAGTGTGGTCACTAGCAGGCGCTTGATCATTGTTGCACCTCGTCGGTCGAGTCTTCCGGGCGAGCGGCGATATCCAGTTCCAGAGGATCGAGCCAGCCGCCATCGTCGGTGGCGAAGCTGGCAATGAATTCCAGCAGTTCGGCGTCGGGCAGGTTGGCGTCCGGCTCCTCCGCCCGTGATACTCCAATGCTTGCCAGCAGGCCGATCAGCAGCGCCGGCAGGAGCAAGCGATCAACCGGCATCGGTTTCTCTGTCCAGCCAGATGAAAAAGTCGAGCTCTTCCACCAGTTCGAGGCTTTCGTCGGCCAGCAGCAGTTCCAGATCCACTGCGACAAGGGTCTCGGGTAGCGCCGGCACCGGGGTATGGAGCCAGATACCCAGTGCAAGCACCCCGGCGGCGATGCCGCCCGCAGGAACCAGCCACGGCGCCGCAGCGCGCCACCTGCCCGGGGCCCGTGCCAAGGCGTTATAGCGGGCCCGGGTCAGCTTCGAGCGTACCTCGGCCGGCAGGTCGGCGACGCTCTGATCCAGCGCTTTGCGGATCCGCTCATCCAGCGGTCGGCGTTGTTCGCTCATATTTGGGTTTCCTCCAGTTGTCGGCGCAGCGCCTGGGTGGCACGCGAGTAGTGCGTCTTCACGCTGCCCTCGGAGCAACCCATGGCAGCGGCGGTCTGGGCCGTATCCAATCCCTCCCAGGCGCGCAGCAGGAAGGCCTGCTGTTGGCGCAGCGGGAGAGTACGCAGTGCACGGTCGATCGACTCCGCCGTCATCTGTCGCTCCAGTATCCTGGCAGGATCGGGACTATTGGGATCGGCCACCTGTGTCAGCGGGTCGGGCCCGTCGTCATCCTCCTCGCCACCGCTTCGATCCAACCAGCCCAGCCAGCGCCCGCGCAGGGTGCGACGGCGGTGCCAGTCGCGAATTCCGTTTTCCAGGATCCGGTAGAAGAGCGGTTTCCACTCCTGGGCCGGGCGGCGGGCGTAACGGCGCACCAGGCCCAGCATCGCCTCCTGCACCAACTCCAATGCATCGTCACGATTGCCCGTGGCAAGCTCGGCAATGCGGTACGCACGCCCCTCGATGCTGGCCAGAAACCGGTCCAGTGACTGGGTATGATCCAGCACCTATCCCCTCTGCTGTCCTGCTTCAATCGGTGGATATCTGGCCCTAAATCGCAGCTGCGCGGGAAACAAGCGGGGCTGCGATCCGGGTCGGGGCCGCTGAACCCGCGGTGCAGTGCACTGACGGCGCGGCCCCGCAGTCGAATCACCGCTCAGCGATGGCGGCGTTGATGGCGATGAGGCGCGCGCTCGCCTCGGTGGTCCATCCGGTTGTCGATGCGGTCACCGCGACGGTCCCAGCGATTCTCGGCGCGATCGCCGCGGTTGTCGAGGCGGTTCTCGATGCGGTCGCCACGACGGTCCCAGCGGTTCTCTGCCAGGTCACCGCGTCTGTCGGTGCGATTTTCGACACGATCACCCTTGTTGTCGAGGCGTTGAGCGAAGCCGTCTTTGCCGGCGGCAGCGGCGCGCTCCGCGGCTTCGTCGAGCCGGGTGTTGGCGCGTTCCCCGCGGCTGTCGAGCCGGTCATTGATAGCCTCTCCCCGGGTATCCATGCGCTCATTGATGCGCTCGCCTCGGTTGTCGAGACGTTCGTTGATAGTCTCGCCGCGACGATCCACGCGTTCATTGATGCGATCACCGGCTTCATCCCAACGGTCGCCGGGTGCTGCTAAGGCGCTGGTGGCAAGGAGGGGGGCCGCCAGCAGCGTTGCCACCAGGGTATATCCCAAAGTGTTTCGTGCGTTCATGATGATCTCCTGAGATGGGTTCGTGTTATGGGTGGATCACCGCAGGCGGTGCCCTCACTCTCCATAACGAACTGCGAAAAGATCGGTTGACAAACTGCGGAAAATTCTTTCCAACCTCCGCGCGTGTCTGAGAGTTATACACATTCTGCGGTGCAGCAATGAGTGGCCGGCCGGAAAAGTGCCATAAATGGCGCGCGGTCTGACAGAATTGCATATCTCATTGATTTTATTTAGATAATATTTTTGGTTACTTTTTTTCCACCGCAGCAACCTTTTTGTCACAATGCCGCTTGGGGGCCAGTCGGTGATATTCATCCACAAAGTTATCCACAGATTTTGTGGATAACCGGAAAATCCCACACACACGAGCCAGTTAGCGTGAAATGATGAGAAGCAACTTCGAAATATGCGCCAACTTGCGGCGGCATCTAGAGGCTCCAGATTCCGTGAACTCGCCATGATTGCACCTTCGGTTGTCAAGGTGGCGGTCCCTTCCCCGCTCCACCAGACCTTCGATTATCTCGCTGCCGACGACGTACTCGTGGCGCCAGGGGTCCGTGTCCGTGTCCCCTTCGGCCGTGGGCGAGTCATCGGGGTCGCGGTGGCGACGGCGGAGGGCAGCGACCTCCCGCTTGGTCGCCTCAAGCGCATCGACACCGTGCTGGATGAGGCACCTCTTTGGTCGCCCGAGGAGTGGCGGCTGCTGCTCTGGGCTGCCCGCTACTACCAGCATCCGCTGGGCGAGGTACTGAGCACAGCGCTGCCTGCGCTGCTGCGCCAGGGGCGTGCGGCGCAGATGGAGGGCGAGCGCCGCTGGCGATTGACCCTGGCCGGGGGGAAACTGAGCCCTGCCGATCTGGCGCGAATGCCCCGTCAGGCGGCGCTGCTGGCCCGTCTTCAGCAGTGCGCCGGCGGATGCGGTAATGACGAGTTGGGCGCAATGGGGGGCGCCTGGCGTCCGGCCTTGGCCGCGATGCGCGACAAGGGATGGATCGAGGAGGTGGTGATGGTCCCGGAGGCGCCTCCGGCCACGCCCGCCATCGCGCACGGACCCCGGCTCAACGCGGCGCAGGCGCGCGCAGTGGATGATGTACAGGCGGCCCTCGGGGCATTTGAGCCGTTTCTGCTGGAGGGGGTGACCGGTAGCGGTAAGACGGAAGTCTATTTGCGTCTCATCGAGGCGGTGCTCGAGCGTGATGCGCAGGCATTGGTGCTGGTCCCCGAGATCGGACTCACACCGCAGTTGGTGGAGCGGTTTCGGCGGCGCCTGACCCGGCCGGTGGTGGTGCTGCATTCGGGATTGAGTGATAGTGACCGGTTGCGGGCCTGGCTGGATGCGCGCGCAGGGCGCGCCGGTGTGGTGATAGGGACGCGTTCGGCGGTGTTCACGCCACTCGAGCGGCTGGGGCTCATAGTGGTGGATGAGGAGCACGACCCATCGTTCAAGCAGCAGGATGGTTTTCGCTACCATGCCCGCGATCTGGCTGTGCTGCGGGCTCGTGGGGCGGATGTGCCGATTGTTCTCGGATCGGCAACACCGGCGCTGGAGAGTCTGCACAATGCCCGGCAGAGCCGGTACCGGCATCTGCGCCTGCCCGAGCGCGCGGGCAGCGCCGCGCATCCGTGTCTCGATGTTCTCGATCTGCGCCGTCAGCCACTCGAGGAGGGGATGGCACGCCCGCTGCTGCAGGCGGTGGAGGCGACGCTGGCTGCCGGGGATCAGGTGCTGCTGTTTCTCAACCGTCGCGGTTACGCGCCAGCACTGCTGTGCCACGACTGCGGCTGGGTGGCAGAGTGTCGGCGTTGCGATGCGCCGCTGACGCTGCACCGGGGTCGCAATCGACTCTGCTGCCACCACTGTGGCGCCGAACAGGCGATCGACACGGTGTGCGGCGACTGTGCGAGCACCGATCTGAGCCCCGCCGGCCGCGGGACCGAACGGATTGAAGAGGTGCTCAAGGCGCGTTTTCCGGCAACGCCGGTGATCCGTATCGACCGCGACACCACCCGTCGCCGTGGCGCACTGGAAAAGCAACTTGCGCGGGTAAAGCGTGGCGAGCCCTGTCTTTTGGTCGGCACCCAGATGCTCGCCAAAGGACACCATTTCCCCAGTGTCACCCTGGTGGGCATGCTCAATGCCGACTACGGGCTCTACAGCAGCGATTTCCGGGCGGCGGAACGCATGGCACAGCTCATCGTTCAGGTGGCGGGCAGGGCCGGGCGCGCCGAGAAGCCGGGGCGTGTGCTGATCCAGACCCATCATCCGGATCATGCGTTGCTGCAGCGGTTGTTGCGGGAGGATTACGCCGCTTTTGCCAGCGCGGCGTTGAGCGAGCGGCAGGCTGCCAACTTTCCCCCTTATGCGGCGCTCGCATTGATCCGTGCCGAGGCGCCGGCGGTGGAGCCCCCGCGGACGTTTCTGGAGAGCGTTGCCAGGCAGGTGCGGCAGCTGGGTGATGAAACATTGCAGGTGTGGGGGCCGGTGCCCGCGCCCATGGAGCGGCGCGCGGGTCGCTATCGGGCGCAGCTGCTGCTTCAGGCGGTGGACCGTACTCCGCTGCAGAAGATCCTGCAGCATGTGGTACCCCAATTGGCTCAGCTGCCCGGCGCGCGCAAGGTACGCTGGTCGGTCGATGTCGATCCGGTCGAGATGATTTGAGCCGCGCCCGATACCCTTGCCGGTTGCAACTGGCGCGAGGGGGCGGATAATACCGGCCTTCGCGGCGCTTGCGCGCACCGTCGTGGTGCTTTTTCTTGTATCTTGTCACTTTTGATTTGCCATTCACCGTTTATGAAACACCATCTCGAAGCACTGATCCGCCAGGCACTGCATACCGTGAAGGCCGCTGGTGGCCTGCCAGCCGATGCCGATGCGAAATTCGTCATCGAGCGCGCCCGCGATAAGGAGCATGGAGATTTCGCCTGCAACGCCGCATTGCTGCTTGCCAGGACAGCGCGGCGCAAACCCCGCGAGATCGCCGAGGCGCTGACGGGCGCGCTGCCCGATTCGGCGCATGTGATCAAAGTGGAAATTGCCGGGCCGGGTTTTATCAATTTCTTTCTCTCGCCGCAGGCCTTTCATGGCGTGGTGGGGACGATACTGGATCAGCAGACGGCATTCGGGCGCAGCACCTTGGGGGCGGGTAAACGCGTACAGGTGGAGTTCGTCTCCGCCAATCCCACCGGCCCACTGCATGTCGGCCACGGGCGCGGCGCCGCCTACGGCGCGGTGGTGGCGAACCTGCTGGAAGCGACCGGGCATGCGGTTCACCGTGAGTACTACGTCAACGATGCCGGGCGGCAGATGGACATCCTCGCCACGTCGTTGTGGTTGCGCTATCTGGAACTATGCGGGGAGACCTTCACCTTTCCCAGCAACGGCTACAAGGGAGATTACGTTTTTGATATCGCGGCAAGCTTGCACCGGGTACGCAGCGCTGGGTTGCGCCATCCTGCGGCCGCGGTTTTTGCGGGAGTGCCTGCCGATGCGCCCGCAGGTGACAAGGAAGAGCATATCGATGCGCTTATCGACAATGCCAAGTCGCTGCTGGGCCCCGAGCGTTACCGCGAGGTTTTCGATCTCGGGCTCGACACGATTCTTGCCGATATTCGCGACGATCTCCAGCAGTTCGGTGTGACCTATGATGAATGGTATTCCGAGCGCAGTCTTACCGAGAACGGCGCTGTCGAGCGGGCCATCGAGCGGCTGCGGGCGAGCGGACATGCCTACGAGCAGGATGGCGCGTTGTGGTTTCGCTCCAGCGCTCTGGGTGATGAGAAGGATCGCGTGCTGGTGCGTGACAATGGACAGAAAACCTATTTCGCCTCTGATATCGCCTACCATGCCGACAAACTTGAACGCGGCTTCGATCGCGTCATCGATGTCTGGGGTGCCGATCACCATGGCTACGTACCACGGGTGAAGGCGGCGCTTGAAGCGTTGGGGGACGATCCCTCCAAACTCGACGTGCTACTGGTACAGTTCGCGGTGCTCTACCGAGGTGGAGAGAAGGTGCAGATGTCCACGCGCTCTGGTGAGTTCGTTACGCTACGCGAGCTGCGCGACGAAGTGGGGCGTGATGCGGCGCGTTTTTTCTACGTGATGCGCAAGTGCGAGCAGCACATGGATTTCGATCTCGATCTTGCCAAATCACAGTCGGCGGAGAATCCGGTCTACTACATTCAGTACGCGCATGCCCGCGTCTGCAGTGTCGAGCGCCAGATGCGCGAACGCGGTTTGAGCTGGAATCGCGATCAGGGATTGACGGGTCTGGCGCAGCTGAAGGAGAGCCATGAGCAGGACCTGCTGGTGGCGTTGACCCGCTACCCGGAGGTCGTGGAAACAGCGGCATTGGTGCACGAACCTCACCAGGTGATCAACTACCTGCGTGAGCTGGCCAACGGCCTGCACACCTACTACAACGCCCATCAGTTCCTCGTCGAGGACAGTGCTCTGCGCGATGCGCGCCTGGCGTTGATTTTTGCGGTGCGCCAGGTCCTCGCCAATGGGCTCGCCCTGTTGGGCGTCAGCGCTCCCGAGGAGATGTAGTGGCACGCGATTACGCAAAACGGGCGACCCGGAAAACAACGCCCTCCGCGCAACGTCGTACCGGAGCCCGTAAACCACGTGGCGGTAACGCCGGTGCGCCGGGATGGGCGTGGGCTTTGGCGGGTCTGGCGCTGGGGCTGTTTGTCGCGTTTCTGGTGTACCTCAATGAAAACCGCCCGGAAAAATCAATTCCAGCAGCGGCCGAGCAGCGCAAGTCGATTCCGAAATCAGCGACCTCCGGGGAGGCGGAGCAGCGGCCACGTTTTGATTTCTACACCATACTCCCGGAACAGGAGGTTGTGGTGCCGGAAAACTCTCAGGAAGACGAACGTGCTGCGGCAAGTGCCGGACGTGAAAAATCTCAATATCTGTTACAGGCCGGATCGTTCCGCACCCTGGAGCAGGCCGATTCGCTGCGTGCGCGGTTGGCACTGCTCGGCGTCGAGGCGAGTATCGAGACCGTGCGCCTCAAAGAGGGAGATACCTGGCATCGGGTCCGCGTCGGGCCGTTCAGCGGTGTACGCGAGATTGCCAAGATCCAGGAGCGCCTGCGGCGCCAGGAGATTTTGACCCTGCGGGTGAAGATCAAAGGCTGAACGTCGGACGCCGTTCACACCAGGTTAACTGAACAATCATCAGGATGGTCGTCCTGGTGCCGGGCAACGCTCTTCGGTCAAACCGACGCCGGGGAGGTGAACGGTGCCCTCCAACAGAAAAGTGGCGGCAATGCCGCCACTTTTTTCCTGCCACTGCTTACAGCTACTACTTACAGCTACTACGGGAAAACCCAGATCAGGTACTGCAGGAGCCCTCGGAGACGCCCGCTTTCCTGAGCATCGAGGCGAGCGGGCAGAAATTGGTGAGTCCGCTCTGAAACAGATTGATGCCGACAAATGCACCCAGTGCTATCCAGTAGGGATGGACATAGTGGGCCAGGGCGATACTGATCAGAACCATGAGTCCTGCAACCAGGTGAACGATACGATCTACGGTCATGGGTGAATCTCCGTCGGTTGGGATCAAATTGCGTTACCGCAACAGGGTAGAAATGCCCGGGACGCCTCGAAATACCTGATGACAGCCGATACACCCGGTGGTTATGTCGGTGAGGTAAGAGGAGGCCTTGGCCATGTCGCCTCCCTCGGCGGCGTCCGCGAGGCGTTTGGCGTTGCCCTCGACGTTGTCGTTAAAACTGGCCAGCAAGCTCAGTTTCTCGTTGGTGACATCCTCTAATTTGAGATAAGGCAACAGGCCGCCACGCGGTATACGATGATCGGCGAGACGTCGTGCGCTGTCGGCCGCCTGCTCGGGATTATCGGTAACGATACCCACGATCATGCTCTGGTAGTCGGCCAGTACCTCATGCATAACGTGGCGCAGCGTGATCTGGCTGCTGTGTCGCGAGTGCTGTGAGTAGATGCGCAACAGCAGCTGTTTGGTCTCCGGGGTGAGATCCTTCACCTTGCGCTGCAGCTCCGGTTTCATCATCTGAATCTGCTGCTGCATCATCTGCTGCATCTTCTGCATATCGGGTGCTGCCAGTGCATTGTTGGTCCCGGATAGGTAAAGCACTGCAATCAGGGTCCCGGAACCTGCTTTTACCACGCGTTTCAGCCAAATACTCATTTCCCCGCCCTCCTCATGAACCATTGGTTATCGATTGTCCTGGTGCGCCAATGGTATCTCTGATTGCATGGGATACCTGTTGTTTGGCAGCATGGGTTATCAAAGAACAAAGCCGTGGGTAGCTGATTGCCGCACGGTAACGGGCTGTAAGAAGTTGTATCAGTTTGTTGCAAACGGAGGGTGTCGTTATGAGTGAGAAGCCGGTCAGGTTGCTGGTCGTCGATGATCAGCCTGAGCTGCGCTCTCTGCTCAAGCGCTACCTCGCGCAAGAGGGTTTCCAGGTCGATGCGGTTGGCGATGGCGCCGCGATGGAGCGTTATCTGCGCGATCATCCCGTCGATCTGGTGATTCTCGATCTGATGCTTCCGGGCGACGATGGCCTGACATTGGCGCGGCGATTGCGCAGTCGCGGTGATCAGCCCATCATCATCATCTCCGCGCGGGGCGAGGAGGTCGATCGTATCGTCGGGCTGGAGGTGGGTGCCGATGATTATCTCGCCAAACCGTTCAATCCCCGCGAACTGCTGGCGCGGATTCGCGCGGTGTTGCGCAGAGCAGGCAGCAAGGAAGAGGCGCCCGGCGCCGCGCAATTTACATTCGGCCCCTACATGCTCGATCCTGCCTCGCACCGGCTGACACGCGACGGGGAAGAGATTACGCTGACCAGCGGGGAGTTCGATCTGCTCTTTACGCTGGTCAAACACCCCAATCGCGTTCTGACACGGGATTTTCTACTCGAATCGACCAAGGGGTACGAGCGCGATCCCTATGATCGAAGTATCGATGTGCGCATCAACCGACTGCGCCGGAAGATCGAAAGCGACCCCGCATCACCGGTCTACCTGCGCACCGTCTGGGGCGCGGGCTATCTCTTCTCCCCCAATCCCTGAGTGATTCACGGTGCGTCTCCGCCGTCCGCGCACGCTTTTTGGTAAAACCCTGGCGACCATCGCGCTGGTCGCCGTCGGATTCCAGCTCTTCACGCTGGGGGTTATCGCTTACCAAATGCTGGTGCCGCTGGGGAAGCGTTCGGCCGACGACCTTGCGACATTGATGATCAATGCCGCGAAGAGCTGGCAATCGGCGTCGAACCTGCAGCGGCCGATGGTCGCCGCGAACACGAAACGCGATGCGATGTTGACGGTGGGGACCGCGGATCAGGCGCTGCCCGCCAGCGATAGCTGGCTCCCTTATCGGTTTTTTGTGGAGTCCGCGCTTGAGCGCCGGCTGGGGGAGCCGGTGCGGTTGCTCGGCAGCGTTGAGCCGGATGGGGCTGCCTGGTACTGGGCGGACATACCGATAGCGGGCGAGGGTGTGCGCATAGGTTTTCCGCGTTCGCGTATCGAGGTCGGACCGCTGATGGCGCTGGTCCTGGTGTTGACCGTGGGGACCTGGGTCACGCTGATCACCGCTATCGCGCTGGCGCGGCGCCTGGCGGCGCCACTGGAGCGATTATCCGGTGCCGCGGCTTCGATTGGCAGTGGTCAGTGGCCCGAGCCGTTGCCGGAAACCGGGCCCCGTGAGCTGGCATCGCTGACTGCCAGCTTCAATCGCATGACCAATCAGGTGCGCGAGCTGATCGCCAATCGGACCGTGCTCCTGGCCGGCATATCACACGATCTGCGCACCCCGATCACGCAGATCATGCTGGCCATCGAGATGCTCTCGGTGCGTGATTCCGATCTCGAGCTGGTCACCGGTATACGTCGCGATCTTGATAACATGAACCGCCTGATCGGACAGTTTTTGGAGATCAGCCGCGAGTTGGAAGCCAGCGACGGTGAGCCGATGATGCTGGAGGCGTTGATGCAGGAACTCTCCCAGGGATTCTCCGAACGTGGCGCCAACATTGCCTGCACGCGCTGTGACAATTGCCTGCGGATTCAGCATCCGCTCGCATTGCGCCGCGTTCTCGGCAACCTGATGGAAAATGCGCTGCGCTACGGGGAGGGAAGTCCCGTCGATGTCGGTTGTTGCTGTTCGGAGGGCACCTTACAGATACAGATCTGCGATCGCGGGCCGGGGATACCCGCCGCAGAGCGGGAAGCCGTGTTCAGACCGTTTCATCGTCTGGAGGGCTCACGCAGCAACCAGACAGGAGGAAGCGGTCTCGGCCTGGCAATCGTGAAGCAGTTGGCGGACGCCCATGGTTGGCAAGTCGCACTTACGCCGCGCAACGGCGGGGGAACCGTCGCCACGGTTACCATCGCCACCAGTTAGCCGCCACCCGGGATCGCCTGTGCCGTTTTATTGAGAAACCGGGGATACAGCGGCCGGGCGGCGTGACGAAAGAGGGAGGGGCTATGTGCGCGCAGCGAGTTTCCGGCACAATCATGCGCGGGCACCTGCGGCCGGGATGGTTGCTCTTGTTGCCACCCCTGGTGATGGCGTGCAAGAGCGTGACGCTGCCGGCCGCGGGGCCGAAGTCTCTCGATGAATATGTACCGCGCGGAAAGGTCGGGCTGGTGCCATTCGCGCAGCGGCGTGCCGGGGTGCAGGCCAATCCCGAGGCCGCGCAGCAACTGTGCAGCCACCGCAGTCCCCGGGTGATGACGCCGATCCGGCAGGAGGTTGTCGGCCATGGCTCGCTCTATGGCATCTACAATCACCCCAATCCCTTCAACCACATCTGGCTGCACACCGACGACAGTATCGCCGGCTGATTGATGACCGCCGACCGGGCGTACCTGAACACGTTGCGTGAATGGCTGCTGCAATCGGGGATTGACGGGTCTTCCTGGTGTCCGGTATACCAACTGCAGAGGTCAACAAGACCCACCACACGATCATGATACGAGGGGGAGATAACAAAATGAAACGACGCGAGTTTGTGAAATCCATTGCTATCGGCGGTGCCATGATTTCCATGGGATCAGCACTTCTGCCACGCCCGGTGTCCGCAACCCCCGGCGGCAAGATTGATATCGGGGCCTGTCGATCCGTCAAGGTCACCTGCATTTCAGAGGTCGGTTGGCACGATACCGGCAAACTGATTGCACAAATGAAAGCCGCCGGCGGGCCGCAGACCGATCAGTGGTCGATTCAGTGGGATCCGGATAATGGTGCCGGCTCGTGCAGCCTGGTGGAGATCGAGGGACTCGACGGCAGCATCCATCGGTTCCTCATGGATGTAGGCTGGAACCCCAAGTACATGGCCGAACGATTTGCCGCGACGGGCGTCGACCGCATGTTGCGCGACGGCGAGATCGAGTTTCTCTTCATCACCCACGAACACCTGGATCATCTGTGGGGCCTGGAGACGGTGCTGCGGCTGAAGCCGGACATCACCATCATGGTGCCAAGCACCTTTCATGAGCCGGCCTTTCAGCTAATCGAGGGCAGCAAGTTCCCGGTACCCGGGGTCGAGAACGCGGTGCACCACACCGGCAAACTCATCAAGCACACGCCCGGCGGGGTCCATCCGCTGGTACCAGGCATGGCAGCAGCCACATTCGATCTACCCATCATTCTGGGGATTCAGGGCGAGCAGTCCCTGTATGCCAACATCGCCGGCAAGGGTGTGGTCTGCATCACCGGCTGTTGTCATCAGACCATTCTCAAGTTCGCCGGCTACGCACGCGAACACCTGGCGGAGGGCGACAAGCTGTACGGCGTCTACGGCGGCCTGCATATCGCGCCGTTCGGCCCGCTCAAGCCCGAACAGGAGGAGATGGTGCGTGCCATCGGTCAATTCGGATTCTCGAAGATCGCCTGCAATCACTGTACCGGCCTACCCGCGGTCGAAATGATGACCACGCTTGGGTACCCAGTCGTGAAAGGCACCGGCGGTTCGGGTTCAGCCAGCGATCTCTATATCGGTAATGGTGACTCGGTAACTTTTACCTAAGGCGCTTAGCTGTAAATTGATACGACCGTCGGGGGTGGCGTCATCACCCCACTCCCGACGGCCTCATAAAAATTAATCTTCCAGGTAGGTGTAGCCGCTGAGCCCCGCCTCCAGCTCTACCAGAAACTGCTTCGCATCAGCGGCGCAGAGACCGGCGCTTTCGATCTGCGCTTTGTAGCGTGACAGCAATACCTCGGGGTCGAAGCGAACGTAGCGCAGCAGGTCGCTGGCGGTGTCGCCCTGCAGCGCTTCGGTGAGTCGGTAGCCCCCGTTGCCGTCCAGCTCCACATTGACCGAACAGGTGTCGCCGAAGAGGTTGTGCATGTCGCCAAGGATCTCCTGGTAGGCGCCCACCAGAAAGATGCCGAGCAGGTAAGGTTCACCCTCGCGCAATTCGTGCAGCGGCAGCGTGCTGTCGATGCCCTCGTTGTCCACGTAGCGCTCCAAGCGGCCATCGGAGTCGCAGGTGATGTCTTCGATGACACCACGGCGGGTGGGAGGCTCATCGAGCCTTTGCAGCGGCACCACGGGAAAGATCTGCTCGATGGCCCAGGCGTCGGGTACCGATTGAAAGAGCGAAAAATTGGCGAAGTAGCGGTCGGCGAGTTTTTCGTTGAGATCGTCGAGGGCGTCGCGGTGGGCGCGTTGACCGGGGACCAGGCGACGCTGCAGTCGCAAGCAGATGGCGTAGTAGAGACGCTCGGCGTGGGCGCGCAACTCCAAGGACAGCATGCCATGACTGAACAGTTCCTGCGCCTCATCGCGCAGGTGAAAGGCGTCGTGGTAGAGCTCCAGCGCAGGGCGCGAATCGGCTTCGCTCAAGGCCAGCCACAGGCTGTGCAGCACAGGATGGTCATCGTCTCGCGGCAATTCGCCGCCTGCAGGAACCCGCGAGACGTCGATGACGTTGGTGATCAGCACCGCATGGTGGGCGGTCATGGCGCGTCCGGCTTCAGTAATCAGATGCGGCTTGGGCAGATCATGGGCCGCGCAGGCATCGGCCATGGCGGCGACGATGTTGTTGGCGTACTCCGAGACGCTGTAGTTCATGGAGCAGAAACTGCGCGAACGCGTGCCTTCGTAGTCGATGCCGAGGCCGCCGCCGACATCGACACAGCCAAGTGGAACGCCCATGCGTTGTAGCTCCACGTAGTAGCGCGCCACCTCGCGCATGGCGCGTTGAATGTCGCGGATATTCGGGATCTGCGAGCCGAGATGCATATGCAGCAACTGCAATGTATCGAGCTTGCCCGCGGCGCGCAGCTGCTCCACCACATCGAGCACGCCCGCTGCGGTAAGACCGAACTTGGACTTCTCGCCACCCGAGTTCTGCCATTTTCCTGCGCCGATGGAGGCGGGGCGCACGCGCACGCCAAGCAGCGGGTCGACGCTCAGTTTCGCAGCCTCCTCCAGCGCCAGCGTGAGTTCGGAGATCTTCTCGATGACAATATGGATGCGGTGACCGAGGCGGCGACCGATGAGCGCCAGACGGATATACTCGCGGTCCTTGTAGCCGTTGCAGATAATAATGCCGTTAGACGGGTTGGACATGGCAAGCACTGCCATCAGTTCCGATTTGCTGCCGGCCTCCAGACCCACGCGCTCACCGCCATGGCCGTGCAGCGCCTCGACCACGCTGCGCTGCTGATTCACCTTGATGGGGTAGACTGCCGTGTAGCCGCCGCTGTAGTCATGACGGCTCATGGCCTCGGCGAAGGCGCCGCACAGGGTGTCGACACGGTCGCGCACGATGTCATTGAAACGTACCAGAACCGGCAACGTGAGATTTGCCTTATGGATCTCATCGACCAGCTGCCGCAGATCGATCTCTCCGCGGCTGGCGTCGCGTCGTGGGCGTGCCACCAGGTGCCCGCTGGCATTGGCGTCGAAATAGCCTTCGGACCAATACGGGAGGTTGTAGGTGGCGCGCGCGGTGTCTAGATCCCAGTCGGTCATCGCTTCACTATCGGTGGTGGAGGCGTGGGCTGCCAAACCTACCGAAACTCAGCCCGGTAGAAAAGTGTTTGTCTGCGAAGGTGCGGTTATAATGCCGACCCCGCGCAAAGTCATCCTCGATCTCGTCCAAGGGTAATCTCATGAGCCTCGATCCCAAAGCCTGGTTTTCCGAAATTCACACCGCGGACGGTTCTGCGTTCTCGCTCAAGATCGAGCAGCGGGTACACGCCGAACAGACCGAGTATCAGCATATCGAGATCTACAGGACGGAAAAGTTTGGTCATCTGATGGTGATCGATGGCTACGTGATGCTCACCAGTCGTGACAATTTTCTTTATCACGAGATGATGAGCCATCCGGTGCTGTTTACGCATCCCGATCCCAAGCGGGTGGCAATCATCGGCGGCGGCGACTGCGGGACGCTGCGCGAGGTGCTTAAACACCCAGGCATCGAATCGGCGCTGCAGGTCGAGATCGATGAGCGCGTGACGCGGCTTGCGGAGCAGTTCTTTCCGGAGCTGTGCGCGGCCAACAACGACCCGCGCGCCCACCTGCTCTTCGACGACGGTATACGCTGGATGCGCGAGGCGGATTCCGGCAGTGTGGACGTAATCATCATCGACAGCACCGATCCCGTGGGTCCCGCTGAGGGGCTGTTTCAGGCTCCCTTCTATCAGGACTGCTTCCGGGTGCTGGGCGAGAAGGGCGTGCTTGCGCTACAGAGTGAGTCGCCTCTCTACCACATGCGTCTGATAAAGGAGATCCACGCGACGCTGCGCGGTGTGGGCTTCCCGGAGTGTCGTACATTGCCGTTCCCACAATGCGTCTATCCCAGTGGTTGGTGGAGTGGAACCATCGCCTCCAAGGGAGTGGCTATCGATTCGTTCCGTGCCCGGGATGCCGCGTCCCGTCCGTTTGCAACTCTCTATTACAACGCAGAAATACACCGGGCGGCTCTGGCCCAGCCACAGTTCATGATCGACGCGCTCGGGGATTAGTGCAGCGCTTGCGGGCCAACCCACTACCGGAGATTATCCGCACCAATGGGCTACATTTTCCTCGGCTTCCCGTAACGCTTTTTTATGGTCGGCATCGCTAAGTATGCGGCGCTTGCCGTGCTGGTCGAGGTCGTAGAGCGTGCTGGCGTTGCGGTAGGTGCGCAGCTGGTCCCGCGCGATGTGACAGTTCTTCTCCCGGTGCTCCTGCGCGGCTCTGCTTTTAGCCGCTTTCGCTTCGCGCTGCAGACGCTCTTCCTTCCAGGCGCGTAGCAGTCGCTGCTGTTTGTCGCGGCGCGCCTCTTCGGTGGGTGCGGCGGGCGCCGATCGCGGTTGCGATTCGATAGCCACGCTCTCGGCGGCCTCCTTATTCGGAGGCTTATCGCCGAAGTGCACCCGACCCTGGGCATCCACCCAGCGAAAGACCTCGCTGTGGACCGGAGATGCAAGCAGCATCAAACCAAGCAGGAGCGCGGTGAGAAGGGGGGTGTGCGAGGGGGTACAAAAAAGCCGCGGGAGGCGATGGCCTGCCCGCGGCGTGTTGCTCGGTACTACCGGCATTCGTTCAACCGCAAAGCTGTTTGAGTATGGTGGCCAGCTTGGAGGTGGAATTGTGCTCGCCGGTATTCTTGGGATAGATCAGGTACATGGGTACGGAGCGCACCCGCCCGCGTTCCAGCGGTAATACCTTCAAATCGCCATTGCGTACCGCATCTTCGATCAGGTGCTCGGGCAGCCAGCCGAAACAGTTGCCGGCCTTGATGACGGCCGAGGCGGTCTCCATGGTCGCGACGTACCATTTGCCCGAACTGCTGACCCAGCCGGAGTGGCGGTCGCCGGTACGGGAATCGGTAAGTATGACCTGAGTCTCCTGGCGCAGATCGTCCTGGGTCAGGGTGCGGTCCAGCTGGTGAAGCGGATGGCTGGGATGGGCGACGGCGACCAGGCGTACTTCCATGAGAAAGTCGGCGAGGCAATCGCGCGGTACCTGAGGACCGATGGCCACATCGGTGGCCTCGGCAAGGTCATCGCTGTCGAGGTTGGCGGCCTCCTGCAGCCGCACCAGGGTATCGGGGCACTCGCGGGAGAAGATGCCGAAAGCGTTGACCAGCAAACTGGTGGGGAAGGCCTTGTCGACCGTAAGACGGATCTCGGTATCCTGGCCGAAGGCGATCTGCTTGGCCATGGCCTCCAGCTCGAGAGCGTCTTTGAGCAGCACGCGCACCTTGTCGACCATGGCTTTTCCGGCTTCGGTCAGGATGGCTTTACGACCCTCCATGGTGAAGAGCTGAACGCCCAGTCGCTCCTGCAGTTTGTTGATGGTGTAGCTGACACCCGATTGGCTGCAATGAAGAAACTCGCCTGCTTGCGCGAATCCACCCGTGTCGATGACCGCCAGGAACGTCACCCACTGATCGAGCGTAGCGAGTGGTGCTCTACCTTGCGATTCTTCGCGGGGGGTAGGAATCCGTGCCTTGTCAGTTGCCGTTGTCATCCTGTGGCCCACCTTTTCTCGGCCCAATGCCGTTTTCACTATATAAAGAGGTTAGAACCAAATCCCGAGGTTATCCGTGAAACCAATCACATTGTAACCCTGATAGGTTCGATGAGCATATCTGTAAGGTTAGCCCTTCACCTCATTGTTTGTCATGTACTTTTTTCTTGATCCTTGAGATGGTCGAGGCGTAATCGCTGGCGCTCGTCAAATAACCGCCGGGCAGCGATCCAGACTGCCGCGATAGTGCCGAAGCCGGTGCCCGCGCTGACCAGGAAGAGGATCATGATCTGATACTTGACGGCCTCCACCGGTGGGCTCCCCGCCAGGATCTGCCCGGTCATCATCCCTGGCAGGCTGACGATGCCCGCGGCGGCCATGGCGTTGACGATGGGGATGGTGCCGGAACGAATGGCATCGCGTAGCACATCGGAAATCGCCTCGCGCCAGGTGTGGCCCAGAATCAGACGCGCCTCGATGACGCGGCGGCGTTCGTGGGCGCCGCTGGTCAGGCGATCCAGCCCGATGGCAACGCCGTTCATGGTATTACCCAGAAGCATACCTAAAAGAGGAATGGCGTATTGGGGGTGATACCAGGGGTCGGCCCCAACGATGACGGTCAGGGCTAACACAGCCACGGCGAACGAGGAGATGAACATCGAGATGCCGCCAACCCCAAAACTCCACCAGCCCGCCAGCCGGTGACGCTGGCGGGCGTGGATCTCCCGGCTCGCCAGCAGCAGCATCAAGAAGCTGAGCCCTACTACCCACAGCAGGTTGACGTGCTCGAACAGGGTCTTGAGCACCAGTCCGACCAGTAACAGCTGTGCGGCGCACCTCACACCGGCAACGAAAACCTGATGGGCGATGCCGAGGTGCATGTAGATCGCCAGGGCAGCCAGAATCAGCATCAGCGCAGCGGCGATCAACAGATCCCAGGTATCGAGCAGGATCATGAGCGTTTCATCTCGCTAAGAACACGGTCGAGGCGCAAGTGGCGGCTCGCAACGCGGGTGATCTGCTCCGGGTCATGGCTGACCCAGATGATTGGCGAACCATGCTCCTGCTGGTAACGCCTGATCAGGGACTCGATGCGCCGTGTGCTCTCTGGATCGAGACTGGCGGTCGGCTCGTCGAGCAGCAACACCTGCGGCTGGTTGGCCAGCAGGCGTATCAAAGCCAGACGCTGGCGTTCGCCCGTAGAGAGGTCGCGTATCCGTGCCTGCCACATCGCCGTCGGCAGTCCTACCTCCGGCAATTGCTGAGCCGCACTGGCATCGGCAAAATGGTCGCTGACCCGGCTTCCCCACCACTCGCTTTCAGCGGGCAGCAGGCCGATCCGCCGTCGCCACTGAGGACCCGACAGCTTCTCGGCCGCGGTACCGCGCCAGGTTACGCTACCCTCGTGGGGCTCCATATCCGCGATTGACCGGAGCAGCAGGCTCTTCCCCGATCCCGATGCTCCGGAGATGCAAAGACACTCGCCTGCGCGCACGCTCAGGCTCAGCGGGCCGATGCCGTGACAACGGATCCCTTCGGCCTGCAGGGTGTCACTGGGTGAAACCTGGTCCACTTGCTAGACTTTGTAGGGTTTGCCCTCTTGTACCTTTAGCTTATGAGCGTTGCAACAATGAAGGAGTCAGCGTCATGCCCGAACCCACCGTTGCCCAGAAAGGTCCCTACGCGCTGGAGTTGGAGCCTGGCACCTACTGGTGGTGCGCCTGCGGGCGATCGAAGAGTCAACCCTTCTGCGACGGATCGCACAAGGGCAGCGGGTTTACACCCACGAAGTTGGAGCTCATGGAGCGAAAAAAGGTGTGGCTATGCGGTTGCAAACGCAGCAAGAAGCAACCGCATTGCGACGGAAGCCACCAGGGTCTCTAGCACGCGCAGCGCGTTGCATAGGTAATCGAGTTGCGAAACAATGCGGCCTTCAGAACCAGCGAAAACCAGAAAGGCGGCGCGGTGATCAACGCCAAAATGCTCGACGACCTTGCCAAGACATTGGCGGGCGCTTTGCCCCCGGGACTGCGTGAGATGCAGCAGGAGGTGGAGAAGAATTTTCGTGCCGTGCTGCAGGGATTCTTCTCACGCATGGACCTGGTGACCCGCGAGGAGTTCGACGTGCAGACCGAGGTATTGATCCGCACCCGAACCCTGGTTGAAGATCTTGAAAAACAGGTTGCGGCCCTGGAGGATAAGGTCCTCGGTGCCGGCAAAAAGGCCAAGGCCACGCCACGCGCACCCAAGGGCGACGACACCGCACAATAGATCTGTTGGCGCGTCGGGAGTGCCGCGTCACGCTCACCAAGGAAGGTTATGCCTCTTGCCGTTGTCTACAGCCGTGCACAGGAGGGCGTTCAAGCCCCGCTGGTGACCGTGGAGGTCCACCTCTCCAACGGGCTTCCCAACCTTTCCATCGTCGGCCTGCCCGAGGCGGCCGTGCGCGAGAGCAAGGATCGTGTGCGCGGCGCGCTGCTCAATGCGGGGTTCGAATTCCCGGCACGACGCATCACCATCAATCTTGCCCCGGCGGATCTGCCCAAGGAGGGTGGCCGCTTTGATTTGCCGATTGCGCTGGGCATCCTGGCGGCATCGGGGCAAATCCCGCAGGCACCGCTTGAACGCTGCGAGTTTCTCGGCGAGCTTGCGCTGGGTGGTGATCTGCGCGCGGTGCGTGGCGGGCTGCCCGCCGCACTCCAGGCGCGCGCTGCGCGAAGGGCACTGTTGGTGCCCGAAAGCAACGTCCAGGAGGCGGCATTGGTGGCCGATGGGGAGGTCTACGGCGCGGCGCATCTGCTCGAGGTGTGCGGCCATCTGACCGGCGCCGCGCCCATCGATGCGGCGCTTGACGCCCACCGGGATACCATGGCGTTCGAGACTCCGGAGCTGGCCGACGTGCGTGGCCAGCATCAGGCGCGCCGTGCCCTCGAGGTCGCGGCTGCCGGTGGACATTCGCTGCTGATGATCGGCCCGCCCGGGACCGGCAAGACCATGCTGGCCAGTCGCCTGCCCGGTATTCTGCCGCCACTCAGCGACGAGGAGGCGCTGGCTACCGCGGCCGTCGCCTCCATCAGCGACCGGGGGTTTCACGCCAATCGCTGGCGGCAGCGACCGTTCCGGGCTCCGCACCATACCGCCTCAGGGGTGGCATTGGTGGGTGGTGGTAGTAACCCGCGGCCGGGAGAGATTTCGCTGGCCCACAACGGCGTCATGTTCCTCGACGAGTTGCCGGAGTTTGATCGCCGCGTTCTCGAAGTGCTGCGCGAACCGCTGGAATCGGGACGGGTAACCATATCCCGCGCAGCCCGGCAGGCTGAGTTCCCTGCCCAGTTTCAGCTGATTGCGGCAATGAATCCCTGCCCATGCGGGTATCTGGGTGATCCCAGCGGACGTTGTCGTTGCACGATGGACCAGGTCCAGCGCTATCGCAATCGGCTTTCGGGACCGTTGTTGGACCGCATCGACCTGCATGTGGAGGTGCCGCGGCTTCCGCACCGGGTCGTGGCGGGCAGTGTATCGCCACCGCCGGAGACCAGCGCGGCGGTACGTGAGCGGGTGGTCGCCGCCCGCAACCGCCAGCTGCAGCGTGCCGGCAAGCCCAATTTCAAGCTGAACAATCGGGAGGTGGAACAGAGTTGCCGCCTCGATGCGGCGGGGCAGCAGCTTCTGGAACAGGCGGTGGAGCGCCTCGGTCTTTCGGCGCGCGCCTATCACCGCATCCTGCGGGTGGCGCGCACCATAGCCGATCTGGACGGCAGTGATCGGTTGCAGGTGCCATATCTTAGTGAAGCAATTGCCTATCGTCGCCTGGATCGCACGGTGCCGGACTAGCCGACGAGAAGAGGCGGACATCATAACCATCTGCCAGATAGACGGATGACGGGGGCCTGAGAATTCGTTTGTCAGGCGTGAGGTAAAACCTGCCCGCCCTGCTAGGGCGCCTGGCTATTCGGTGGAATAGACGGTGAGGATATTGGTGTCTACGATGATGATCTCCGCACGCCCCAGGCGGATCGCGCCTTCCTGCTCCAGGAGTTTGAGGGCCCGTTGCACCACTTCGCGCACGGAGCCCGCCATTGCGGCGATGTCCTGCTGCGTGACTCGCTGACAGGCATCGGCGGCACCCTCGATGAGGGGCTGGTTGCCGGATGCGCAACGCAGCAGCAATCGTGCAACACGACCCACTACGGAGTGCAGGGCGGCGTCCTCGATCATTTCCACCAAGAATCTCTGCCGGTGCGCCATCAGCAACAACATGGCCTTGGTTATATCCGGTTGCGCGTCTAGCAAACGCATCAGTGCGGGACGAGACAGTAAAACCACTTTGCTGTCCTTCGTGGCTACCACCGTGGCCGGATTGGGTTCGCCATCGATAGCGGCGACATCGTTAAAACTGCGACCAGGCCCGAGAATTCGCAGAACCTGCTCACGGCCTTCGCTGGATGTACGCAGCACGCGAACCCGACCGGACACCACCACCCCCAGCCCTGCGCAGGGGTCGTCCTGGATCAGTATCGCCTCTCCAGTTTGGCATTTCCGCACGTTGGCCCTATCAGCCAACGCGGCGACCGCCTCGGTGTTTAGCCTCTTGAAATAGGGAACGGATAGCAGCGCGTCTCGAATATCGTCCATCTCATGCTCTCTGCTACTTAAGTTGCAGACTACCAATTCAGCGATGTGCACTATGTAGCCAGAATCTCAGTCAACGTGGAAAGCGACTGAGGTATGAACGAACAGCAACCGATAGGAGATAGTGCCATGAAATTTTCAATTCCCGAAACGTTGACTCGTGAACATGCGGCTCTGCATGGTCGATTGCACGAGGCCTTGGAGGCAGGTGGTGCAGTCGCTGCCGCCACCCAAAACCTGATCGACAAGCTGCATCCGCACTTTGTGCGCGAGGAAGAGATCGCGATGCCGCCGCTGGGTTTGCTGGCCCCGCTAGCCAAGGGCGAGTATCGAAGTGAGATGGACCAGGTGCTGGAATACACGGAGGCACTGGCCGAAGAGCTACCCCGTATGCTTGAAGAGCATGAGGCTATCAGGTCGGCCGTTCAGCAACTCAGGAGCGCTGCCAAAGAGTCGGGCCGCCAGGACATCGTGGAGTTTTGTGATGATCTGGGCGAGCACGCACGCTCTGAGGAGGAGGTGCTCTACCCCGCGGCTTTACTGGTAGGCGAGGTAGTGCGCCAGCACAGTTTGGAAGCGGTTTAGCGACCCGCCGTGCGCGGTGTAGTGCGGGGTTGTTTGTCAGCGAGACAGCCCCGCCTTGACTCCCCACTGGATGTCGATTCGCCGGGCTGCCACCCCCGAACCTCGGGGTGGCGGCGCTGGTGACAAAGACGGTAACGGGATTGGTTGGCTAGGGACGAATATAAGCCCAGCCCTCTTGCTGGCGCTCCATGAGATGGACCACACCGGCCGGTACCACCTTGGCCGGTGACAGCAGCGCGATCTCCTGGTTCTCCTTCCTGCCCATTCCCTTCATGGTGTTGCCGCAGGCCATGAACGAAATATTGGAGAAGTTCTGCGAAAAAGATTGGACGCGGTCTTTTACCGGTGACGTATCGGCGCGCAGCATGTGCAGCCCCGGGCCGTAGGCGACGATTTCGATCTCCACCTCTTCGGCTTTGTCCTTGTAGTACGCATCCACGTTGGCCGCGTTGTTGAGCGTGAGATTCATGCGCGCAGGGTCATTTTCATCAACATGGAAAACGACACGGTGCACTGGCTGTTATGTCTCTGCTCTCGCATAGACTCTTTTCCCACTTCTGTCTAAGGATCTGTAATGTAGTCATAAACCGATAAGGTAACGGTCCGGCCCGCGGCTAGCCGATCGAGAAAATCATGCGCGACGTTCACACTTGGATGATCGGAGATGGCTACACTGAAGCCGTACCATCAAAACCGGTCGATACATCTGCAGCACGTGATCCGATAGCGTGCTTAGCTCTTTGGTTTCGCGACCTTAAATAGTCGCGGTGTTGCGATTGAGTGCCAAGACGCGGACCGCTTATGTCATGACGTTAGATGGGCGGCTTCCCGTGCTCCTATCCGATGACCGGTGTACCATGGAGTCGTGCGTGCAAAACATCGACGATATTTCCCGCTAGGCATTCTCGATCATACCCTTGGCGCAATCCCTCAATCAGCACCGGTGCTGCCTCTTTTACTTCGGCATGAGGTCCCGTCAAGGCCACGAGCATTGTCTGTTCCACGTGCCCCACAGCGATTCGAACGCCTTCCTTATAATGGCGTCCGTGACCTCTTTGATACTGCACAACGTACGGCGTCGCGGCGTCAGGGGCCAGGGCCGTGATCGCCTCGACCATGCAGTCCTTGAGTTCGGCGCCGGTGCCGCCCGTGGAGACAACCAGACCGAATCCCCGGCCTATGGCGTCCGTCAAAGCACCGATAGCAACGTCGATGTCGTCGTCGACAACCGAGCCCGCTTTCGCCTCATAGCCATTGATAGTGAACAACTCCATCAAGAAGGGGGTATTGGTATCCATCACGTTTCCAGCCATGATCTCGCGACCGGTTGGAAGAATCATGACTTTCCTAGCGAGTTTCTCGCGTAATTGGCCACGGAAGTCGGACATCGCTCCCGGAAGAGTCTCTGCGCGTTCGGGAGAGAGATTGATTACTCCCAGAATGCCGTCCGAATGGATTTCCGTTTCCGTGCCCACGGAAAGACCCGGGATACACGATAGCGATTCAAGGAGAGCCCGTCTCTTACCCGCCAACCGGCCGATGTCGTCGGGGTCGCTCAGGAGATCGAGGGTCAGCTGATCCGAATGCGCATCGACAACCAGTACGTCTTCAGGCGACAGAGTGAGGCTATCGGCGACCGCAGCCGCGATCAGGTCGAGGTCTACATCCGTCAAGCTCAACCCGGTGATTCTGAGTTCGCGTTTGTTGAATAGATGCACGGTCATGGCACGCCCTCCTTCAATACTCAACATGCGAGCGAAAATCCTTCACCGCTGCCTGTAGGGACTGGACGATCAGGGCCATGACGGAGACGGTGAAGTAGCGGACCCCGAGGCTCCGCAACGGGTTTATCTGTTCCAAATCTGTAACGTGGACACCGCATGCCTTGCCTGATGCAACTATCATAGGGATGAGCTTCTGGAGCAGACCAACCATTCGTTGATCGGCAGGCGTTGGGAAGCCATAGTCCAATGACAAATCGCTCGTTCCCAAAAAAACCGCATCAACACCTTCAACGGTCAGGATATGGGTCAATTGATCAACTCCTCGACGGCTTTCCACTTGGATGGCAACCACGGTTTCCGCCTGCGCCTCGCTCATCACATCGGAGCGCTGCCTAAAGCCATATCCGGCGGTCGAAGTGGTTGAGCCGAATCCACGGCGCCCTCTAGGCGGAAATTGGCTGGCGATTACGATTGCATCCGCCTCGGCTGCAGTCACAACTGATGGAACCTGGATTCCGGTAGCGCCAGAGTCGAGGGCGGCTTGAATTCCAGTCGGGTCGGCATCGGCTGTGCGTACTATCGCTGGAGTCCCGCGAAATCGTGCCGAACGCAGGCACTCCTCCATTTCAAGGCGGGAGAAAACCCCGTGCTCCCCATCAAAAATGATGAAATCGAAACCTGCCCGTGCAGCCATTTCCGCCAATGGCGGTGATGCCATCCCGATAAACGCGCCCAGCAGCGGCGTGCCCGAGGAGGCGGCTAGCGCCTTCTTAAAGGTCATCGCCCGTCGACACCAAATAGTCTTCACGGATTGGGCTGAAGACGTCCAGGTTCAGGATCGGCGTGTCTCCGAGAGGGCGCAGTCCGTGCTTAACGTTGGAGGGGACGAGTACGACATCGCCTTTGCTCATACGAATTGTCTCATCACCCAGATAGAATTCGCACTCGCCTAACAAAATATAGGTAATTTGCTCGTGGGGATGGCTGTGAATGGCCGGGCATGCGGATGCCTGTATTTCGTTCATCACCACCGTACTGTTTTTTCCCGAGAACACCCGCCGATCGACACCCTCACGAGCGATGATCCGTCGAATGCTGTCAAAATTCGCCACCTTAGCCATACGATCTCCATTGTTGGCCCCAGTTGCCGCAACGAACGGAATCAATTGGGGAAGGACTGTGTGGTCTGGTGCTTACCGCAGCCGTACCAGTATCAATCTGCCATAAAATACATATCATATATTATATTGACGTGTAAACCTACATCATATATGATCCCTTGCGCCTATGCGGAGAGGGGGATCGGATCTTGGTTGAGCAAATCATACGTTTCGACACCAAGTCGCGTATCGCCTATGGGGCGATAAAGACCGCCATTGCAGAAGGGCGCTATCTGCCGGGAGAGAAGATCGGCATCTCGCAGATTGCCAGAGAGTTGAGCACAAGTGATATTCCGGTCCGCGAGGCTATGCAGCGTCTGGAGGCTGAGGGATTGCTGGAATACACGCCCCACGTCGGTTTCCGGGTGACATCCCCCGATTTCGGCCATTACATCCACTTGTTCGAAGTGCGCCAACTGCTCGAAGGGGAGGCGGCAAAGCGTGCCGCTACGCGAATTTCAGCGAATTCCCTCGCGGAATTGAAGAGGCTGGATTCTGAAATGGCTACCGCGATGCGTGAGGGGGGTATGCAATCCTTCTCGCAGTTAAACCGCCAATTCCATACTGTGCTTTTCGAAGCGAGTGAAAATCCGGTTTTGATACGGGAGATCGAACACGTGGGGTCGATCTATCCCCGCACTAATGCCATTTTCGTGATGTTCCCTCAACGAGCCCAGTCGACCATGCGTGAGCACGCGTTGATCATCCAATGCTTGGAGAGTCGAGATCCCGCCGCAACCAATCACGCCTATCTCGCCCACATGGCCGCCGGATACGAAATGCTGCTCAGGTATCGAGGGGAAATGTCAGGCGAAGTTGGCGCGCAGAACTTAGCTATCAACGGTATCTCAGGAGGTAAGTGATTATGCCATCGGTAAACCGCGTGGCGGTAATCGACGATAAGCTCTGTACGAGATGTCCGGTATGCATCAGGGACTGCCCAACCGAAGCCATCTGGCGAGAAATAATCGACAAAAAGCACTTCATTCGCATCGATAACGATAAATGCCTGGATTGTACAATCTGTTTCACGCGTTGCCCGGAACATGCCATCGGCATGGAGCCCCGAAGCGAACCTCTGTCATTTGGGATCGACTGGACCAAGGCTGACTCGGCTGAAGTTAAACGAATTTGCTTGGCCGCTCACATGCACGAGGAGCAAGTGATTTGCTTCTGCCGGCAGACACAGGCTCGCGAAGTGGCGGCCGCAATACTTCTCGGGCACACCACACCTGAAAGCCTGTCTCTCGCCACAGGTATCCGCACGGGCTGCGGCGTACTGTGCGTGACGGCGGTACTCAGGTTGCTGAAAGCCGCCGGAATCGAAGTCGGCAAGGCGCCTGGATGGCAGTGGTATGGGTCGTATATCACCATCTGGGATATCCCGCCTGAGGTGCGACAGAAGTATCCCGAGTATTTCGTCGAGGATGATTATCAGCTTGCTCTGCAACTCTATCCAAATGAGGTCTGACGATGTCTTTGTCCACGTTGCAACCCGTCGAACCGAGAGCGTCGTACTACAACATCTCTCCGAGCGATCTCAAGATGCGGGCCGTGGATCTGCCCGGACTGATTTCGATACGTACAAAAGACCTGTTCCCGATCCCTGAAACCCCTGTCACTGCCGCATCGCCGGAGGCGATGTGCGACATCATCCGGACCAAGACCATCCAGACGCTCGAAAAGGTGAATCTCGAGCGTGTCCGACCCAACGATTCGGTCAATATCCTGACCTCCCACCATGGGTACTCTATATATGGCGGTCATGCCTATGTGGAGATGATCCGCACCCTTCGTGACGAAATTGAACGCCGCACTGGCGCCAAGGATATTCGGTTGCGTGCCGGGGTCGGGCTACGTTTTCGGGAGACCGAGGAATATATCGAGAAGTTTGGATTGAAAGAGTACTTCCATGGTAAGGCCGAAGGAATCGCTCCTGTCGACCGAGGCGTACCCATCGAAACAGAGATCGGAAGACTCTATGGTATAGCCAAGGCTTACGATGCCCGCTGGATCGTTCACGCGCACAACAACGACGTAAGGGAACTGCATTATCATCGCCAACTCGGGCGCCTGTTCAAGCCCTTTGCCATGTCCTATGCGACTATTGAGACCCGCTCGTCCTATCATCAGAGCACCGGTCCGCGCATGGCCAATCTATTGCCCCGGCTCATTTGGGAATCAGAACATGTACAAAAGCGCTACCTTTGCGGCTGCATGTTGCAGGTAGGACCGGAAGGGATCATGGGTGTTGACGCCAACGAAGATCTCGTGGCGCAGGACAAAGAGTTCTGCAAACTGAACCTGCGTTGGTATGGCAAGCTGCTCACTTTATTGGGAGCGATCGACAAAGCCATCATCATCCTCGACTATCCGGGTCCGATCCCATATACGACTGCGGGAGGGATTCTTTTCGGGAATTTTTTGAATGCCAATGTCGATGAATTCGATCTCAGGCAAGTAACGCCATTTACTCGCTACACAGATATGCTGTACCCGGATGTGAAGCCTTTGGTCACCAACGTGCTAACTCCTCCGAACCCGGCCATTAAAGCGGTGGTGTTGAACTATTGTTCGAAGGGCTATCCAGGAACCTTCTTTCCCAAACAAATGCCGGTTCTGGTCGTTGGGGCGCAAGCGAAGCTATTGGAGGTAGACGAGCAAAATAGCGAGTTCATGAAGTACGCCGTTGAAGTGGACAGTCTACCCAAGGCGGTGAACTTCAGCCGTAACTTCGCCAAGACCGACAACATATTGGTCTTCGACGGCGCCGTTGGCGGGTTCAACGTCAGCGAACCTTTAGCGGAACAGATGTATCGACTCGCGCCAGAAATCTCATCCACTGTAGATGATGTGCTGATGCCTATGTGGCTCAAGCAGCGCGGCATCGTTCATTAAATCTAAGTACGTTTTGTAAGCGCAACAACAACAATAGGGGTGGTAATGGGGGCGAGGTGCTAGGTTTCGACGGCTCCTGGCCCCACTCGTTCCATGACTCTACCGACATGAGATCACAACGTCTAAAAGGAGACGCGCAAATGAAGAAAACAGAAGCGAAGGGGATTCTGAAAAAAGGTTCGATGTCTCTTGCGGTCTTTGGGTTGGCCCTCTTGGGCGCCGTGCCCGGTTCCTGGGCAGCCGACCAAAAAGTGCTTTCGATAGCGACCGGTGGTAGCGGCGGCACCTACTTCGCCATCGGCAGCGGTATGGCGACCTTGGTTTCCAAGTACATGCCTGATTACAAGCTGGTTGTGCAGTCGACTGCGGCGAGCATTGAGAACATCCACTTGGTTGCCAACAAGAAGGTGGATTTCGCCATCGTTATGCCCGATTCTGCCTATTTTGCTACCATCGGCGGGCGGGAATTCAGTGGTAAGGCGAAGTACGACAATCTGCGGGCAGTGACGGCTGGTCATGCCTCCCTCCTGCAGGCGGCCTCCTTGAAATCCTCGGGGATCAAGAACTTTACCGATTTAAGAGGTAAAAAGGTCGCTCTGGGCGCCCCGGGAAGTCCGTCAAAATTCCTGACTATGGCTGCGCTCGAAGCCTACGACTTGAAATCTGACGACTATCAAGCCGCTTTTCTCACCTACGCCGAGATGGTGGAGGGATTGAAAGACGGTAACATCGATGCGTCAGCGGTTTTCGCTGGTATTCCGACTTCGTCCATGCTTGACTTGGCCACCACAACGAAAATCAATTTCTTGCCGGTGGAGGAGAGCAAGTTCGCCTTCCTCAAGAAAAACTATCCCTACTATTCTAAGGCGGTTATCGCAGCCAACACCTATACCGGGCAGGATGCGCCAGTAACAACTCTCGCCGCGCCGGCAATCCTGATCACCAATAGCGACGTGCCGGAAGAGGTCGTGCACCAGTTCATCAGGACGATCTTGGAGCATACCGATGAACTGGCCGCCATTCACCCCGCTGGCGCCAAATGGAACCTGCAAACGGCCACTGATGGCATCGCCATCCCGTTCCACCCGGGGGCGAAGAAATACCTGCAGGAAAAGAACAAGTTGAACTGAAGCGTGGCCACAGGGGAGGTGCCGATAGAAAACGGACCTCCCCTCCGTACCGCTAGTGACGACGATTGCAACCATTTCGATGAAGAAAGCGCGAACTGTTGCAATCTGGGCGACGCTGGGCTTGGCGCTGGTCTTGATGGGGGGATACCTGCTTCTCCCCGTAACGAGGGTACAGTTGAACCTTTCCTCCATGGCTGGCAACCGAGAACACTCTGTGATCCTTTCCGTTGCTCCTGGAGGGAGGATAGGCATCGGTTTTGAGCATTCGTTGTACAAGGTTGAACAAGTCGAGACCTATTTCGTGCAAAAGAGCGGATTACTGCTGAAATCGGTTTATTTCGGCTCATTTGACGCCCTCAACTACTACGACCCGATTGGGGAGCTACCGCGGAAGTCCAAAGGAACCGGCTATGAGGTGGTATTCAGGCGTTCCGTACCGGGAGAAATCAAGTTTTCCATTGCTCGAAGCACCCCGATCTGGCTGGTTGTTGGGGATGATCCTCCGCTGTTCCTGACAGATATCCCTAAAGACTTCACGCAATTTTCTCTTCAAACAATTCGGAGGCCGAGGATCCAGATCCTGTTGGGGAAACTACGCTCATGACCTCGTTCAATAGTTTTTTTCAATCAGCCACAGCACACATCACGAAGCTGGTCTGCATCCTGTTCGGTCTTTTTCATCTCTATACCGCAGGCTGGGGAACGCTTGGTGCCATGGATCAGAGGGTGATCCACATCACCTTCATCCTAGTTCTAGTCTTTCTCAACAAGCCAGTCCACGCGGGCGTCAACGGCGCCTGGCGGCTCTTGGACGTGATATTGACCCTGGTAGCGCTGGCGGTTGGCGGTTACCTGTACCTTAATTCGGAGGAGATTGCCTTTCGTCTGGGAATCGCCAATATGATTGACTTGGCCGCTGGCGCTGCCCTTATCCTCCTACTAATGGAAGCGACCCGCCGGGTCATAGGGTGGCCCCTCCCCTTCATCGCCGGTACAGCCATTCTCTATGGCTTCTTCGGCGACAAGCTCCCGGGTATCCTAGCCCACGGTGGATTTGAGGTGGACCGCCTTATCAGTCATCTATCGTTGACCACCGAGGGAATATTCACGGTGCCGCTCAGCGTTTCTGCAACGGTGGTCGTCATCTTCATCATCTTTGCCACTTTTCTCAACGCCACGGGAGCTGGACAGTATTTCATTGATCTGGTGATGAGCTACTTCGGCCGTAGTAGGGGGGCGCCGGCCAAGGCGGCGGTGGTGGGCAGCGCCATGATGGGAACTCTCAGCGGCAGCGTCATCGCCAACGTGATGGGAACCGGCTCCTTCACGATCCCGCTGATGAAACGCTCGGGGTACCGACCGGTGGTTGCCGGGGCGGTGGAAGCCTGCACGTCCACTGGCGGACAGATAATGCCCCCGATCATGGGGGCGGCCGCTTTCATAATCGCTGAGTTTCTGCGAGTTCCGTACTTGGAGGTGATCAAGGCTGCTGTCATACCGGCTATTCTTTTCTACGTGGCGCTTTTCATTTACGTGCACTTGGAGGCGGCACGGGGTGGCTTGAAGGCGTTGCCCGATGAAGAGATCCGCGAGTATCGGAAGCGCAGGCAGGGCAAGTATTATCAGCTCATCCCCCTCGTCGCTCTGGTGGTGATGATGGCCTCTCTCGGCTGGTCACCAACCCGTTCAGCTTTCTTCGCTATTCTTATCACCCTCGCTATTGGCTTCATTCAGAAGGAAGGGCGACTCACCTTCACTAAGCTGATCGACATGTTCCGGCAGGCGGGGATGACGATGCTGGAGGTAGCCACTGCGTGTGCTACTGCCGGAATCATCATTGGTATCCTCTCCCTCACCGGACTCGGGCTGCAGCTGTCGAGCATTCTTACCGGGATAGCCGGGGGAAATTTAATGATCTTGCTCGTTCTCACGATGTTCGTTTCCCTTATTCTCGGAATGGGTCTGACTACCACTGCCTGTTACGTTATTCTCGCTGTGCTGGTTGCCCCGGCCATAATCAAAATGGGGATCGATCCAATGGCTGCGCACTTGTTCGTCTTCTACTACGGTATGTACTCCTTCATTACTCCACCCGTCTCGCTCGGCGCCTTCGCCGCCGCTGGGATCTCCGGCTCGTCGCCGATGGCGACTGGCTACATGGCGTGGAAGATCGCCCTCCCAGGCTTTATCCTTCCTTTCATGTTCACTTCATTCCCGGCGATGTTGATGAAGGGATCCTGGCCGGAGATTCTCTACGTCACCACTACCGGCCTGGCGGGCGTGTTCTTCATCTCGGCGGCGACCGTCGGCTATTTCCGACGGGATCTCAACAGGTTGGTGCGGGGCATGATGATCGTTGCTGGAGTCCTGCTCGTTCACGGCGGAATGCTGACCGACGTGATCGGTATCGTCCTCGGTGGAGCCACGGTTCTCAGCTGTTACCTCCGCTCCCCCCACCCCAGCGAGGCCCACGCAATCGACGGTATAGTTCCAGCCGATGCACCTCAATCTCGTAACGACGTCTAGAACGGGGTACAGGGGGATGTCTGACAACGCCGGAAATCACGACCTTAGGGACGACATTTTCGCTTCTGTTATGGAGAGACGATACATCGCAGAGGTCCGGGTCACTACCCCTGGATTGGTTTGCGGCGTCGAACTGGCCCGCCGCAAGGTGGAGGTCCTGGACTGCGAAGTGCTGGACGCCGTCAGGGACGGTGCCGACGCGACACCGGAAAGTCCCATTCTTACGTTCACCGGCTCCGCCAAAGCAGTCGCCATGGCCGAGGATTGTGTGCCTGGTGCCATCGCTAAGCCCTCGGGTATCGCCCGTGCTGCCCGCAAGGCCCGAGATCTTGCTGCCGGCAAGGTGCGTGTAGTATCCGGCGCTGCTAAAAAGATGCCGTCCGAGGTTAAGGACCAGGTCCGCAAGGCCGTCCATTGCGGCGGCGGTAGCGGTCGTATAGCCAACGGCCCCTTTCTCTATCTGGACAAAAACTATGTGCGCATCTTCGGTAGCGTGCGCCAAACACTTGCTGCGGTCGCCAGCATGACCGGCCATGTCCGCGCCATTCAACTGCGGGGTTTGGTGGAGGATATCGCCACAGAGGCCCACACCGCTATCGAGTTGGGGGCTGAGATTCTGATGGTGGACACTGGGCGGTTGGATGATCTCGACTTGGTGGCATCGATAGTGCGGGAATCCGGGCGTCGCCCGTTTGTCACTATCGCCTTTGCCGGAGATATCGAGTTGGAAGACATCCCCAAGATCGCGACCCACGACGTGGACATCTTGGATATTGGGCGCGCCGTCATCGATGCGCCTATGGTGGATATCAAATTCGACATTATTGCGAAACGCGCCGCTCCTCGACAGGGCGCCTGCGACCCCGCTGACGCATCGCGTAAATGATCGAGCCAGCGCCTCCGTTGTATGGTTGCCTGGCCACCTCGTTTGGCGACTGCGTCGCCGGTCTCGTACCGGGGCTTGCCGGCATCGTAAGGTTATCCAAAGCGCAAAACATATATTAGGAGTTGGGCATGTCGACAATAGAACTTCAGGCTCGTCTGTTGCAAGAATTGGGGCGGCACACGCGTATTGCCATCGCTGTTAGCGGAGGTATAGACAGCATGACTCTCGCTTTTATCGCACACCGTTTGTCGCCACACCCCGCGGCCATGGTACATGCTGTTTCTCCCGCAGTGCCACCTAAGGCTACAGAACGGGTTGAGGCCTATGCGGCGCGGGAAGGGTGGGACTTGACCATCGTTGACGCCGGAGAATTCGCTGACCCCATCTATCGCGCCAACCCGGTGGATCGCTGTTATTACTGCAAGTCCCATCTTTACAATCGCATTCATGCCCTGGTCCAAGGAACCGTCGCGTCCGGAGCTAATCTGGACGACCTGAATGACTTCCGGCCTGGTCTGACGGCGGCAGCGGAGCGCGGGATCGTCCATCCTTTCATTGCTAGCGGTATTGACAAGAATGACATCCGGGCTATTGCCCGCTGGCATGCACTGAAAGATATTGTGGACCTGCCGGCACAGCCCTGTCTGGCCAGCCGAGTAGAAACCGGTATCAGAATTGAACCGGCCGAGATGACTTTCATCGATCAAGTAGAGTGCCGGATGCGCGAGGTTTTAGGTGATAGTGCCACCATCCGCTGCCGCATTACTATGGACGGTGTTGCCATCGAAGTAGGCGTGGCGGAACTTGCCGCTGCAAAGGGCCAGATCGAGACCATTGCGCGACTGATGTGTACTTCCCAAGGTAGACCCTTCGCCGGCGTCAGGCCCTATCGACAGGGGTCCGCTTTTCTGAAAAATGAGGCGACGGCATCTGGGAGGTGTTAATGAAGGATGTCGTCTTCGACTATGCCCGCGCAGCCCGCATCGGTTTGCCTGAAGCGGTGTTATGCGAGGGGAAACCCTTGGGAACACTGGCCGATCTGCTCACAACATTTGGGCGGGGCAGTGAGCATTCTGTGTTGTTCACCCGGCTGGCTCCGGAGGTCTTTGCTGCCCTTCCCGAAACGGCACGTGCGGGTGTTGATTATCATCCGCTATCTCGAACGGCCTGGGGTGAAATCCTCCCGTGTAAGCCCAAGGGAAAGGTGGCTATCGTTTCCGCTGGAACCGCGGATGGGCATGCCGCTTGGGAAGCGGCACGAACTTTGGAGTTTCTCAGGATTGAATGGACGATATTCGAGGATTGCGGTGTTGCTGGATTGTGGCGACTGCTGGAGAGGCTGCCGAAGATCAATGCCCATGATGTGGTCATCGTAGTGGCTGGTCTTGATGCTGCCCTTGCTTCCGTGCTTGGAGGCCTGACACCGCAACCGTTGCTAGCAGTGCCCACTTCCATAGGCTATGGGGTTGCCAACCAGGGCGAAACGGCTCAGCATAGCATGTTGACCAGTTGTGCCCCGGGCGTAGGCGTATTCAATATCGACAACGGCTATGGTGCGGCCTGCGCTGCAGCTCGGATCGTGAGGCTGCTATACCCGTGAGCATGGAACGCCATCGCCATTCAATCGATCACAGCGATCATGCCCACGGATATGGTCATGGGCATTCCCATCACCATCATGGCCACTCCGCTTCCGACCATCTTCACGAGTACGGGCGGGAAGTGACAGACCCAGCACTCACGCCGGTTCAGGGCAGCTTCATACTGATCCGTCCAGCCAGCGGCCTTTCTGGCGATATGCTGGTTGCTGGCCTAGCGCGGCTTGCTTGCGTGGAAAATGATGAGCTGAGCGCGTTCGCCGCCGGCATCGGGCTACCTGAGGGCTGTATCCGTCTGGAGCGAAGGGCCGTCAATGAGGTCTATGGCTGGGCCTGCCGGGTCAGTCTGCCCCACGAGCATAGCCATCGCACCCTGAATGATATCCGACGGATCATCTTTGCCGCTGAGACCATGTCACCTAGGGCCCGGCAACTGGCGGAGGTCAGCTTTACCCTACTGGCCGAGGCCGAGGGGCGGATCCATGGCATCCCCACAGAGGCCGTGACTTTCCATGAGGTGGGAGCACTGGATAGCATTCTCGACATGTGCCTGGCCTGTATCCTTTTCGATCGCATGGATCCGACCGAGCTGGTTTGCGGTCCCCTTCCGCTTTGCGACGGAACCATCCGATGCAGCCATGGCCTACTTCCGGCGCCCGCGCCGGCAGTGCTGGACCTGATCCAAGGCATGCCGGTCAGAGGAATCCCGTCTGAAGGGGAAACGGTGACCCCTACTGCCATTGCACTTCTGAAAGGCCTCGGAGCCAGGTTTGGCCCTTGGCCGTCCATGACCGTTTCACGCACCGCTCTGGTCTTTGGGACGCGTATCCTGCCGGATGTTGCCAATGGTGCTCTCTTTGCACTCGGCAACGGTCCGATACGTACACTGTCGTGTTAGGCGCTGGCCAAGGCTTGTCGCCATGTCTCGGAAACCAGGCTCCGGTGGGAGATCAACTCATCGAGGACACCCGTCGGAAGTAAGTGGCGAAGATCGCGACCGGCGAGCCATCGTTTCCGGACAAGGGACGAGCGAATCTCCAGATACGGTAGCGGCAGAAACAAGGCACGGCGGCCCGATCTGAATTCATAAGCGGCGGGTAGACTCGGTGGTGGATCCGTCTGTCGGCTATCGGGCCAAAAACGATCAAGGGTCTCATGAAATGCCGTCGGCCCAGCCCCAGAATTTCCCGTTATCAACAGATGGGCGAGCGATACGAGATAGCGCCCTCGGTACCAAAGATGAAGGCGGCAGAACTCATCCTGACCGACGACAAAAAACCGCTCCGCACACGACTCCGCCGTGGCTAGAGCGGACAGTGTCTGGTATGTGAAAGAAGGGGTCGGCAGTCGGCTCTCGATGTCGTTGACGACGCTCCCATAAAGATCATGCGTGGCGAGACGCACCAACTCCACACGGAGGGCGTAAGGCAACAGGTCAGTCGCTTTTTTGTGGCCTGGCGAGAAGCAAGGGATCCACTCTATACGATCGAAACCCAAAGCTTCAGACGCCTCTACAGCGAGTCGAATGTGCCCGATATGGATCGGATTGAATGTTCCCCCTATGGTCAATATTCTCATTGAAGCATTTCTTGGATATTAGGTGAAGGGCTTTGGGTGGTTTCGCAAATCTCCGACCGATTGAACCTATAGCAGTGTATTTTGCTTCTCAAGAATTGCTGCGGGGTATTCGACCGATGTCCGGAATGATAAATCATCGTCCAAAATTCCACACAGCCAGAGCCGATCCACAATCTTCCTCGTCGACGCTCGTGCCAAGTCATCATCAAGTGAAGACTTAGAGTCTCGGCTCATGCTGTACAAAGGAAGGTTCAGTCACTGCAATGTCGGTCATCTGATGTTCCTCATCTTTTTTGCACCCGATTTCGTCGACCCGATTCTCGCTGAGTCGCAGCCAGTTGATCTCACCGCTGAGGGCTTGATCAAATGCACAGACTTACCGCTGAATTAGCGGAAGCGTGCGGCATGTCTCCAAATTGGATGATGTTTTCCAAAACATAGAAATTGTACCCGCTTTGGAGGCAACAGCCTTTGGCTAAATTGGAAGGACTTCCCCCTCGACATCGGTTCATCCTCCGGAACTACCAATCTGACGAAAATCCTCGGTTCGCGTACATGCTAACGCCCGTACTCTACAATCACTGTTTTGACGGGTTGTACCCCAACCTCGGATATCGAATAGGATTCGATCGTGAAGGGCGATTCGATGGATTTTCCATACTCGATATAGCAGATTCCATGAAAAATCTTTTCCGTGAGGCGGTAGAAGCTATTTGCGGGAAGGGGAATCCCGACGCCACAGGCGGTCTGACGCCCCCAATATTCACCATGTCCTTGGTAGACGGGATGCAATATAATTGTGAGGACTTCGAGCAGTTGGGATCACAAGTCCGCCGTATGTGCTGCCCTAGCAGTGCGATCTCTTTTGTTTTTCCAGCATCTGGCTTCAAAGATCGAAGCGCCTTTTCAATGATACTTAGTCGGCCCTGAATAACCCTGTTTTCACACCGCTACTATGGAGGTAGGCGTGCAGTCGGCCAGCCTTGGTTGCAGGGTGATCATGTCGGAAAACCTGCTGGGCACATAATTTCGGGCCGCCGGGCTGTAGAGCCACGATAAACCTCTTGCGACCACGCCAAACACTGGCCTACAAAAAACTGAGTCGCTTCAAGATCAGACGCAGATCGTGGCCGGCGCAGCACAACAGCGCATTCATCTAGGTGCACTCTTTGCCTTTCAGGCGTTTGCAGTCCAACAGCCCATCCGATTTCAGGTGGCCGATGACCGGCTCGATGGCTTGACGATGCTTTAACGATCGCTTCAACCGCAGTGTGGTGATACCGAGATACACTACCGCTTGCCGCTCCCCGGTGTCCGCGGTAACCGCGATTGACAAACACTTCTACGATCACACCGCCCGTCATCCGCCGCACCTGTTCCAACGCCGTGACCAGCGTATGTCCAACGAACGTATTACCAGGTAGCGCGCCAAGCCGGCCGCAATAAAATTGCTCCGGTTGGTCGTGGCGATGCTCGCCTTCACATCAAACTTGTAGTGCTCGTGCACCTTAGTTTAGTGTAGCCCCGCCATCAGCCGGGTCAGCTTCGCCGGATAGCCGTTATCGGCGCAATACAGATCACCAAACACCGTATCAAATCGCTCCCAGTCAATCATTGCTGCGAGCCGGTAAAGCTCGTGGCACTGATCGAGCAGGTTTACTAAGCGGATACGAAAGAGGTCGGCGGAAGGGGATGACGCGGACTTCTTGGGGCGCATTTTTTGATCCAACAATTGCAAGCAATCGAGGTGTGATTATATAAAATCTGACATTTTGAAGCTGTCAATAGAAACAATATTATTTAGTGTATTCAGTATGTTTCACTTAATTCTTAAGGTTTTCCAAGGCGGACTGCTTAACGTTAGGGGGCTTCGGGATCAACGGTGAGCACGAGACGAAGCGATATGTCATTCCCCACCTTTTTGTAATCTCTATTGCAGCCTTCGCAAGCCAGGATCTGCCATCTAATCAGATTCCGCGGCGTTGTATTTGGATGCCATGCCGCAGGAAAGACATGATCCGAGGTGTAGTCAATCCCAGCCGTAAGACGGTGAACACGTTTCCCCCGGTGGAGTCCTCCTAGCCACAGTCGAGGTATCAACCTGAGCCCCAATGACTATCCTTTGCCGCGGCGGAGCGTCAGCACCGATGTCAGCAGTAGCGTCGTGCTAGCTCATAAGGTGCAGCCTGAACACCTAGCAGGTTACTTAGAAACTCGGCCGAAAGTCTTCTAGGCGATTACAACTGTAGAAACGCCAAGTTGGAGTCGCCGAGTGCGAGGGGTTCACGACCCCGCGGGACCCTTGTTCAGCTACTTTTCACCCGAATAGCGTGTCCCGCCAAAACATCCGCTGCGTCAGGCCAAACACCAAACCGACGAGGCCCTGAAATCACTGTCGCCGACGTTTAATGCTACGTACAGTGGCGTGGAACGACCGTCGATCCCGCCGGAAAGACTGCTAAAGAGCCTGTTGCTGATCGCCCATAATCGGTCCGCTCGGACCGTTTGTTCTGCGAGGTGCTGGATTACAATATTCTGTTCCACTGGTTCTTGGACATGAGCCTGGAAGAGCTGTTGTTTGGCGCCTCGATTTTCTCCAAGAATCGGGAGCGGCTGTTTGATCACCAGGTCTCACACGATTCTTTGATACGGTGGTGAAGCTGGCCCGGAACAAGCGGCTGCTGTCCGACGAACACTTCACGTTGGAGGGCACCCTGATCGAAGCCTAGGCGTCGATGAAGAGCTTCAAGCCCAAGGGCAAATCGGAACGGAAACCACCGGACGATCCGGGCAATTCGGGCAATCCGACAGCAGACTTCCATGGTGAGTGACGCAGCAATGACACCCATGAGAGCAGTACGAACCCGGAAAGTCGTTTGTTGCGGAAGTCGCTGGGCGAGGAATTGCGCCTGTGCTTCGAGGGTATGCGTTGATGGACAACCAGCATGGCCGGTGTACGGACATGACCATGACGTTGTCGGTCGGGACAATGGAATCTGACGCGGATGAGGCCATGCTGGACCGGCAGTGAAAAAACGTGTGAAGCTGCAGACATTGGGTGTGGACAAGGGTTACCACAACAAGAAGTTTGTCACCGGCCTGAGCCAGCGAGACACTAACAAGCTGCTGAAAAATGACTAGTTTTGAACACTATGGATGTTTCTGTACCTGTATTTCAGGTGAGGCGCCTTCGCTGGGCGCTTCCAATGGGTGATTGCTGAGCAACATGTCCATATTGGTTGTCAATTTGTCACACCCAGGCCCGAGAATTCACAGAACCTGCTCACGGCCTTCGCTGGATGTACGCAGCATGCGAACCTGACCTGACACCACCACATGCTTGAAGAGCATGAGGCTATCAGGTCGGCCGTTCAGCAACTCAGGAGCGCTGCCAAAGAGTCGGGCCGCCAGGACATCGTGGAGTTTTGTGATGATCTGGGCGAGCACGCACGCTCTGAGGAGGAGGTGCTCTACCCCGCGGCTTTACTGGTAGGCGAGGTAGTGCGCCAGCACAGTTTGGAAGCGGTTTAGCGACCCGCCGTGCGCGGTGTAGTGCGGGGTTGTTTGTCAGCGAGACAGCCCCGCCTTGACTCCCCACTGGATGTCGATTCGCCGGGCTGCCACCCCCGAACCTCGGGGTGGCGGCGCTGGTGACAAAGACGGTAACGGGATTGGTTGGCTAGGGACGAATATAAGCCCAGCCCTCTTGCTGGCGCTCCATGAGATGGACCACACCGGCCGGTACCACCTTGGCCGGTGACAGCAGCGCGATCTCCTGGTTCTCCTTCCTGCCCATTCCCTTCATGGTGTTGCCGCAGGCCATGAACGAAATATTGGAGAAGTTCTGCGAAAAAGATTGGACGCGGTCTTTTACCGGTGACGTATCGGCGCGCAGCATGTGCAGCCCCGGGCCGTAGGCGACGATTTCGATCTCCACCTCTTCGGCTTTGTCCTTGTAGTACGCATCCACGTTGGCCGCGTTGTTGAGCGTGAGATTCATGCGCGCAGGGTCATTTTCATCAACATGGAAAACGACACGGTGCACTGGCTGTGCGGCCTGGAGCGGCGAGATTGTCGCCCCAAGCGCAGCCAGGAGCAGAAGGGGGATCAGTAGAAACGATGTGCGTGGTGCCATAGTCAGGGCTCCTCAATGTGTGGGGTACCCTTTGAATATGACCAATATCAATTGTTTCGCTATGGGGGTAAACCCTTGCTTCCACCAGGATTGGAGTGTGTCAACCCGTTACGCCAGCCCGCTGAGCCGCTTCCCATGCGATCAGGGCCGCCTTGCGTTCTGCCCCCCAGCGGTATCCGGTGAGGGCCCCATTGGCGCGCAGCACCCGGTGGCAGGGAATGAGCAGGGCAATGGGGTTGTGGCCGATCGCCGTCCCGATCGCCCGTCCGGCACCCTGGTAACCCAGTGTTTCGGCCAGGGCGCCATAGCTGACCAGCCGCCCGGGCGGAATGTTGAGCAGGGCGCGCCACACCTGCACCTGCAACCGGGTTCCCTTGACGAGCAAGGATGGCGCTCCATGCCCGCCAGCGAGGGCGCGCGCCAGCGCTGCCTGCGTGCCCTGGTCGTCGCGTTGAAACCGGCTCGACGGCCACTCGGCTCTAGCCTGCGACAGCCCCTGCTCCTCCTTGCCAGGTTCCAGGAAGCGCAGTCCGCAGATGCCGCGCTCGGTGAGCAGAATCAACGCCTGACCGAAGGGCGTGGGGTGGACACCGTGGCGGATCACCATCGTTGCGCCCCGCTGCTTGTATTCGCCGGGTGTCATGGCCTCCAGGGTGAGGAAAAGATCGTGCAAGCGCCCCGGTCCGGAGAGCCCGGTTTCGAGGGCGGTATCGAGTACGCTGCGCTGATCGCGCAATAGCCGCTTGGCGTGCTCGACCGTGAGGTAACCGAGAAACTGTTTGGGGCTGACGCCTGCCCAACGCACGAAGAGGCGCTGAAAGTGGAAGAGGCTCAGTCCCACGTGTTCCGCCAGCTCGCTGAGATCGGGCTGCTGCAGCCGCCGTTCGTTGATGTATGCGATGGCCCGGGCGATACGTGCGTAATCACGGTAGCCTTGATCATCGACCGCGGGCTCTACTGGTTGTCCCTCAGTGCATATCGGGTTCATGGGGTATTGATAGCACTTCACGCGGGGCGGCGGCGACCCGATTTTTGCTGTCCAGGTACCGTGGATGCATCAGTGTGTGCTACGTGGTACCGGAAGCGATGGGTGCGAATGTCTTCTCCACGACATCGCCTCCGGGGGGTGCGTAGCTATACTTCTAGGTTCCAAACGCATTGGCCCTATCCCGGGAGGCAGCATGTCCGCTATCCACGAACCCTTTACCGCCATCGTCGTGGACCGACCCGAAGGCAAGTACCAGGCGCAGTTTCGCGATCTTACCAGGGCAGATCTTCCCGATCAGGGCGACGTGCTGGTGCGCGTGCGCTACTCCAGTCTCAACTACAAGGATGCCCTGGCCGTGACGGGCAAGGGGCGTATCGCACGTACTTTCCCGCTGGTGCCGGGCATCGATCTCGCCGGCGAAGTCGTGGAATCGGTGTCCACCGACTTCAAACCCGGTGACGCGGTGTTGGTGACCGGGTGCGAGATTGGTGAGGTCCACTGGGGCGGATTTTCGCAGTTTGCGCGCATGCGATCGCAGTGGCTGGTGCCCATACCGCAGGGCTGGGACGCCCGGCTCGCCATGGGTGTCGGAACCGCGGGTTTCACCGCGATGCTGGCGGTCATGGCGCTGGAGCATCACGGCGTCGACAAGAGCGGCGAGGTGGTTGTGACCGGGGCGGCGGGGGGCGTTGGCAGCATCGCGCTGACATTGCTCGCCAAGGCCGGCTTCCAGCGGATCCTGGCGTCCACGGGACGTGTGGAGGAGGAGCCCTATCTGAAGCAACTGGGTGCCACCGGCGTCATCCAACGCGCGGAGCTGGATCAACCGGCCAGTCCGCTGGAGTCGCAACGCTGGGCGGGTGCCGTGGATGTGGTGGGCGGCCAGACCTTGTCGAAACTCATCAGCCAGATGCGTTGCGGCGGCGCGATTGCGGTTTGCGGGCTTGCCGGCGGCGCCGATCTGAACACCAGCGTCTACCCCATCATTTTGCGCGGTGTCAGCATTTTGGGCATCAATTCCGTCTACATTCCGCAATCGCTGCGGCTTGAGGCCTGGGAGCGGGTGGCCCGTGACCTCTCACCGGAAATGATTGAACGCATGATGCGCGTCGAGCCACTGAGCCGGGTGCCCCAACTCTCTGAACAGGTGCTGGCGGGGCAGGTGCGCGGTCGCGTGGTGGTGGACCTCGGTTAGCCCACCTGAGGCTCGGCCTCGACGCTGAGGCAGACGCGGTCGCGCCCCTTCTCTTTGGCGGCGTAAAGCGCGGCATCGGCGCTTTGAATCAGGGGTTTCAGTGACTGCATGTCGGGGGTGGCGACCGCTACACCCACGCTCAAGGTTATGGTGACCTGCTCCTTGCCGGTCTCAAACGGCAGGCCGGCGACCGCGCTGCGCAAACGGTCAGCGACCCCGGCCGCGGTTTGCGCGTCGGTTTCCGGGAGCAGCACCAGAAACTCCTCACCTCCGTAACGGCCAATCTGGTCGCTGGGACGCAGCAGATCCCGGCACAGGGTCGCCATGCCCACCAGTATGCTGTCGCCCACCAGATGGCCGTAGCGGTCGTTGAGCTGTTTGAAGTTGTCGATGTCGATCATCAGCAGCGAAAAGGGCCTGCGCGTGCGCCGGTAGCGGTGCAGTTCATTGCTCGCCTCCACCAGAATCGCGCGACGGTTCAGGCATTCGGTGAGGCTGTCATGGGTCGCGAGGTCGCGCAGCCGCGCTTCGGCATCCAGTAGCCAGCGACGCGAACTCTCCGCCAGACGGTACTGCCGAATCAGCAGCCCCACCACCACGCCGGTAAAAAGAAACACGGTGAGCAGTATCGCGGCAGCCGTGAGAATCTCGTTGCGCGCGCGGTTGAGAATCGCCTCCGCCTCCAGGCCCACGGTGAGGACCAGGGGGTAATTTTCGAGCTTGCGGTAGGCGACCAGGCGCAGGATGCCGTCGGTGTTCTGGGGCGCCCAGTTGGAGCCGGCATCATTTTCCGCCAGTGTCTTGCTGAAGAGGGGCCCCTGCGAGAAGTCCTGCCCGATCAATTTCTCCGGAGCAGGGTGGCGCAGCAGCAGAATGCCGTCGCTCGAGAACAGACTGAGCGAGCCGGTGCCGTCGGGGTGAAGCTGGCGAAAGAGCTGCTCGAAGGCGGAGAGATTGAAAAAACCCACCGTCTGCATACCCTCCGCGGTCGCGGGGTAGAACATCGGAACCACCCAGGTATCGCGGCCCTTGAGTGGCAGGCTGGGTTGTGTGGTGAGCGTGTCGCGGGTCGTGGGCGGGGCGAGACGCGCCGGGAGGTCCTGGGTCGGGCCGATGTGGGTGAGCGTTTTGCCATCGACGGCGATCACCCGCAGTGCGTGCCACGCCTTGTCCACGCCAACCCAGCGTTGTGGCAGCGCACGAGGATCGTTGGCGGTGGCGGTCAACCAGTGAGGGTCCAGCGCCTCCAGTGCCTCAAGGCGATCGATGAGCCACTGCCTGGCGATCTCCGCCTGACCCTGGACAGTAGCGACCGCCCGCTCTTCGGCCTGATTCTGGATACGCCACAAGATCGCCGCGGAGGTGCCGGCGAAGAGCAACAGAAAGATGATGGCGCTGATCAGCAGCAGCCGGCCCAGGCGGGTGTAGTGAATCTCGTGGCGATGCGGGGGGTCGGGCGAAAGGAGCTGCCTGATATCCGCAGGTTGAGGGTCATTTTTCATGGTATTACCCAGTCTAGCCTATGGAAACGTTGGAGAGTTTCGCACCTCAATCAGACTATCATCACTACACGCTGAAGGGATTGGGGTATTCAATGTTTAACTTCGAGTGCCACCCGATGATTCGGTGTACACACTTTCCCAGTGGACGCGAGGGAGGAAGCGGGGATTGAAGGTCGTATTCTCGGCAAATCAGCAGCGGCATGCCGGTCAAAAAGAGTTGACCGAGGGTGCGTTGGTACCTTGCTTCGAGCGTCCGGAGCGGGCTGAGATCATCTTGCGGTACTTGTCTGAAGCAGGATTGCCCGCCCCAGTGGCCCCCGGCGATCGCGGAATAAGCCCCATTGCCGCGGTCCATGATTCCGACTACCTGAGCTTTCTGCGTCACGCCCATGAAGCATGGTTGGCCGAGCACGGCCCAGAGGCGGGTGATGCGCTGCCAACCGCCTGGGCAACCCACGGGTTGCGCAAGATCATGCCGCGCCGTATCGACGGGTGTTTGGGTTACTACTGCTTCGATGCCGGCACCCCGATAGGATCGGGTACTTGGGCGGGTAGTTACTGGGCAGCGCAGGCGGCGCTGCACGCCCAGGGGCTGGTGCAGGGCGGTGAACGTGCGGTCTACGCAGTGACCCGCCCTCCGGGGCATCACGCGCACCGAGCCCTCTATGGGGGTTACTGCTACCTCAATAATGCAGCTATCGCGGCGCAGGGTTTCATCGACGCGGGTTGCGAACGGGTAGCGATCCTGGATGTGGATTACCACCATGGCAATGGCACGCAGGACATCTTTTATCAGCGCGACGATGTGCTTACCGTTTCTCTGCACGCCGATCCTCGCGATAGCTACCCCTACTTCATGGGCCACAGTGATGAGCTTGGCGCGGGACCGGGTGCGGATTTCAACCGCAACCTACCCTTACCCCTCGGGACCGATTGGTTGAGCTACGCGGAGGCGCTCAGTTGCGCCTGCGCTGAAGTGAAACGCTTTGCGCCCGCAGCGTTGGTCGTTTCGCTGGGCGTCGACACCTTCGAGGGGGATCCACTGTCGCGCTTTCGCATCCCTGTCTCGGCCTTCCCGCGCATTGGGGCGGCCATCGCCGGTTTGCGACTTCGCACCCTGTTCGTGCAGGAGGGGGGCTACGTCTCCGAGGCGCTGGGGCGGAACGTAGCGGGAGTGTTGCATGGATTTCTCGACGCTTGACGTCGGGCACGCTTGCGCCCAATCCTAGGCGTCTTTGGTGCAGCGCTTCTGCATCGCTGCGATCTCTTCGTGGTGAGCCATGAGCGCGGTTACACAATGGTTGTCCAGGCGTTCTCCGCTGATTTTGGCAAAGGCCTTGTCAACTTCAGCGACACTCCTGGTTCGCGTTTGACCGTCTGTTGTGGCAGGGCAATCCTGTTTCGCGTTGCGCCGCCGGTCAGCAGTGAACGCTTACCTTTGTTTCCCGCGTGACATTGCGCGTGTGTTCCGCAGCGGCTAGCCGCTACAATGCGCCCTCGTTCAATCTGCGGTACCCCTTACCTCCCGATGGACCTGAATCCCCGACAACGCGAAGCGGTGCGCTATATCGACAGCCCGATACTGGTCCTGGCGGGCGCGGGCAGCGGCAAGACCCGCGTCATCACCCGCAAGATCGCTTATCTGATCGATGAGTGCGGTATTGCGCCTCACCACGTTGCCGCCGTCACCTTCACCAATAAAGCATCCCGCGAGATGAAGGAGCGGGTAACAAAACAGGTCGGCGGCAAAAACGCCAAGGGGCTGACGGTATCGACCTTTCACAATCTGGGTCTCAATATCCTGCGCCGTGAATGCAAGCGCCTCGGGTACAAGCCGGGCTTCTCCATTTTCGATGCCAGCGACAGCGCGGCTCTGATCAAGGAGCTGTTGCGCAAGGACCACGGCGGTGACGGCGGTCAGGATGAGGCGGTGCAATGGACCCTCTCCCACTGGAAGAACGATCTGCTCACCCCCGAACAGGCCCTTGCCCAGGCTGAAAACGAGCACCAGGTCGCGGCCGCCGTGCTCTACGAGCGCTATCAGCGCAATCTCAAAGCGTATAACGCGTTCGATTTCGACGATCTGATCCTGCAGCCGGTGCGGCTCTTCGACGGGCACCCCGAGGCGCTGGAGATCTGGCAGAACAAAATCCGCTATTTATTGGTCGACGAGTACCAGGATACCAATCTCAGCCAGTACCGCCTGGTGCGGCAGTTGGTCGGCGTGCGCGGGGCGCTCACCGTGGTGGGCGATGACGATCAATCCATCTACGCCTGGCGCGGCGCGCGCCCCGAAAATCTGGTGCGCCTGAGTGAGGATTTTCCCGAACTCAAGGTGATCAAACTGGAGCAGAACTATCGCTCCACCGGACGTATCCTCCACGCCGCCAATGCGTTGATCGCCAACAACCCGCATGTATTCGAAAAGCGATTGTGGAGCGAACACGGGCCTGGTGATCAGATTCGGGTGTTGGTCTGTCGCAACGAGCAACATGAGGCCGAGCGCGTGGTTTCACAGATGATGGGGCATCGGTTTCAGCACCGCACCGGCTATGGCGACTACGCCATCCTCTATCGCGGCAATCACCAATCGCGGGTCTTCGAAACCGCGTTGCGCGAGGCGCGCATCCCGTATCACCTCTCCGGCGGCACCTCGTTTTTCGAGCGTGGCGAGGTGAAAGACATCATGGGCTACCTGCGCCTGCTGGCGAACCCGGATGACGACAATGCCTTTCTGCGCATCGTCAACACGCCGCGTCGCGAAATCGGTCCCGGCACATTGGAGAAAATGGGTGGCTACGCCACCGAGCGCGGCGTGAGCCTGCTGGCCGCCAGCTACGAGTTGGGTCTGGAGCAGATCCTCAACCGCCGCGCCCTGGATCGGGTGCGGCACTTTACCGACTGGCTGGTGGACGCCGCCGATCGTGCCGAGCGCGGCGACCCCATCGCCGTCATCAAGGGGTTGATCCGCGAGATCGACTACGAGGCCTGGCTGGCCGACACCAGCCGCGATCTGCAGCAGGCCGAGAAGCGCATGGAGAATGTCACCGAACTGGTGGCGTGGCTGGAACGCATGGCCAAGGAGAGCGTTGAGGAGAAGGGCATCGGTGAACTGGTGGCGCGGCTGGCGCTGATGGATATTCTGGAACGCGATGATGAGGAGGAGGCCGGCGATCGCGTCTCATTGATGACCCTGCACGCCGCCAAGGGGCTGGAGTTTCCCCACGTCTTTCTCGTCGGCTTTGAAGAGGAGTGCCTGCCCCACCGCGCCAACCTCGAAGGCCACGGACTGGAAGAGGAGCGGCGCCTCGCCTACGTCGGTATCACGCGCGCGCAGAAGAGTCTGACGCTTACTTACGCCGAGCGGCGCAAACGCTATGGCGAGATGCTGGAGATCGAACCGAGCCGCTTTCTCGCCGAACTGCCCGAGGACGATCTGAAATGGGAAGGCAAGGAGGGCAGCATCGATTCCGCAGAGCGCCAGCAGACCGGCAAGGCGCATCTGGCTAATCTGCGCGGGATATTGGGTGACGGATGAGTCTGCTGGTTCTCGTTTTGGCGCGTATGTATCTGAGACTTTTTCATCGACACGCTGTACGACGAGGTGATCGAGCCGAAGGGCGAGATCAGCAACTTCACCTTGTTGTTGCGCGTAGTCTGCACGCCGTCATGGGGTTCGGTGGCGTAGCGCTCAGCCTTACTGCTCCACCAGTTCCACCCGCCGGTTCTTGGCGCGCCCCTCTTCGCTGCGGTTGGAGGCCACCGGCGAGAGAAAACCCACCCCCCAGTCCTGTAGCCGCTCGGCAGCGATGCCGTGCTCCTGCGTCAGTGCTTGAACGACGGCACGCGCGCGCTGCTGCGAGAGGTCCATGTTGTAGTCCAGTTTGCCCTGGTTGTCGGTGTGCCCCACCACCACGACCCGTAACTCGGGCTGCGCCTGCATCAGTTTGGCGATCTCTTCCAGAGTGGGTTTCGACTCCGGCTTGATGGTGGCCTTGGCGGTATCGAAATAGAGCCCGTAGAGGGCGACGCGGCCAGTCTGGTCGATCTCACGCGCCATGGCGTTGGCATCGATGGTGACCATGTTGGACTCCATCGGCTTGAGCTCGATGACATCGAGCTGCGTGAAGGTGCGTCCACGGCGTGCCCCGCCGCTCGAGGTATTGCGCACGGTATAGAGCGAGACGTAGATGTCTCCCTCGCCGCGTTGCAGCTTGCCCGCCAGGAAGCGTTGATCATCGTAGTTCTCGCCAAACAGATCATAGGGGGCGACGGCGTGATTGAAATTGCGCCCCCCGCACTCGACGTTCTTGCACAGGAAGATCTCCTCGAAACCCGCCTGCTACAGGCTCTGCTGGTAGTTGCGAAACACCTCCAAGGTCGTACGTTCGGGCGGCGCAATATAACTGATGCGCGTCACCTTGCCCTCCAGCGGTTGGGTCGCATCGAGGTTCTTCGCTTTTCCGCCGTAGTGTTTGGCGGCACGCACCAGAAGCCCGTACTCGTCGAAGGCTCGCTGCTCGTATTTCAGAATCTCGGAGCCCGCATAGCGGGAGATCATCGGGTGGTCGCGCGATCCTTTTCTATCGGCGGCAGTGGTCACGGTGCACGCCACGGACAGGATCGAGAGAAGTGCAATGCGTTGAATAGTGAGTGGAATCACGGAAGCCTCCTTTCCAGCCAGGGTGCATGGTCGATTGAAAGCTGGCTGGCAGCCCGTCGGTTCGTCAGCCTGCCTCAGGACTACCTAAGCGTAGTCAAGCAAGGGAAATTTGAAACCGGCATCGGTGCTCGATGGTCGGGCCGCGGGACAGGATCTGAAAGATAGAGATTGCAATTGGTGGATATCCACCTAATAATTCGCTATAAAGGCTGAGTGTTTTCATCAGGTATGAATCAGGGTCCGGAAATCGTGCCCGCTATATGGGCTTGAACAGGCGGTGGCGATGATGCAAGTGAGGTCAGTGTGGCAGCAGCAGTAGAAGAGCGGGCATCAGTGGTGGTGCGCTTCGCCGGCGACTCGGGTGACGGCATCCAGCTGGCCGGCACGCAGTTTGCCGATACCTCGGCCATTGCCGGCAACGATTTTGCGACCTTTCCCGATTTCCCGGCGGAGATACGCGCCCCGGCGGGAACCATCGCCGGGGTCTCGGCTTTTCAGATCCAGCTCTCGCGCGGTCACGCCTGGACGCACGGTGACGCGCCCGAGGTGCTGGTGGCCATGAATCCGGCGGCGCTGCGGGCCAATGTTTCCGCCCTCAAGCCGGGCGGCACGGTGGTTTTGAACACCAGCGGATTCACCGACAAGAACCTCACCAAGGCAGGCTATGCACAGGATCCGCGTACGACCGGCGAACTGGATGATTACCGTGTCGTCGAGGTGGATGCGGCCGGGATGACCGAGGCGGCGCTCGCCGATCTCGAACTCGGCCACGGCGCCAAGCAGAAACACAAGAATTTCTTCATGCTGGGACTGGTCTACTGGTTGTTTCAGCGTGACCCGAAATCCACGCTGGCGTGGATCGAGAAAAAGTTCGCCAAGCACGATCCGTTGGTGAGCGAGGCCAACATCCGCGCCTTGAAGGCGGGTTACCACTACGGCGAGACCACCGAGCTGAGCGTTCCCCAGCGGGTGGTGGCGGCCGCCCCTCACGAACCGGGGCTCTACCGGCGCGTCTCCGGCAACGAAGCCATTGCCCTGGGCATGCTGGCGGCGGCCGAGCGCGCGGGTCTGGAACTGGTGCTGGCCTCCTACCCCATCACCCCGGCCTCGGACATCCTCCACACCCTGGCGCGCTACAACACCTACGGTGTGCGCACCCTGCAGATGGAGGACGAGATCGCCGCCATCGGCGCTGCCATCGGCGCCGCCTACGCCGGCGGTTTTGGCGCCACCACCACCAGCGGTCCGGGCATGGATCTCAAGGCTGAGGCGCTGGGCCTGGCGGTGTCGCTGGAGCTACCGCTGCTGGTGGTCGACGTCCAGCGCGGCGGACCCAGCACCGGTCTGCCGACCAAGACCGAGCAGTCCGATCTGCTGCAGGCCTGCTATGGCCGCCACGGTGAGGCGCCGGTGCCGGTGCTGGCACCCGACAGCCCCGGTGATTGTTTCTGGACCGTCATCGAGGCCGCGCGTATCGCGACGCGGTTCATGACGCCGGTGATCGTGCTCTCCGATGCCTATATCGCCAATGGTACCGAGCCGTGGAATGTGCCCTCGCTCGATCTGATCCCCTCCATTCCGGTGCAATTCGCCACCGAGCCGGAAGGTTTCCAGCCGTTTGCGCGCAACGCCGATGGCGCGCGACCCTGGGCACTGCCGGGCACCCCGGGGCTGGAGCATCGCATCGGGGGCCTGGAAAAATCCGCTGGCAGCGGCAACGTCAGTTACGACTCCCTGAACCACGAGCGCATGACCCGGGCCCGGGCCGAAAAGGTGCAGCGTGTGGCTGATACCTACGCACCGTGCGAGGTGTTTGGAGATCACGACGGCGATCTGCTGGTAGTCAGCTGGGGCGGTACGCTGGGCGCGGTGCGCGAGGCGGTGTTGCAGGCGCGTGGTGCCGGCGCTCAGCACGTCGGGCATCTGCATCTGCGCCATCTCAATCCGCTGCCAAACGATCTGGGCGAGATTCTGACCCGCTACCGCCGCGTACTGGCGCCGGAGCTCAACAGTGGCCAGTTGGCGCAGTTGCTGCGCGCCCGCTACCTGATCGATGTGCAAACCTACTCGAAGATGCAGGGCCAACCGTTTTATGTGCACGAACTGCTGGCGGCCATCAACGCGCAACTGGAGATCAGTCCATGACCGCCGTGACACTCGACAAACCGGCCCCCAAGGCCAAATCGGCCCGCGCGGAGTTCAAGTCCGATCAGGAGGTGCGCTGGTGTCCCGGTTGCGGCGATTACTCGATCCTCAACCAGTTCATCCGCGTGCTCGCCGATCTCGACACGCCGCGCGAGAACCATGTGCTGGTGAGCGGCATCGGTTGCTCCAGCCGCTTTCCCTACTACGTGGATTGCTACGGTATTCATAGCATCCACGGCCGCGCCCCGACCATTGCCACGGGCATCAAGGCGCTGCGCCCGGAGCTGACCGTGTGGGTCGTCACCGGCGACGGCGATGGACTGTCGATCGGCGGCAACCACCTGCTGCATGCGTTGCGGCGCAACGTCGATATCAAGGTGCTGCTGTTCAATAATCGCGTCTACGGGTTGACCAAGGGGCAGTACAGCCCCACCTCGCTGGCCGGCATGCGCACCAAGACCTCGCCCGGCGGCTCCATCGAAACGCCTCTCGATCCCCTGCGCCTGGCGCTCACCGCCGGAGCGAGTTTTGTCGCACGCAGCATCGACACCGACGGCCCGCACCTGTATCAGACGCTGAAACGCGCGGCGGAGCACAAGGGCGCGGCTTTCGTCGAGATCTTCCAGAACTGCCCGGTGTTCAACGACGAGGTCCACGGCCACCTGACCAACAAAACCGGCAAAGCCGAGAACGTCCTCTATCTGGAGGCGGGAAAACCCCTGGTCTATGGTGCCGAGGGCGACAAGGGCATAGCGATCGATGCGCGCCTGCACCCCGAAGTCGTTGCCGCGACCGATAAGCGGGTTCTGGTAATGGACGAAGGTGCCGAGCCCTTGGCGCAGCTCCTCACCGGTCTCCACCATCCCGAATTCCCAACGCCGGTCGGCGTTTATCGGTCGGTGCAAAGGCCAACCTTCGAAGGTGAACTTGCCCAACGATTGCCGGAAAATCGAAAGATCGACAAATCACGCCTGCAGGGTCTTCTTGAATCAGGCCCCACTTGGCGCATCGGGGTGGATTGGTTGTAACGACCCACGGGGCTCCGGCCTTTGTAACCCGAGGTGGAATACCCGTGATTCGAGCGCTAGAATGGCGCGCTCGTTAAATTGATGCGCCCGTAGCTCAGCTGGATAGAGTACCGCCCTCCGAAGGCGGGGGTCACAGGTTCAAATCCTGTCGGGCGCGCCATCAATGAAAAGGCCCTCACTGCGAGGGCCTTTTAGTTTTACTGCATCATGTAGTTAGCTGACGCTAACCGGTGTCCTTAGCGCAGTTTCCTCTGGATCTGTGCATTCACTTCGGCACCACTCAGCGCGCGCCTGTTGTTGCGTGAATTGCAGTCATCGTTGTGGCGGTTGGCATCGGTTGCAAAATCGGGATCGGTGTATTGGATTTCCGCAACAATCTTTGGTGGAAACTCGACCGAGCGACTCCAGTTGATGTGTTTGGTGAAGTAGTTCCAACCACTCCCGGCTTTGACCTCTTCAAACTCTTTGGTGTCAATGATACGCCGCGCGCCGCCGGCGGTAGGTTCCAGCACGAGATTCATGCGCATGCCGTGCGGATTGGGCCGGTAATCCAGATTGCCGTTGTTGTGTAGCTGGACCATGAAATTGAGGCGTACATCCGGTGGAGTCGGCTGGCGCACGATATAGACGCTGACGCCTTTGATTGTCAGGTCGGGGCAACCTTGTGGCTTCAGAACCCCGGGTTTGATCTGTGGCTGAATCTTGGGGCTGATCTGCGGTTTAAGCTGCAGGTTGGGGTTTGCGGCTTGCGCGGATGCTGAGATACACAACCCGGTCGCCAGAACTGCGGTCATCAGCTGTTTCATCGTCTCTCCCTTTCGGCAAGTGTTTTGGATTTGGTCCTTGAGTCGTGCGACGGCTGTTTAAGGTTCACCGGCCAAGGCCTCTTTATTAACACACTGCTTACGCCCGCTCCTGGGCGAGTCGCGGCAACGGCCTCTCGTTGATGGGCAGATGGATCACCGCTGCGGCGATGCCCAGCGCGACGCCCGCCCACCATACCGTATCGTAGGTGCCGGTCGTATCGTAGAGCCGCCCCCCGAGCCAGACGCCGAGGAAACTGCCGACCTGATGGCTGAAGAATACGATGCCGAACAGCGTTGCCATGTACCGCACCCCAAACACCTGGGCGACGATGCCCGAGGTGAGCGGTACCGTGGAGAGCCACAAAATCCCCATCGCCCCGGCGAACAGGTAGATGGTCAGCTCGGTTTTCGGGGACACGAGCAGTGCGGTGATGACGATCGCCCGCGTGAAATAGATGAAGGCGAGCCCGCCTTTCTTGCTCCAGCGTTGACCGGCGGCACCCGAGAGAAACGAGCCGATGATGTTGAACAGACCAATGATCGCAATCGAGTAAGCGCCCACTTCTGCGGGTAACCCCAGATCTCTTACGTACGCCGGAAAATGGACCGTGATGAAGGCGACATGGAAACCGCACACAAAAAACCCCACGGTGAGCAGAACGAAACCGCGGTGGCCCACCGCTTCTACCACTGCACCGCCGATGCTCTGTTGGTTGGCCGCCTCGCCTGGGTGATCGGTGTTGCCCGGCAGTACGAGGGCCAGCGGGATGATGATCAGCGCCGTTACGGCGAGGATGAGCAGTGCCGAGTGCCAGCCGAATTGCGTGATGAAGAGTTGCCCGAGGGGTGAGAAGACCACCTGACCGAAGGAGCCGGCGGCGGTACCCAGACCCAGGACCAGCGAGCGCCGCTCCGGTCCTACGACTTTTGCCAGCGCAGCGAGCACGATGGAGAAGGCGGTGAAGGCGATTCCCAGGCCTGTCAGCAGGCCGCCGAACAGGTGCAGTCCCATGCTGCTGGTGGTGGTCGCCATGCCCCAGACACCGGCCCCGTAAAGCACGGCGCCCACCGCAAGCACGCGGGTGGGGCCGAAGCGGTCGGCAATGGCGCTGGCGACCGGTACCCCGATCCCCCACAGCAGGTTCTGGATCGCCATCGCCAGGGCGAAGGTCTCGCGGCCCCAGCCGCGCGCCTCGGTCATTGGCTCCAGAAACAGGCCGAAGACCGAGCGCACACCGAATCCAATCATGGCGATCAAGCACCCGGCGACTATCACCAAGGCGGGTGTGCGCCAGCCTATCGTTAGTGGTTGCATCATGAATCGGTCCCAGTGTTGCCGGATTGGCGACCCCTTATAGCATACGGAAACAGTCAGAATAAGCGCGGCATGTGAACTGGTTATACACCCGCCAGCAAGGTGCCGCCATCGACCGTCAGGGTCACTCCCGTCATGTAGCTGCCCGCATCGCTCGCCAGCAGCAACAGCGGGCCGGACAGCTCGGTGAGTTCTCCCGTGCGCCGCGGAAACAGGCGCGTGAGATAGACCTGGCCCTTCTCGCTGGCGAAGAAGTCACGGTTGATCTCGGTCGGAAAATAGCCCGGTGCCAGTGCGTTGACGCGAATCCCTTCGCGCCACAGTTCGCGCGCCATGGTACGGGTGAGATGGATGACGCCCGCCTTGGCGGTGGCGTAGTTGCTTTGCGTCGCCTGGGTCGCAAGCCCCAGGATGGAGGCGATGTTGATGATGGCGCCCTGCGTTTTGTGCGCGACCATGCGGCGCGCCACCTCCTGACTGACGCGCCACACGCCGCTGAGGTCGGTGTCGAGCACCCGTGACCACGCCTCCTCCGACATGGTCAGGAACGGTTGGGTATCGGCGATGCCCGCGTTGTTGACCAGAATATCGATGGGGGCGCACGCCTGCTCCGCAGCGCTTACGGCGGCTGCGACGCTGGAGCGTTCGGTGACGTCCATGACGACGGTGTGCGCGGTGATTCCGTCCGCCGCCAGGGTCTCCACCGCCGCGTGCAGGCGATCGGCATTGCGGGCGGCGAGAATCACTTGGGCACCGGCAGCGGCCAAGGTGCGGGCGAAGTGGAGTCCCAGCCCGGTGGCGCCGCCGGTAACCAGCGCGGTTCTGCCGTGCAGGGAAAAGAGTTCGGCGGGAGTCGGGTTGGCATCGCTCATGGGCTTTCTCCTCTTCGCATGGGCGTTTATAACTCCTTGGGCGGGGTCAGATAGGCCGCCGCACGGCCCAGTGTCTGCTGCCCGGCCTTGACCTCCATGCGCGCGATGCTGCGCAGATGCACCTCGTCGGGGCCGTCGGCATAGCGCAGCGCGCGTGCCCAGGTCCACAGATCGGCCAGCGGCGTATCGGGGCTGATGCCCATGGCGCCGAAGGCCTGCATAGCGCGGTCGATGACCCGGGCCTGCATCGCCGGTACCAGCGCCTTGATCATGGCCACCTCCTTGCGCGCGGCCTTGGCGCCCTCCCGATCGATCACCCACGCCGTTTTCAGCACCAGCAGGCGCGCCTGTTCGATCTCGACGCGGTTCTGCGCGATCCACTCGGCCACCACACCGTGTTGGTGCAGGTAGCGGCCAAAAGTCTTGCGCTCCTGGACGCGCTCGACCATCAACTCCTGGGCGACTTCCGCCTGACCGATGCAGCGCATGCAGTGGTGGATGCGCCCCGGACCAAGGCGCGCCTGGGCCATCATGAAACCGTCGCCCTCGGTGGCCAGCAGGTTGGCGCGCGGTACGCGCACGTCGCGGAACACGATCTCGCAGTGGCCTTCGGGGGCGACGTGGTTCATGACGCGGATGTTGCGCACCACGGTGACACCGGACGTCTCTATGGGCACCAGGATCATGCTCTGCTGGCGGTAGGGCTCGGCGTCGGGATCGGTCTTGCCCATCACGATCAGCAGCCGGCACTGCGGGTGGGCAGCATTGGTGATGAACCACTTGCGCCCGTCGATCACGTAGTCGTCGCCGTCGCGGCGGATCAGGGTCTGGATGTTGGTGGCATCCGAGGAGGCGACGTCGGGTTCGGTCATGGCGAACGCCGAGCGGATCTCGCCGGCCAGCAACGGGACCAACCACTGCTGGTTCTGATCCGCGGTGGCGAACTGGTGTAGCAGCTCCATGTTGCCGGTATCCGGCGCGTTGCAGTTGAATACCTCCGGCGCCCACATCACCCGGCCCATGATCTCGGCCAGCGGTGCGTATTCGAGATTGGTCAGCCGGGTACCCGGCTCTGCGTCGTGCAGCGCGGGCAGGAAGAGGTTCCACAGCCCCTCCGCTCGGGCCAGCGCCTTGAGATCCTCCATGAAGCTCGGCGGATAGTTGCCCTGGTCAACTTCGCGCTGCCACGCGCCGATGCGCGGGACGATGTGATCGTCCATGAAGTCGCGCACGCGCCGGCGCAGCTCTTCGACCTTGGGGGTATAGGCAAAATCCATGGTTACTCCCGGGGTTGTCGGGGTGATTGACGCCCGTCCGATGACTTTGAGACCTGACCGGACTCAGGATAATCGGCATGCGGTGACGGCGGCAAAACGGAAGCCACCGAAAACACCGAAGACACTGAAAGGATAGATTGGACTAGCGACTTCGTAATGACAGAGTGCCCTTCCACGTGCGGCGGTTCGCCCTCGGCAGTTTTCGGTATCTTCAGTGTCTTCGGTGGTTCCCCAATCTTCAATCATCCTCAATGATCGCCATAGCCATCTCCGCCAGGGGCCGCGCCAGCTTGCCGACCTCCACCGCCCGTGGATTGGAAGCATTGCCGTCCAGCGCGCGCTTGCCCACGCCCTGCACGATCGCCGCAAAGCGGAAGAAGCTGAAGGCGAGATAGAAGGCCCAATGGGGGATCTCGTCGAGGCCCATGCGATCGCAGTAGGTGGCGACATACTCGGCGTCGCTGGGAATGCCCAGCGCGGCGCGATCGATCCCGCCCAGTCCCGGCAGCAGCTCGCCACTGCCGGGCAGGTGCCACTGCATGCACTGGTAGGCGAGATCGGCGAACGGGTGGCCGAGAGTGGAGAGCTCCCAGTCGACCACGGCGATCACGCGCGGTTCGCTGGCGTGGAAGATCAGGTTGTCGAGCCGGTAATCGCCGTGCGCCAGAGCGACGCGGCCGTCGTCCGGCGGCATGTGCGCCGGCAGCCATTCCATCAGCTGGTTCATGGCGGCGATGGTCACGGTCTCGCTGGCGCGGTACTGCTGCGCCCAGCGGCTGAACTGGCGCTCGTAGTAGTTGCCGGGCCGCCCGTAGTCGGTGAGACCCACCGCCGCGATGTCGACGCTGTGCAGTGCCGCCAGCACGCGATTCATGTCGTCGTAGACCGCGCTGCGCGCCGCGCGGTCCAGTTCCGGCAGCGCCGGGTTCCAGAACACCCGTCCCGCTTTGTACTCCATGACGAAGAACATGCTGCCGATGATGCTCGCGTCCTCGCACAGGTGATAGACGGCGGCCACGGGTACCTCGGTGTCGCGCAGCGCCGCCATCACCCGGTACTCGCGATCGACGGCGTGGGCCGATTTCAACAGTTCGCCCGGCGGCTTGCGGCGCAGCACATAGTTGCCGCTGGCGGCATGCAGCAGGTAGGTGGGATTGGACTGGCCGACAGTGAATTTCTCCGCGCGCAAAGGGCCGCGAAAACCGGGTATGGCGCTCTTCAGATAGGCGGCCAGGCGGGGTTCGTCGAGGGCGTGCGGTGATTCACTCATCGGTTGCGTCAGCCGTAGGTGATGGCGTCGAAGCGCCCGGGTGTATCCAGATGCGGCACGGCGTTGAATCCGGCCAGCACCATGCGCCGGTCGTTGAAGTAGAGCCGTGAAAGACTGGTGTTGTAGAGCTGCATATTGAGTTCGATCGCCTGTTCGTCCGCCAACGCCAGCACCGCGCCGAGGATCGCCGCGATCGGCCCGCCCGAGCTGACCACCAGCACCCGCTCGCCTTTGGCGGCCGGGCGCTGGATATCGGCCACCACATCCGCGATGCGCTGTTTGAAATCTTCCCAGCTCTCCGGCAGATGGTCATCGAGCTTGCCCGCCGCCCAGCTCAGCAGTGCGTGTTTGAGGAGACGGTAGAAGGCGGCGTGATCATCCGCCGGCGGCTGCGCCGTATCCGTGGTTTCGCGGTAACTCCGCACCAGGGTGGTGAAATCGTACTCGTTGAGACCGGTGTGTTCCTCTGCCGTCAGCTCCCTGCCCAGACCACTGGCAAGAGCCGTAACCGTAGCGCACTGGCGCTGCAAGGTGCCGACCATCGCGCGATCGAAGGTCAGGGCACGCTCGGCGAAGTATGCGCCCAGCCACCGCGATTGCCGTTCTCCCAGCGGCGACAGGCGATCGTAGTTGCCGGCGCCGAAGGAGGCTTGTCCATGGCGGACCAGGTACAGCTCGGCCATATCGGGTGAATCTCCTCAATTCCAGGGCGCAGCAAACGCAGTGGGTCACAAGTGATACGAAACGCAACGTTAACCGCAACCGGAAGGGTTCAAGTAGCAGCGGATGGCGGTATCCGGTTTTCTCTCCGTCGAACCTACCAGTCCCTGCCGGTAATCCGGTCGTTACGGCGTAGATATCGTCCTTCGACCCTGAGCGCAAGCGGTTCGCCCGCAATGGGTGCAGCCCGCCCGCCCGGTCGCTGTGCGTGCAGGTGTAGATGGGGTTCGGCGGAGTTGCCCGAGTTTCCGACCTCGCCCAGTAAAACGCCCGGCTCCACCCGCTGCCCGAGCTCGACCCTGACGCTGCCTTGCCGCAGATGCGCCAGTAACAACACCGCCTCTTCACAGCGCAACAGCACATGGTTGCCCAGCAGGTTGATGCGGTCCATCTCGGGAACAGGCATATCGCGGCGACTGTTTTCCACCCCGATGACTTCCCCCGCGCAGGGGGCATGCACGCGTTTGCCGAAGATCGCGTAGCGCGCCGGGTCTTCCGGTTGCCAGCCATCGCTGTGCCGGCCGAACCGGTCCACCGCGACCAGATCCAGCGCGTAGGATTGGCCGCGCCAGTTGCGGAAACGCTCGATCGCCGGGTCCAGCGTCATCATGTGGCCGTTGATCAGCAGGTGCGATCCTCCGTGCGCCACGATATAGCGGCCGGGACCCAGCGGAATGGGCATGTCGACGACCTCGAGCGGCGGTAACGCGCCGCCGATCACGGCCAGGCGGCCGTACCAGGAGCTCGTCGCGATGAGCAGCAGCGCAAACACCAGGCCCGTCCAGCCGGAGATTCGGGTCGGCCACATCGGGGCCCTGCCCAGGTTGCGCCGGATGACATGCACCGCGACCGCCAACGCCCAGATCGCGCCGTAGGCCCAGGGCAGCCACCAGGGAAGCACGATCCACATGACGATCCGTGCGTGGGCAAAAAGGAACAGCGCGGTGCCAAGTGCCTGCAGCGTGTATCCGACCCGGCTGGCGGCGGGGAACAGTACCAACCCGGTCAGCAGAATCAGCGGCAGCGCAAGCTGAATCAGCAGAATGGCGGGTGTCGTCACCGGCGCTCCCCACCACCAGGCAGCAGGCGTATCCGTTCGACCTGCGCACGATAGAAGGGGAAGTAGGCGTCAGTGCCGAAAAAGTTACCGCCATCGACCCGGAAGGGCAGACGGTAGCCGTCGACCTCGCGGAAATCGTCCAACGTGCCGCCAAAAGGCTGGATACGGTAGCTCTTGTCGGGGTTCGCATCGCTCCAGCGCGGGATCATCACCCAGATTGGCCGCCCCGCGGCATCGACGTGGATGTCTACGGTCTGGGTCATGCCGCGATGCGTGACGGTGGCCCGCGCGGTGTCGGCGTCCACGCTCTCCCAGGTGACGCCGTTCTGGGGCAGGAGCGCGGCCGGTGCCCAGAAGGCGGCTTCGGCCACCACCCGTCCGAAGGCGGCGCGCAGATGATCCTGGTCGCCCCCGGCGCGCGCCACCGGCAAGACCCCCATCAGCCAGAACCGCACCCAGGACTCCTCGCCCTCCATCCCGTCCGATCCGGTGAAACGCAGCGGCCAGCGTCCCGCCTCGAGGTGCCAGACCAGCCCATGCGGTGGGGAGAGGATCTGGCGTGCGCGCATCGGCTGGTAGCCGGGGTTCTCTTTGGTGCCGAGCGACAACGTTCCCGACATGGTGATCTCGCTGACCGTGCTGAGTTTCGCCGCTGGGGCAATGGAAAAAAGGAAATAGCGCTGCGCGGCTTCAGGCAGATCCTTGACCAGGGCAGTGTCGAAATGTTCGGGCAGGATAGAAGGGGTGTGTTCCAGGCGCTGCCATGCCGCAGCGGTGCTGCGCTGGTCGGATTGACGCCAGAGCTGAAGCGCCCCAATGGTGATGACAAGAAGAGCAATAGCAAAGTAAACGTACTTCATCATCATCGTTGGCCGGCCTTGCAAAGGTTGTTGCGAATCGCTGATGGTCGCGGGGGCGTAACGCGCAGAGCGACCTTAAACCACTGACCATCTCCGCTCAACGTCGAGTATCGAGGTCACGGGTCGCGGACATGACGGTCTTTGCCAGCCCCGCTTCCATCTCGCGCATGAGCGACGTTGTGTCACCGGCGACGTCGATATCGGTGTTGATCTGGAAGGCGATGCAAACACCGTGAGCAGGGTAGTAGCGCAGACTGGAGCTGTATCCCGGAATCCACCCGCCATGACCGTATACCGGACCGAAGGGGCTGGTGCGATAAACACCGACTCCCGCTCCGTATTGAACGTCGGGCGTGTCCGGGCTTATTGGAATCGAATTCAGAAGCTCGTCCAGATAGATGCCCGGCATCGCTCTCCCCCCGAAGAGCGCCGAGCCCCAGCGGGCAAGATCGCGAGAATTGCTCACCAAGCCACCGCCCGTCCATTCGAGACCGGGGTGCCATACCATCGCACCCTCCGCTGTGGTTGTTTTGCCGGGAAGTCCGAAGGCGTTATCCGCCGCTATGTAGCCAGCGGCGAGACCCGGTAGATACCGACGGTCAGCCGGTGTCGTCTGTGTCAGATCGAGCGGTGTCAAAAAGCGCTCCTGGATCTCGGTGTAGTAGCTTCTGCCGGTGACTTTTTCGATGACCAGGCCGATCAGGATGTACCCGGTGTCTGTATACGCCCAGCCCTTACCAGCCTCAAACAGCGGCGGCCGGTCCAGTACGAACTCAATCAAGCGCTCAGGTGGAAAGGGATTTTTCTTTTTGCGCCATTCTTGGGAGAGTGCGGCGGCAAAGCTTTCCAGTCGCACGTGATCAGGCACGCCCGAACGGTGCGTCAGGAGATGGCGTAAAGTGATCGTGGCGTGATTGGGCAGCCGCGCAAACCATGGCCGGTTGCCTAGCCATTGGGAAACCAAACCATCGAGATCCAGGACGCCTTCGCGTGCAAGGGCGACCGCTGTCGCACCGACGAAGGTCTTGCCGATACTCGCCGCCGGCATTCGCGAGCGCGGGGTCATCGCTGTGCCGGCTTCCAGGTCGGCGGCTCCCGTTGCCGCGACTCCGACCGTGCCATCGCTCAGCACGTAGGCGGCCGTTGCACCCGGGAAACCGTAACGGTTCTGAAAGGCGTCGAGAGCGGATTGAAACGCATCTGCGAGCGCAGATGCCGCCGCGCCATTGGCTTGCGAAAATACCAGGCAGGAGAACAGGCAGATCAACATCCGCGGTGGCGCGCGGCGGAAACGGAACGCCACGAAACCTTTCAAGGTGCCCTGACCTCGTGTGCGGGCCCGGCTGTGGGAATGACCTCTGTCACGGCATTGACACCAGTGAGCATCGCTTCTCGGTTGAACCAGACGATCACAACCGCCGCCGCGACGAAGAACAGCGTGTCGTAGGGTTGGGCGTCGGGCCAGATCGGATTGATGAGCTGAAAATGCATCACGGCAGCCAGCAGGATACTACCGCGTGAGGCATTGAACAGCGCGGTCATGATCACGCTCACCGCTATCGTCCCGGCGAAGAACGGAGTGAACGACCACGCACTCTGCTGAGTTCCGCTCAGCAGGAAGGCTGGCAAATGCCAGAAGCCCCAGACGATACCCAGAATCAGCGCGGCCCAGAGGGGCGTGAACCTGCGTTGCAGCAGGGGGAGCGCCAACCCGCGCCAGCCGAATTCCTCGACCGGTCCTTTGATCGCGGCAAGCAACAGCGCGATGAGAAGCGCCTGAAAGGGGGCAAAAGGAATGGGTTCCGCGAAAAGATTGCCCTTCAGCGCAGCGCCACCGTAAAAAAGCAGGGGCACGCCGACAACCAAAAAGACGTACCAGAGCGGCGCGCAGCGCCAGAGAAACAGCCGGGTGAGAAAGCGCCGCAATCCGTTAGCGCCACTGTGGTAGATGACAATGATGAAAGCCGCGATCGCGGGTGCATACACCGCCAGGAAGAAGAGCGGATGCTGGCCGGATATTTCACCGAAGAACGCGGTCATCCGGTCAGGGAAAACGATGAACAGCGCCACGATTCCCCACGCCAGACCGAAAGCAATGAGCAGAAAAGGGATTAGAGCGCTGAAGGGGATTGGGGGTTTGACAGTGTTGGATGAGTCAACCATCGAGAGTGATCCTTGTGACAAGGCAACAACCTTGAACGTGGCAGCCCGGTTGCGAGCGTGAGGTGCAGTGCCAAAGAACCGCAAGCCCGCCGCGCCAGCCCCGGGTGACACAGAATGTACCAATGCCTGGGAGGCATTACACTAGGCGTCGGAGAGCCGCTACCCGGGAGCACGCTGTATGCCGAGCATCTTTGAGCGGGACCTGGACAAGAACGCCGCCAATCACCGACCCATGTCGCCGCTCAGTTTTTTGCGCTGGTCGGCGCGCACCTACGCCGAACGCACTGCGCTGATACACGGTGCGCAGCGCTTCACCTACCGTGAATTCGATGAGCGCTGCCGGCGCCTGGCCGATGCCCTGTCGCGCCGCGGAATCGGCGCGGGTGACGCGGTGGCGATCATGTCGCCCAACACGCCGCCGATGCTGGAGGCGCATTACGGGGTGCCGATGACCGGCGCAGTGCTCAACGCGCTCAACTACAGGCTCGACGCGGGGGCCATTGCCTTCATCCTCGAGCACGGCGAGGCCAGGGCGCTGATCACCGATCGCGAGTTCTCGCCGGTGATCGGCGAAGCGTTGCGCCGCCTGGGGCGCGAGATCCTGGTGATCGATATCGACGACCCGCTCGCCACCGGCGGCGAGCTGCTGGGCGAGATCGACTACGAACAATTTCTTGCGAGCGGCGACCCCGCCAGCGAGTGGGCACTGCCGGAGGACGACTGGCAGGCCATCTCGCTCAACTACACCTCCGGCACCACCGGCAATCCCAAGGGCGTTGTCTACCATCACCGCGGTGCCTATCTCAATGCCCTGGGCAACGCGCTGATGTTCGAGCTCAACAGCGAGTCGGTCTATCTCTGGACCCTGCCGATGTTTCACTGCAACGGCTGGACCTACACCTGGGCCGTGACCGCCGTGGGTGGCATCCATGTGTGCCTGAGGCAGATGGATCCCGCCCGGGTTTTCGAGCTGATCGAGGAGCAAGGGGTAACGCATCTGTGCGGCGCGCCCATCGTGCTCAACATGCTGGTGCACGCCCCGGCCCAGGCGCAGCGCCGCTTCGAGCGCACCATCGAGGTGGCCACCGGCGGCGCGGCACCGCCCAGCCGGGTGATCTCGGCCATGGAGTCGATGGGCTTTCGCGTCACCCATCTCTATGGCCTCACCGAGACCTACGGCCCGGCGACGCTCTGTGCCTGGCAGGGCGAGTGGGGGCGGCTGCGGCCGGAGGAGAAGGCGCTGAAGATGGCCCGCCAGGGGGTGCGCTACCCGACCCTCGATGACTATGCCGTGCTCGACCCCGACACCCTGGCCCCGGTGCCGGCCGACGGCCAGACCCTCGGTGAACTAATGCTCAGCGGCAACACGGTGATGAAGGGCTATCTGAAAAATCCCAGTGCGACCGCGGAGGCATTTCGTGGCGGCTGGTTCCACACCGGCGATCTCGGCGTCATGCACCCCGATGGCTACATCGAGATCAAGGACCGCTCCAAGGACACCATCATCTCCGGCGGTGAGAACATCTCCAGCCTGGAGGTGGAAGAAGTGCTCTATCGTCACCCCCTGGTGATGGAGGCGGCCGTGGTCGCCAAGCCCGACGACCATTGGGGTGAAACCCCCTGCGCATACGTTACCTTGAAGCCCGACGCGGGTGAGGTGGACGCGGCGACGATCATCGACTTCTGCCGTGACAACTTGGCCCACTTCAAGGTACCGAGTAGCGTGGTGTTTGGGCCTCTGCCCAAGACCTCCACCGGCAAGATACAGAAGTATGTGCTGCGCGAACGGGCGCGCGGTGCCGGCGAGTGAGCCGAACCCGGCGGCTCTGGAGGTGTGCCCAGGGGGCAGGGGCACCAAAACCTTCCATCGCGCTCAACAATGCACTATAGTACGTGTCCATTATCGGGCGACGGCATTAAGATGCATGTTAGGTGTCGCCGTGTCGCTACCCTCCATCTCAAACAGGGGATAGATCGTCATGACCCAAGACGAATTCGCAGGCCTGATCGCTGAGGTGACCTCCCGGATCGCCGGGCAGGAGCTGGGACCCGAGCTGGCGAAATTCCTCAATGCCACTTTTCCGCCAGATGGTGCGACTTTCGCAGCCATCGAAAAGGGTTGTCACGCCGCTATCGCCGCCGGCTGGATGTGCAGCCACGAGGCGGGCGGCATCCGTTATGGCCGGGTCATCAAGCCCGGCGATCGGACCCACGGTTTCAGCGTCGATGTGGTCCAGATGAAGGACATCAAGGGACCGCATCATCGTCATCCCACGGGCGAGATCGACATGATCATGCCGCTCACGCCGGGCGCCAAGTTCGATGGCCAGCCCAAGGGCTGGCATGTCTATGTGCCGGAAAGCGCCCACTACCCGACCGTGACCGAGGGCGAGGCGCTGGTCCTCTATCTGCTGCCTGACGGCAGGATCGAGTTCACCAAGCGTTGACAACGGGGTACGGACAGGACGATGAACAAACAATCCGAAACGGGTTTTCTGACCGTCGACGGGGTACGCCTGGAGTATGCACGCTTTGCCGCTGCGCAGGCGGATCTGCCCACGTTGGTGTTTCTTCACGAGGGGCTCGGCTGCGTGGCGCTGTGGAAGGATTTTCCGGAACGTGTGGCGGCGGCCACCGGGTGCGAGGTCTTCGTCTACAGCCGCATCGGTTACGGGAAATCGGACCCGGTCGAGGTGCCGCGCCCGCTGAGTTACATGCATATCGAAGGGTTGGAGGTGGTGTCGAAGGTGCTGGATGCCGCCGGGATCGGAGAGGCGGTACTGGTCGGCCACAGCGACGGCGGCTCCATCGCGCTGGTCAATGCCGGCGCGGTCCACGATCGGCGGGTGACCGGTCTGGTGCTGCTGGCGCCCCACGTCTTCAACGAAGCGGTGTGCGTGGAGAGCATCCGCAAGGTCAAGATCGCCTACGAGACGACGGAACTGCGCGACAAACTGGCGCGGCTGCATGGCGACAACGTCGACTGCGCGTTCTGGGGCTGGAACCACGCCTGGCTCGATCCCGACTTCATGCAATGGAACATCGAAGAGTACCTGCCGGGGGTAAAAGTCCCCATCCTGGCCATTCAGGGCGAAGACGACGAGTACGGCACGCTGGCGCAACTCGACGCCATCGAGCGTCAGGTGAACGGACCGACGGAGCGCCTGGTGTTGCCGGACTGCGGGCACTCGCCGCACCGCGATCAGCCGGAGGCGACGCTGGAAGCGATCACCGGCTTTGTGAATACCCACTACGCGCAAGTCCGGCAAAACCGGATGTCAGTGACCTGAGCCGGTCACCCTGACCTTTCCCGGCGCGGCTGCCAGTAGGAGCGGCGGCAGCCGCGAAAGGCTTATCCCGGCGTCGAGCCAGAATCGCGGCTACCGCCGCTCCCACATCCTGTAATCAGACATCAATCCCGAGGAGTATCGAATGCAGCTCAAGAATTATCTGGAAGGCCGTTGGATAGCCGGCAACGGAGCGGGCGTGCCGCTGATCGACCCGGTCACCGGCGAGGAACTGGCGCGTGCCGGCAGCGCAGGCCTGGATCTCGCCGCCGCCCTCGCCTACGCCCGCGAGACGGGCGGGCCTGCGCTGCGCGCCATGAGCTACGCCGAACGCGCCGCCCTGCTGCGCGCCGTGGCCGACGTACTGACCGCGCAGCGCGACAAGTACTACCGGATCGCGCTGGAGAACTCCGGCAATACCAAAGGCGACGGCGGACTGGATATCGACGGGGGTATCGGTACGCTCAAATATTACGCCGCCATCGGCAAGGCGCTGGGCGATCACCGTTTTTTGATGGAACCGACGCTGGAGCGGCTGGGGCGCGACGAGGCGTTCCAGGCCGGGCATATCTGGACGCCGATCAGTGGCGTCGCCATTCACATCAATGCCTTCAATTTTCCTTCGTGGGGCATGTGGGAGAAGGCGGCAGTGGCGCTGCTCGCCGGCGTGCCGGTGTTCGAGAAACCGGCGACCGCGACCGCGCTGCTGAGCCACGCCATGGTCCGGGACGTGATCGACGCGGAGGTGCTGCCCCCCGGGGCGCTGTCGCTGCTCTGCGGCGGCGGTCACGATCTGCTGGATCATGTGCAGAGTAATGATGCGGTGGCCTTCACCGGGTCGGCCGCCACGGCCGCCAAACTGCGTTCCAATCCCAGGGTGATTGCCAGCAACGTGCGCTTCACGGTCGAAGCCGACAGCCTCAATCTGGCGCTGCTGGGTCCGGATGTCCAGCCCGGTAGCGACGAGTTCAAGCTTTTTGTGAAAGAGGTGGTGCGCGAGATGACCACCAAGGCGGGGCAGAAGTGCACCGCCATCCGCCGCGTTCTGGCGCCGGCCGACCGCATCGATGCCCTCGCGGAAGCGCTCAGCGCGCGCCTGGCGGGTACGACCGTCGGTGATCCGCGCAACGAGACCGTGCGCATGGGTCCGCTGGTCAATCGCAGCCAGCAACAGGCCGCCTGGGAGGGGATCGAGCAACTCAAGCAGGAGGCCAGCGTGATCTTCGGTGGCGAGCGCGACTGTGCCCTGGTGGATGCCGACCACGCGACCGGCTGCTTCGTCCCACCGACGCTGTTGCGCTGCGATTCGCCCGCCACCAGTCGCCTGGTGCACGAGGTGGAGGTGTTCGGTCCGGTGGCCACGCTGATGCCGTATGTGAGCACCGAGCAAGCCTTTGAGCTGGCCGCGCGCGGCGGTGGATCGCTGGTGGCGTCGGTGTTCACCGGTGACGATGCCTTCGCCGCGCAGGCGGCGGTCGCGCTCGGGCCGACCCACGGGCGGGTGTTCATCATCGATGCCTCCGTCGGCGAGAGCCACACCGGGCATGGCGTGGTGATGCCGCAGTGCGTGCACGGTGGACCCGGGCGCGCCGGTGGCGGTGAAGAGCTGGGCGGGCTGCGTGGTCTGCGGTTCTACCACCAGCGCAGCGCAGTGCAGGCCAATGCGAATCGGCTCGAGGCGATGCAAGGGCAAGCGGCGGTGGTATCGTTGTGATTGCAGCTGTCGCCGCCACGGCCCTCCGCGCCGGGCGCGTAGGTGTCAATGTAGGTCGGGCTTCGCGTCCATTGCCTCCCCCCGCATTGGGGATGCAGGAGCGGCGGCAGCCGCGAAAGGATTGAGTTGTGTCTCTCGCAAAGACGCGAAGTTCGCCAAGATAAGAATCCCCTTTGCGTTCGCTGCGTCTTGGCGTCTTAGCGCGAAATCTGGCTCGATAAGAACTCGCGGCTTCCGCCGCTCCTACACGGGATCTGAAACCATGTCTTACGACAATCTTGTTTATACGGCGCAAGACGGCGTTGCGACCCTCACCCTCAACCGCCCCGAGGCGCGCAATGCGCTGAACAATGCGCTGCTCTCCGAGGTGGCGGACGCGCTGGAGGCGGCTGCCGCCGACGATGCGGTGCGGGTAGCGATCATCACCGGCGGGCCCAAGGTCTTCGCAGCGGGAGCGGACATCAAGGAGATGGCAGCGCTCGATATGGTCGGGGTGATGAACGATCCGCGTCCCGGCTACTGGCGGTGCATCGCGGCCTTTCCCAAACCGCTCATCGCCGCCGTGAATGGTTACGCCCTGGGCGGTGGCTGCGAGCTGATGATGCACGTCGATATCGTCGTCGCCGGCGAGGATGCGCTGTTCGGACAGCCCGAGATCAATCTCGGCATCATCCCCGGCGCGGGCGGTACGCAGCGCCTGATGCGCACCGTTGGCAAAGCGCTGGCGATGAAAATGGTGCTTGCGGGAGAGTTCATCGATACCCCCACCGCACTGCGCGCCGGGCTGGTCGCCGAAGTCGTTCCACCCGATCAGGCACTGGCGCGGGCGAACGAACTGGCGGTCAAGATCGCGGCCAAGGGGCCGATCGCGGTGCGTTTGGCCAAGGAGGCGCTGCTGAAGGCCTATGAAACCACGCTGGAGTCGGGCCTGGCCTTCGAGCGCAAGGCGTTCACGCTGCTCGCGGGCACCGAGGATCGCAGGGAGGGTATCGCTGCCTTCATGGAGAAGCGCACCCCCGAATTCAAAGGGAGGTGAGCCGTACCGCGCCCCGTGCAGGAGCGGCGGAAGCCGCGAAAAACCCGTACATCACGCCTTGCGGCGCCCGCTCACCGTAGAGGTCAAGGCCGTAGGAGCGGCGGCAGCCGCGAAAAAACCGTACATCACGCCTCGCGACGCTCGCCCACCGTAGAGGTCAAGGCCGTAGGAGCGGCGGCAGCCGCGAAGGGAATTGGCGAGACGAACCGCGTTCCACTGGCCTATAACCAAATGGCGTCCCAATGCGGGTAGTCACCGATGCGCCTTACCAAACCGGCACGAAGGGGGTTGGCAATGATGTAACGGGCGGTGGCGGCCAGATCTTCCTCCATACGCAGCGAGTGATCGTGAAACCCTGGTTGCCAGACATGTTCACGCTGAGTGCCGCGCTGCCGGTCGATCGCCTTGGCCGAGTTGGCCTTGAACAGGCCGACCACCCGCGGAAGATCATCACCGGCCAGTTGTAGCAGCCAGTGCAGATGGTCGGGCATGAGCATGAAAGCGAGCGTCGCGCAGCGGCCGAGGTGATCGCAGCGGCGCAGTTCCCCGATAGCCGCGCGCGACAGGGCAAAGTCGGCGAAGAGGGGGATTCGCCCCCTGGTGACCGTGGTCACCAGATAGATGCGGCCCGCCTCGGAGACGCGGCCGCGGCGCAGGGCGCAGCCGTGGGGCGTTTGGTGCATATGGTGTCGTCCTGACATGGGTTGAAGGAATTCCGTTGTCCTCTGACCGCCATTGTAGGTGTTGGGGCCATAGCGGTGAAATCCAGATCGCGGCTGCCGCTGCTTCTGCCTTTTCCATAGGAGCGCCGGAAGGTGCGATTGGGAGATATGAATCGCGCCTTCCGGCGCTCCTACAGGAGGCGTTGGTGGGGTAGCGCGCCGTGCGGCTTTGCCCTTTATCCATCGGGGGTACCCTCCCTGGCATTATCACCGTCCCTTTGGCGCACTATAGTGCTTCTTTCCTGGTCAGACATGGTTTCTGATTACACCGGTTATTTGTGAAATCACAATGACTTAACAGATATTGCCGGAATTATTCGCGACCCAACGCACTTATAGTGCATTTTTGGGTTGCAAGCCTGTGTATGCTGCACTATATTACCTACCACGGCACGGCACACGTGCGACCTCACTACCAATCAGAGGAATCAAGCGGATGATCGATTTTCAAACCCACCCGGATCGCTACCGGCACTGGAAACTCTCTGTCGACGGCCCGGTTGCGCACCTGACCATGGACGTGGACGAGACCCAGGGCCTGTTTCCCGGCTACGAGCTGAAGATGAACTCCTACGATCTCGGCGTCGACATCGAGCTCTACGATGCCGTACAGCGGCTGCGCTTCGAGCATCCCGAAGTTCGCACCGTGGTGGTCAACTCCGAGAAGGCGCGCATCTTCTGCGCCGGCGCCAACATCCGCATGCTCGGCGGCTCCACCCACGGCCACAAAGTGAACTTCTGCAAATTCACCAACGAGACCCGCAACTCCATCGAGGACGCCAGCGTGTTTTCCGGCCAACGCTACCTTTGCGCCATCAACGGCACGGCGGCGGGCGGTGGCTACGAGCTGGCTCTCGCCACCGACTACATCATGCTGGTCGACGACGGCAACGCGGCGGTCTCGCTGCCCGAGGTGCCGCTGCTGGCCGTACTGCCCGGTACCGGCGGACTCACCCGGCTGGTCGACAAGCGCAAGGTGCGCCGCGATCTGGCCGATATCTTCTGCACCACCGAAGAGGGCGTGAAGGGGCAGCGCGCTGTCGACTGGCGCCTGGTGGACGAGATCGCGCCGACCTCCAAGTTCGCCGAACGCGTCCAGGCACGGGCCCTGGCAATGGCGTCCACTTCCGATCGTCCCGAAGGCGCCAAAGGCGTCACGCTCTCGCCGTTGCAGCGAGAGATCGGCGAGAACACCGTCACCTATCCCCATCTGTCGGCCGTCGTGGAACGCGACAAGCGCCTGGTGACCATCACGCTGAAAGGTCCCGGCAGCGCGGCCCCGGCCGATGTGGTGGGTATCGAAGCGCAGGGTGCTGATTTCTGGCCGCTGGCGCTGGTGCGCGAGCTGGACGATCTGCTGCTGCATCTGCGCACCAACGAAACCGAGATGGGTACCCTGATCCTCAAGACCGAGGGTGATCATGACCTGGTCGCCGGCTATGACGCACTGCTGGCCGCCCATCAGGACAACTGGCTGGTGCGCGAGATCACGCTCTACTGGAAGCGCACCCTGAAGCGCATCGATGTCACCTCCCGCACCAGCTTTGCGCTGATCGAGCCGGGCAGCTGCTTTGGTGGGATTCTGGCCGAGCTGGTCTTCGCGGTGGATCGCAGTTACATGCTGGACGGGCAGTTCGAGGATGACGACCGTCCGGCGGCGGTGCTGCGTCTCAATGGGTTCAATTTCGGTCCACTGCCCATGCCCAACGATCTCACGCGGTTGCAAACCCGCTTCCTGGGTGAACCGGAAAGTGTCGACGCCGCCCAGGCGATGATCGGCAAAGATATCGATGCGGCGGCCGCGCTGAAGGCCGGGCTGATCACCTACGCACCGGACGACATCGACTGGGAGGATGAGATCCGCCTGGTGCTGGAAGAGCGCGCCAGCTTCTCCCCCGACGCGTTGACCGGCCTCGAAGCCAATCTGCGCTTTGCCGGACAGGAAACCGCCGAGACCAAGATCTTCGGCCGTTTGAGTGCCTGGCAGAACTGGATCTTCCAACGTCCCAACGCGGTGGGCGAACACGGTGCGCTAAAACTTTACGGAACCGGTACGCGTCCTGAATACAATCACGAGAGGGTGTAAGGAAAATGAGCGAAGCAAGCGTTGAAGCAACCGTCGAAGTCAACTACGACGATCTGATTCCCAACAATGTCGATCTGTCGCAGGACCGCAGCCTGAAAAAGGCGCTCGAAGCATGGCACCCGGGTTACATCGACTGGTGGAAAGAGATGGGCCCGGAAGGCTTTCAGGATGCACAGGTCTACCTGCGTACCGCCGTCGGCGTCGATCCCAAGGGCTGGGCCAAGTTCGATTACGTGAAGATGCCCGAGTACCGCTGGGGCATCCTGCTGGCGGCAAAGGAAGAGGGCCGCACCATCCCCTTCGGTAAGCACAAGGGCGAACCGGCGTGGCAGGAAGTGCCGGGCGAGTACCGTGCGCAGTTGCGCCGTCTGCTGGTGATCCAGGGCGACACCGAGCCGGCGTCGGTGGAGCAGCAGCGGTACCTCGGCAAGACCTGCCCGTCGCTCTACGATCTGCGCAACCTGTTTCAGGTCAACGTCGAAGAGGGCCGCCACTTGTGGGCGATCGTCTATCTGCTGGTGAAGTACTTCGGCCGTGACGGTCGCGAGGAGGCGGAAGGCCTGCTGCAGCGTCGCTCCGGTAACGAGGACCGGCCGCGCATGCTGGGCGCCTTCAATGAAGCGACGCCCGACTGGTTGTCGTTCTTCATGTTCACCTACTTCACCGACCGTGACGGCAAGATGCAGCTCGAGGCGCTGGCGCAGTCAGGCTTCGATCCATTGTCGCGCACCACGCGCTTCATGCTCACCGAAGAGGCGCATCACATGTTCGTCGGTGAGTCCGGTGTCGGCCGTACCATCCAGCGTACCTGCGAGGCGATGAAAGAGGCAGGCATCACCGATCCCAACGATGTCGCGGCGGCGCGCAAGCTCGGCGTCATCGATCTGCCGTTGATTCAGCGCAAGGTGAATTTCCACTACGCCGTGACTAAGGATCTGTTCGGCGCCGAGGTCTCCACCAACGCCGCCAACGCCTTCAACGCCGGTCTCAAGGGTCGTTATCAGGAGACCAAGATCGACGACGATCATCAGCTGGAGAACGACACCTATCCGGTGACCAAGGTGATCGACGGCGAGCTGAAGGTTGTCGAGGAGCCGGCGCTCAACGCCATCAACGCGCGCCTGAACGACGACTACACCAAGGATGCGCAGGGTGGTGTCAATCGCTGGAACAAGATCATCAGCAAGATCGGCATCGATTTTGAAATCGTCCTGCCCAATGCCGGATTCAACCGCCGCGTCGGCGAGTTCGCCGATCACTTCATCAGCCCGGATGGCAAGGTGATGAGCGAGGCGGACTGGAATGCCAAACGTGACGAGTGGCTGCCCACCCAGGAAGATCTCAAGTTCCTGGCTGATCTGATGAAGCCGGTCACCGAGCCCGGCAAGTACGCCGGGTGGATTGCCGAACCCAAGGTCGGCATCGATAACAAGCCGGGTGATTTCGAGTACGTGCAGGTAGCTTCCTGATCGCTGCGGGGGATAGGCGGGGGCGGATCGGCTGCGGTCCGCCCTTCGTCCACTACACCGCAACCGCGCGTGACTGCGCCGACATAAACCCGCTATCTTCTCATTCGCTGAATTGATGCTATCAGGAGAAGCCATGCAGCCCACCCGCCAGCACCTCATCGATCCCGAGATCTGCATTCGCTGCAACACCTGCGAAGAGACCTGCCCGATCGATGCGATCACCCACAACGAGGACAACTACGTCGTCGATGCGGCCAAGTGCAAGTTCTGTCTGGACTGCATCGGTCCCTGCCCCACGGGTGCGATCGACAATTGGCGCATGGTGACTCAGTTCCACTCGCTTGAAGATCAGTTTTCGTGGGACGAACTGCCCGAACAGCAGGAACTGGAGGAGGCTGCCGAAGAAACCGGCGATTCCGAGGCCGTCGAGAAAGAGGCGACCGAGCTGCTCCAGGTGGCCCATGCGTCCGAAGGCGGCAAAGTACCGCCGCCGTGGTCTGCCGCGCATCCCTACATCAATCTCTACAGCCGTGATGCGCCGATCAAGGCACGCGTCGCAGGCAACTATCGGATCACCGATGATGCCGCCGAATCGGATATTCACCACATCGTGCTGGATTTTGGCTCCACCGCGTTCCCGGTCCTGGAGGGTCAGAGCATCGGCGTCATCCCGCCGGGCAAGGATGCCAAGGGCCAGCCCCACATGATGCGCCTCTACTCCGTAGCCAGTCCGCGCGACGGCGAGCGGCCCAACCACAACAACCTGGCGCTGACCATCAAACGGGTTCGCACGGAAAAGGATGGCAAGCCGGTTGACGGTGTCGGCTCGAATTTCATGTGCGATGTGAAAAAGGGCGACGAGGTGCAGGTGACCGGCCCGTTCGGCAGCAGCTTTCTCATGCCCAACCACCCGACCGCCAACATCATCATGATCTGCACCGGTACCGGCTCGGCGCCGTTCCGCGCCATGACCGAACGACGCCGCCGCCATATGCCCGATGCGCCCGGTAAATGGCTGCTGTTTTTTGGCGCGCGCACGCCCGACGAACTGCCTTACTTCGGTCCGCTGAAGAAACTGCCCGATAGCCTGCTCGATAAGGAGCTGGTCTTTTCCCGCATGCCTGATGGGCCCAAGGAGTACGTCCAGGACCGGATGCTGAAACGTGGCATCGATATCGGCGAGTTGCTGAAGAGCGAGGATACCTACGTTTTCATTTGCGGCCTCAAGGGTATGGAGACCGGCGTTGAGGGCGCATTCGCCGAGATCTGCGGGAAGCATGGATTGGACTGGGAGATCCTGCGTGCACAGATGCGTAAAGGGGGCCGCTATCACGTGGAGACCTATTGATCGTTGTCCGCCGCTTGCGATATCGCTGAGAAATGAAAACCCTGTGCATCTTTCGCAGAGGCGCCAGGAACGCGAAGAGAAGCGCAAGACGAGTGTTGTGAAACGGCCGGGCCGCCGCGGTAGTGGGTGTTGCAGTCGGGTCTTTAACGAAAGAGTTTTTATTCTGCCTGGCGTTCCTCGCGTCTTTGCGAGAGTCAATTGCTTCAAAAGGAATCGCTCCGAGCGGTTGTACAAACGGGCATACGGAACAAAACTGTGTACCATGAGCTGCATTGATCAGGCGGATTAGCGATGGCCCGGGAAAAGCACGAAGCCGAGATGTTGCTCGACGACGATTCCGAGGCGCTGGAGTCGGTCACCGAGTACATCAACCTCATCGGTCAGCGGGTGCGCGGTGTGCGCGCCCAGCGCGGCATTACGCGCAAGGATCTTGCCAAACACTCCGGTGTCTCCGAGCGCTACCTGGCCCAGGTCGAGACCGGGCAGGCCAATATGTCGATCTCAATGCTGTGGCGCATCGCCGAGGCGATGGACGTCGGGATGGGCGACCTGCTGCCCAACAATAATGGCGCTGAGATCGAACTCGCGCCGCTGCGTGATTTTGTCGGGCGCCTGTCGCGCGAGGAACAGAAAGAGGCCTACAAACTCCTGCTCAAGCACCACGCCGGCCCTAGAGGCCCCGTGGGTGGAGTGGCGCTGCTTGGACTGCGCGGTGCCGGCAAGACCACCATCGGCAGCCGCCTTGCGGCCGACTTCGAGATCCCCTTCATCAAGCTCAGCGACGTGATCGAACGCAACGCCGGTATGGAGATCAGCGAGATATTCTCGCTGCGCGGTCAGCGCACCTACCGCCGTCTGGAGCGCCAGGCGCTGCAGGAGGTGTTGGACAATCACGACAAGGTGGTGCTGGAGGTGGGCGGCAGCCTGGTCTCGGAAAAACAGACCTTCGACATGCTGTTGAGCAGCTTCTTCACCGTCTGGCTGCGCGCCACGCCGGGTGAGCACATGAGTCGTGTCGCCGGGCAGGGCGACTTCCGCCCCATGGAGGGCAAGATGGACGAGGCGATGGACGACCTCAAGCACATCCTCGCCGAACGCGAACCCTACTATCAGGCCGCCAACCACATCCTCGATACTTCCGGGCGCAGCGTCGAAGATTGCCTGCAGGAGTTGAAGGGCAAGTCCAAGTGCTACACTTGTGAGTGGCAGTGGAGCTGATTGCTTTTCGTTCTGTTCGCCCATCGTTCTGCGGGGGTGAGAGACTCGCACCTGATGTAGCCGATGTGCGATGAACATTCACGCCAGCTATTTTGCACTCAGTCCCGCCTTCAATCCGTTCTACTTGCTTGACAAGTGGCGCAATCCCTATCGCTATCAGCACACCATCAATCTGCGTGGGCATGCGCTGGCCATCAGTTGGACTCAGCGTGCCCAGCGTGCCATGCAAGAGCGGTCCTTACCGTTGATCGTCGAGATGCAACTCTACTTTTCCTGCGTGGTCAAAAAGCGCGTGATCTTTCACGATCATGTGGAGTTTGATTTGGTCGACGTCTCCGAATGGCTCCGGGTCGGCTTTCGTCCGGTGCAGTCCGCCTCGTGCGATCCGGATGAGTTTGCGCGCAACTATCCGGTGCAGCGCCCGTTCGATTCTTACGCCGCCGCCAAGATGAATCCCCGGTGGTTGTTGATCGACTATAAGAACGACAGCTTTGTTGGTGAATTTGGATTGTAAAAGACTCTGGCAAGGTTTGTTGTCGAAGCAAGAACCGATGCAACACTGCAAGACCAGGCACTGTCGAATCTGGTTCTGTCCGCGCATGTGGAGGACTGGCAATGCGCCGACGCGGATAAAGGGCCTTGACCATTCTTGCATTGGTAGGTCGGGTTAGCGCAGGGTAACCCGACATCCTGTCTATAGGTGCAAAGCTTTTGACGAAATCCATTGTCGGGTTACGCTGCGCTAACCCGACCTACGCCTTGAAATGAAATCTATTCTCTTTCCCCTGCGGTAACTCATACATAGGGTAATAAAGGGTGCCTCAGACCCCATTGTCTCCACAATGAATAAGTCAGGGTATACCTCGCTCCGTACGCAAGTCAGCGACGGCTATGCTGGCTTTTTGACGTTTACTGGTAAAGAATCGAATTAGGGAACCTCTGATCAAGCCGTGTTCAGTGATTCTGCTGCCCGGAAGCGACGATTTCGGTGTTGGAAAGCTTGGCAATAGCGGGCTATTAACCGCACTTTCCGCCTTGAATCCGCCACTGCTGAACAACACTCGCATCTGAACAGACATAATCAAAGGTTCCTTAGCTCGAAATTCACTCTAATCCAAGCAAGAGTATCACTATGAGTAACTCGCCCATCATCGCCGCAAAATCGCCTGTCACCATCAATCTCGAGAAAGGAGAGACCTATTATTGGTGTCGTTGTGGACGCTCGGCCAGTCAACCGTTTTGCGATGGCTCTCACGCTGGCACGGACATCACGCCATTGGCATTTACCGCTGAGACCAGCGGCCCTGCGAATCTGTGCCGCTGCAAAGGCAGCGGCAATCAGCCGTATTGCGATGGCACTCATGTCAATTTCGCGGCTCTCAATCCTGGGGATCCGGTGCCGGTCTTGAACCGCGATGCCGCGCCCGCAGCCAAGCCCACACCGGAAGAACCGACGGTGGCCCGGATCCATGCGCTCGCACGAGACGGCCTTGCCGGATTTGGACACCACGGTGAGATAGGTGCCATGGGTGTGCCACGAAAAGATCTCCCGCACTGGGACGATATTCAGATTCTCACTGCGCAATTCGCGACCAAGCCGCTGATGGACAACGACCCGGTCGGCACGGAACTTGTAATTGGACCGCGGGCCGCCAAACCACTCACGCTGAAGATTCCCCTGTTCGTATCGGACATGAGTTTCGGTTCATTATCGGAGGAGGCAAAGATCGCGCTGGCCCGTGGCGCGGAAATGGCAGGTACCGGAATATGTTCCGGTGAAGGCGGCTCGCTCCGTGAGGAACGTGAGGCGAACAGTCGGTATTTTTATGAGCTCGCTTCCGCAAAATTCGGTTGGTCCTGGGATCTGCTCGATGAGGTTCAGGCCTTTCATTTCAAAGGTGGCCAAGGCGCAAAAACCGGCACTGGTGGGCACCTGCCGGCCGCGAAGGTCACCGAGAAAATCGCGGAAACTCGCGGGATTGAGCCAGGCAAGGACGCGATTTCGCCATCAACCTTTGACACGCCGCGAACCACAAAGGAGTTTCGCCGTTTTGGCGATGAGGTTCGCGAACGAACCGGCGGAATCCCGATCGGGTTCAAGCTGTCAGCGAATCACATCGAGGCTGATATCGATTTTGCGCTGGAGGCCGGCGCAGATTACATCATTCTTGACGGCCGCGGTGGTGGTACGGGTGCGGCTCCACTCCTGTTTCGTGATCACATCAGTGTGCCGACCATCCCAGCACTCGCTCGTGCCAGAGCGCATTTGGACCGCAAGGCCGGCCGGGAAGTCACCTTGATCATCACCGGCGGTTTGCGGATGCCGGAGGATTTCATCAAAGCGATGGCTTTAGGCGCTGACGGGATTGCGCTGGCAAACTCTGCTATCCAGGCTGTTGGTTGTGTTGCGGCGCGTATTTGCCATACCAACAACTGTCCAACCGGAATTGCAACGCAAAAGCCGGAGTTGCGACGCCGGCTCGATGTTGCGGTTGGTGCGAAACAGTTGGCCAGTTTTTTTGACGCCTCGACCCGTCTCATGCAGGTAATGGCTCGGGCCTGCGGACACACTCATCTGTCAGATTTTTGCAAGACGGATTTGACGACCTGGAAACTCGAGATGGCAGCGCTGTCCGGCATCGCGTTCGGTGGCTTATGAGTCTGTATTCGTCGTGATAAGGGGACCGGCCCCCTTTAATGGACCTTGAAAGTAAATCCGCCCCGTTTTCCCCATCCCCTTTTTCCCCAGTCCTCATCGGATCCAATCACAACAGAAGATAAACCTGTAACCTTTCTATGCACAGCAGGTAGGTTGGGTTAGCGCAGCGTAACCCAACGTCCTTCTTCTTGCTCTCGGAAAATCTGCGTCAGAGAGGAATTGTTTCTGATATTAGACTTTATTGCTCTCTGAGCCGGGTTTTCGCTCATTTGTACGGTTGATTTCTTCGAACACCGAGCTCTCGCGCGATCTCGCTGGATGTCTTGTGTTTAGCTCTTGCACGGCTTTCTTTTCGTCGTCATTTGAACACACCGGGCAGCGATCATTGTTGCTGATTACAGCCGAAAGGGGTCAAAGCCCTTTTGCCGTTCATTCTGATTCGGTCAGGGGATCCGCCGTCTCAACGCGCCACCGTGCCAGGACGAATTAGAAGTTTGAAAGACCTGCACTCGCCTTGAGTTGCGCCTCAGCATGCCAGCAGCGCAACCGCTCCACATCCACCCGATCCGCTTCCAGATCATCGACCACCGCTACGGCACCCGCGACACCATCGTCCTGGGTGTAGCGACTCCGCGTAACGACGGTGGGAATGCCCGCACCCAGCGCGGCACGCAGGCCGTTGGCGGAATCCTCGATAGCCAGACACGCCCTGGGCGGGAGGTCGAGCTGTTCGAGCACCCAGCGATAGACATCGGGCGCGGGTTTCTTGGCGGCGGCCTGTTCGCCGGCGCCGATCACTTCGAAGCGCTCGCGACCGCCCGTGCCGAGCGTGACGTCGAGTAACGCGAGCACATTGCTCATGCCGGTGGTGGTGGCGATGGCCAGACGCAGCCCCGCCGCCTGCGCCTCGTCGAGCAGGCGACGCACGCCGGGGCGCAATGCCACTTCACCGGCCGCGACCCGTTCCGCGTAGCGGCGGGTCTTGTCGGCGTGAAGGGTGGCGATGAGTGCATCGAGATCGGGGTCGGCAAGGAACTCGGGCTGCAGCATGGCGAGGTAGTGGCGGATGCGTTCGCGGCCACCGGCCACGGCGAGCAGTCGCAGGTAGAGGGACGGGTCCCAGTACCAGGCGAAACCGGCGGCCTGGAAGGCGTCGTTGAAGGCGTGGCGGTGTGCCTCTTCGGTTTCGGCGAGGGTGCCGTCGACGTCGAAGATCAGGGCTTGCAAAGTCATGGTAGGGTTCCCCTCATCCTAACGTTGGTCGCAGTCATGGATGGCTTCCTCCCCTCGGGCGCACTGCGTGCGACCAGCGTTGCTCCAGGCAAAGCTGTCTCCCTCAAGGAGCAGGGACCGTAAGGTGATTACAGGCGCGGTTGGTTGGCCGCTCTCCCGTCTATTTGCCTTCGCCCCCTGGATGCAAACGCGTTTGTAGATTCTCGTGCATCAATTCCAGCACCTTGGCACGCAGCTGGCTCGCCATGAAGTGGTAGTAGTTGAGGGTGCAGCGGACCGGTTCGTGGAGGGCGGCGCGTCCTTCGGGGGCGAATTGCACCCAGGCGAGTATCGGCAGGTCGTACTGGCGTTGATCGACCACCACCCAGGCGTCGTCTTCCAGAAGCAGCGCCATCTCTTTCAATCCCGGCAGCTCGATACGCAACCGGGTGCCGAAGCGCTGGCGCGCGCGCCGCCACAGATTGTAGAGCGCGGCCTCGATCTGATCGGGGCGGGTGGCGATGACGGGCAGATCGTCGATACGGGTGGACATCAGCGTGTCAGGCTGGCAAACAGGGTTGGGAGCTTCTCCGGCAGGCGCTGCACGTTATCGATGATGGTGTAGTGATTGGCGCCGAAGATGCGCTCGACGTAACGGTCGGCGAGCGGATCGAGGGTCAGGCAGTAACTGAGCACGCCGGTGCTGCGCAGCTCCTCGGCCGCCTTTTTGGCGTCCATGCGCAGGTACTGCGGATCGCGCTCGTCGATGTCGGCCGGTTCGCCGTCGGTGACGATAAGCAGCAGCTTGTGGCGCTCGCTGCGCTGCATGAGGTGGCGCCCGGCGTGGCGCATCGCCGCCCCCATGCGCGTTGAGAGCCCGCCCTGCATGCCCGCCAGGCGACTCTTCACCTCGGCGTCGAAGCGTTGGTCGAAATCCTTGAAGCGGTAGTACTGCACATCGTGACGTCCGTCGGAGGCGAAGCCATGAATGGCGAAGGGATCGCCGATGCCGGTGATGGCGGTGGCCACCAGCGACGAGGCCTCGCGGGTCAGCTCCAGGATGGTTTTGTCGGAACCGCGCACCTTTTCGTTGGTGGACTCGGAGAGGTCGAGCAGGATCACCACCGCCAGATCGCGGCGGTTGAGCACGTTGCGCATCGTGATACGCGTGTCGGGGTGCAGACCCATGCGTACCGCGACCATGGCGTCCACCGCGGCGTTGATATCGAGTTCGTCGCCGTCTTCGAGTTTGCGCTGACGGCTCACTCCCTGCGGGCGCAGGCGGTCGATGATCTGCTTGATGCGGTGGCTGACGCCCTTGTGCGCGGTGAGCACGTCATCGATCAGCTTGGGATCGGCGCGTCCCTGGCGGCGTTCGTAAACAGTCGCCCAGTTGGGACGGTGCAGCTGCACCTGGTAGTCCCACTCCTGATAGTGGAAGGGATCGGAGACCGGCTCCTTGCCTTCCATCTGGTTGTAGGAGACACCCATGTCCTCGTAGGGGAAGAGTTCGCTACCCAGCACCCAGATCTCCTGCGCGTCGTCGCCAGCGTTCTCCACCTCGACCTCGTTGATGAACTCCATCAGCCCGACGCGCTTGCGCACCTGACGCTGGCTGGCGGGCAGGTAGGCGGAGGACTCGGACCAGTCGTGCTGATTGAGCGACCAGATGAAGCGGTTGTCGTCGCGGTAGGGGATGCGCAGTTTTTCCAGGATGCGCAGGCTCGGCATCGCCTGACGCCGCGCGAGCAGATTGAACAGGTCGAGACCGATGTGCCAGGCGAACTGGCCGTCCTCGGCGTGCGTGGCGATCTCGTCGTGAAAGCGCGCGACGATGGCGTCGATCTCGTCATCGCCGGTGCGCTCGGCGGGATCGAGCAGCGCCAGGGCGATCTGCTCGATCAGCGGCAGGCTCTCGTGCTCGATGCTGCCGGACTTGGGCACCGTCATGAGGTCGCGCCACAGGCGGCGCATGCCGGGAAAGGCCTGGATGGCGCGGTACTCGACGCGCGCATCTTCCACCAGTCCGACGAAGAACTGCTGCGCCGGGGCCAGCGCCTCGGCCGACTGCGGTTCGGTGGTGTAGACCAGGTGCGCGGCCATGTGGGCGCACATGGCGCGATAGAGATCGAGGCCGCTGAGCCCCGCGATATCGTCCACTGCGTCGGGCAGATGGAGGGTGCGTGCCTCGATGAAGCAGCGAAAGCCGAGATAGTCCGCCGCCGTGGGGCGCAGGAAGAAGGGGCGGCCCCAGAAGGCGCGCAGGTAGAAGTTGAGTTTGCGTTGGCTGTCGATGAACAGCGTGCCGCGCCGCTCCTGCTGCAGCACTGCTTTGCTGTCTTCGGTCTCCAGTCCGAAGTAGCCGGCCTGCTTGGGCAGGTCGCGGCGGTAGGCCTCGGCGCCGAAGTCGGCCCAGCGGCGCAGGCCCGAGAGGGTGAGCTTGCCGAGCAGCTCGTCGAGGTGGTTGAGCATCGGCCGCAAGCCGCGCGGGGCGTTGGCGGTGAGGCGGTGCAGCAGTTGCAGGTAGCCGCGCAGCAGTTCCGGGTCGCCGAGGCGGCTGGCGGCGGTGGGCAGTGTAGCGAAGACCAGGGTCAGTACGCCCCCCGAGGTCATGGAGGCGAGCTTCATCACCGCGTGCACGCAGTCGCGGATCACGTCCTCGCCGCATTCGCGCGCCACCAGCGGCATCTCTTCAAGATACGTGGTGAGAAGTTGCTGCTCTTTGCCCAGATTGACCAGGCCGCGGGCGCCTTCGAGGTAGTCCTTGAGCCCGGCGGGGGACATCACCCGCGCCGCTTCGTGGAAGGTGGACTCCAGGGTGTCGGCGAGTTCGGGGACCGCAGCGACCAGTTCGTCCCGGTAGTCGTCCAATGTCACGGTCATGGTGTGTTTACCTGGCCGTAGGAGCGGCGGAAGCTGCGAATGGGTAGATTGAATTCTTTCAACGCCAAGACGCGAAGACGCAAAGGGTTTGTTTTTCCTGGCGCGCTTGGCGTCTTCGCGTCTTGGTGCAAAATCGACCTCAATAAACACTCGCGGCTGCCGCCGCTCCTACGGTTGGTTCTGCTCATCCGAAGAAGGTCTTGACCGCCGCATCCAGCGTGTCGCGCATATCGGGATCGTCGGTCAGCGGCTCGACCAGCGCCATCTCGCAGGCGGCCACCGGTGCGATGCCTTTGTTGATCAGCTGCCCGGCGTAGATCAGCAGGCGGGTGGACATGCCCTCGTCGAGGCCGTGGCCCTTGAGGTTGCGGCTGCGCTGGGCGATCTGCACCAGACGCTCGGCGGTGGGGGCATCCACGCCGGCCTCGTGACTGACGATCTCGCACTCGACCTCGGTGGGTGGGTAGTCGAAGGACATGGCGCCAAAGCGCTGCTTGGTCGACTGCTTGAGGTCCTTCATCAGGCTCTGGTAGCCGGGGTTGTAGGAGATGACGATCTGGAAATCGGGATGCGCCTGCACCAGCTCGCCCTTCTTCTCCAACGGCAGCATGCGGCGGTGATCGGTGAGCGGATGGATCACCACGGTGGTGTCCTGGCGTGCCTCCACCACTTCGTCGAGGTAACAGATCGCACCGAGGCGCGCCGCGGTGGTGAGCGGGCCGTCCTGCCAGCGGGTGCCGTTGATATCGAGCAGGAAGCGCCCGATCAGGTCGGAGGCGGTCATGTCCTCGTTGCAGGCCACGGTGATCAGCGGCTTGCCGAGCTTCCAGGCCATGTACTCGACGAAGCGCGATTTGCCGCAACCGGTCGGGCCCTTGAGCATCACCGGCATGCGCGCTGCGTAAGCGGCCTCGTACTTGGCGATCTCGTCGCCGACCGGGCGGTAGAAGGGTTCGTTGGCTATTTGGTACTGGTCAAGGTCGCTCACGGTGGGATTCCAGGGCTGAGATGGGGGGACGGCTGAGAATCCCCTCTCCTGCCGGGAGAGGGTCAGGGTGAGGGGATTCACGACTCAAACCACCCTCATCCCAACCTTCTCCCCGAGGGAGAAGGGGTGAACTGCGAATCGACGAAATCCGTTCGATACGGGTCATTTCTCAGGGCCGGCGGCGGGCGGTGCGGGACCGCCCGCCGCCGGCCAACGTGACTTCAGGCCTCGATGGGCGCGCGATAGACGATCATGTTCGCGCCCTGGGACTGCGCGACGTTGTCGTAGCCGATCAGGCGCACGTGGTGTCCCGGGTTGGCCTTCTTGCACGCCTCGATCTCGGTGAGGATGCGGTCGACGTCGGATTCACCGAACATCGGCAGCTTCCACATGTACCAGTAGTTGCTGCTGGCGTGCATCGGCTCGCTGTGCTCGATGGCCGGATTCCAGCCCTGCTGCACGATGTACTGGATCTGCTTGCGGATCTGGTCGGCATCCATCGGCGGCAGATACGAAAAGGTGCCCAGCTTGCGGCTGCTCGGGTCCGACAGGCGGGATGCGTAGTCTTGGGGTTCGCTCATTTCAATTCCTTCATGGCTTGGCGTGTTCAAGGAGCGCCTTGCGGCGCGACTTCGCGGCTGCCGCCGCTCCTACTTGTGCGAGATGTCGAGCTTGTCGACGGTGTCGAACTCGAACTTGATCTCTTTCCAGGTCTCCATGGCCATCTTCAACTCGGCGCTCGATTTGGCGGCGGTGGTGAGGATCTCCTTGCCCTCCTTCTCCAGTTCGCGGCCCTCGTTGCGAGCCTGCACGCAGGCCTCCAGCGCGACGCGGTTGGCCGCGGCGCCGGCTGCGTTGCCCCACGGATGACCCAGGGTGCCGCCACCGAACTGCAGGATCGAGTTGTCGCCGAAGATGGAGACCAGTGCCGGCATGTGCCAGACATGGATGCCGCCGGAGGCGACCGGGAACAGGCCGGGCATCTGGCCCCAGTCCTGATCGAAGAAGATACCCTTGGCGCGATCTTCCTTGTTGAAACGGTCGCGCATCATGCCGATCCAGCCGATGGTGGCCTCGCGGTCGCCCTCGAGCTTGCCCACCACCGTGCCGGAGTGCAGGTGATCACCACCCAGCAGGCGCAGCAGCTTGGTCAGCACGCGGAAGTTGATACCGTGACGCGGGTTGCGGTCGAGCACGGCGTGCATGGCGCGATGGACGTGCAGCAGCATGCCGTTGTCGCGGCACCAGCGCGACAGGCTCGAATGCGCGGCCCAGCCCAGTGTCAGGTAGTCGGACATGATGATCGGCGAGCCGATCTCCTTGGCGAACTCGGCGCGCTTGTACATCTCCTCGACGTTGGGCGCGGTGACGTTCAGGTAGTGACCCTTGCGCTCGCCGGTCTCCTTCTCGGCCTTCTCGATGGCCTCCTGGCAGAAGGAGAAGCGGTCGCGCCAGCGCATGAAGGGCTGCGAGTTGACGTTCTCGTCGTCCTTGGTGAAATCCAGGCCGCCGCGCAGGCACTCGTAGACGGCGCGGCCGTAGTTCTTGGCCGACAGACCGAGCTTGGGCTTGATGGTGCAGCCGAGCAGCGGACGGCCGTACTTGTCGAGCTTGTCGCGCTCGACCTGGATGCCGTGGGGCGGGCCGTCGCAGGTGGTGACGAACCAGAGTGGGAAGCGAATGTCTTCCAGGCGCAGCGAGCGCACCGCCTTGAAGCCGAACACGTTGCCGACCAGCGAGGTGAAGACATTGACGATCGAGCCCTCTTCGAAGAGGCCCATGGGGTAGGCGATGAAGGCAAAGAAGGCCTCATCGTCGCCCGGCACGTCCTCGATGGCGTAGGCGCGGCCCTTGTAGTAGTCGAGGTCGGTCAGCAGGTCGGTCCACACGGTGGTCCAGGTACCGGTCGAGGACTCGGCGGCTACGGCGGCGGCGGCCTCCTCGCGGGGTACGCCGGCTTGAGGCACCACCTTGAAGCAGGCCAGGACATCACTCTCTTTGGGCGTGTAGTTCGGATCCCAATACGTTTCGCGGTACTCTTTTACGCCCGCTTGATAGGTCTTAGCCATTCGTGGCCTCCTCGGATTGAATATCGACGGTCATTCTCTGGGTGGCGCACCCGCAGTGTCGCAGATGTGCTGTATTCAGGGGTACGATTATTAAGGTCTTTAGGCATAAATGAAAATAGATATTAATAATATTTAACATTTGTTTTTACTTATGTATCGGTTACACTGCTTTTTCACCTCGCCGATGCGGATTTGAAGAGTGGGTCGTCGCGCCGTGGTGAGGTGGATGGCATCGTCCAGGATAGGTGAGCTTTTATGCGCGAGCTTTGTCATTTGCAGGACCTGGTGGATGCCAAAACGAAGGGATTCGAGCTCGAGGTCGGTGAGGAATCCGTCGCTATCCTCCTCGCGTTCCGGGATGGCGCCGTCTACGCCTATCGCAATGCCTGCCCTCATGTGGGCACACCGCTCAACTGGCTGCCCGATCAGTTCCTCGATAGCGAGGAACAGTACCTCCAATGCGCCACCCATGGCGCCCTGTTTCGCATTCACGACGGCTACTGTGAGTATGGCCCCTGCGCCGGTGACTCACTGCAGGCGGAAGCGGTTACCGTAACCGACCACAGGGTCTACTGGGTGGATGGAGACGCGTAAGCGACGGACGCTACATCTCCTCTTTCATCACGTTGCAGACCTCTGCCCCCGTAATACGCAACAGCTGGTCGTAGCGCATCGGCACGCCCGAGGCATCGGTTCCGGCGGCGGGGTAGATGGTGTCATAGTCACCAAGCCCTACATCCACAAAGAGCGGCAGCGCCTCGTGGCCGAAGGGGCAGACCGCGCCGGGACGAAAGCCGGTGACCTGCTCCGTCTCCGCCGCGGTCGCCATGCGGGCGTTGACCCCCAGGGTATTCTTGAGTTTCTTGTTGTCCACGCGCCGGTCGCCCGGGCAGACGATGAGTCGGAAGGCGCCATCCTTGCCCTTGAAGAGCATCGATTTGGCGATCTGGCCCACCTGGCAGCCGATCCTGGCGGCCGCGAGTTCGGAGGTGGGAGTGCTGCCGGGTTCGAACTCCAGCGGGGTGAGCCGGTGCCGGGTGAGGATCCGGCGGACTTTTTCTGGGATCATGGCCTGTCTTCACGCTACGATGTTCTGCACCCTAACCAATCGCCGGCGGTTCGCCAAGTCTCGCACAGCGATCAATGGCTATAGTTCAATGCGAGACCGGCCATTTCTGAAAGGCAAGGTATGTATATCGATCTGCGCACCATGAGCCCCAATCAGGTTTACTTCAACATGATCCAGACGCTGATCCCGCGGCCCATCGCCTGGGTGCTGTCGGAGAACGCAGCGGGGGGATTCAATCTTGCGCCCTTTTCCTACTTCAATGCCGTGTGCAGCGATCCGCCCATCATCATGATCTCGTTGGGCAAGCAACCGGACGGGACGCACAAGGACACGCGCGTCAATATCGAGGCACGCAACGATTTCGTCGTACACATCGCGCATCGCGAGATGCTCGAAGCCATGAATGCCAGCTCGGCGACCCTGCCACCCGAGGTCTCGGAAGTGGAGCAGCTGGGATTGGCCACGGCGCCGATGGAGGGATCGCGCCTGCCGCGCCTCGCCGATTGCCGCATCGCCTACGCCTGCGAACGCCATGAGATCCTGGAGATCGGCAACAGCCCGCAGTCGCTGATCCTGGGACGCGTCAAAGGTATCTATATCGATGATGCGGTCGTCCACACCAACGCCAAGGGGCGCATCAAGGTGGATGCCGCCGCGCTCGATCCCCTGGGTCGTCTGGGTGCCAGCGAATATGCCACCTTTGGCGAGGTGGTGAGCCTCGCGCGCCCCGGGTGATCGGGGTGGTCGAGAACCTTGAGGTTGATGATGAAAGGTTGCGCGCCCTGTTGATCGGGCGGCGCGACGAATTGCTGGCGACGGCCGCGGCCGGAGACGATGCGGCCATGGCGGTGGAACTCGATCAACAGCGTGTCGGGCGCCTGTCGCGCATGGATGCCCTGCAGTCGCAGGCGATGTCGGTGGAGGCCAAGCGTCGGCGCGAGCAGGAACTGCGGCGCATCAGTGGCGCGCTGCAACGCCTCGAGGATGGCGGGTATGGCGATTGTGATAACTGCGGCGAACCCATCGCGCGGCGACGGCTGGAGGTCAATCCTGCGGCGACCCTTTGCATTGGCTGCGCGGGCCGTGCCGAGTCGTGAGCCCGCACTGTTGCCATGTCGAGACTTGAACTGAAGATCCCGCCCCTGGCACTTGCCCTGCTCACGGCGGCGGCGATGTGGGGGCTTGGCGCATGGACAAAATCCCTGTCGGTCGTTATCCCCTATGGCGCCAGGATTGCGCTTTTGCTGGCGGCGCTGGGTGCCGTCGTGATTGCTGCGGGGATCGTTTCGTTTCGCGCCGCCAGAACCACCGCCGACCCGCGCTATCCCGGGAAGGCGTCATCGCTGGTTGTTGTCGGGATCTACCGCTACTCGCGGAATCCGATGTACCTCGGTATGGCGATTCTGCTGCTGGCTTGGGCGTTTTATCTTGCCAATGGGTTTGCAGCCTTGTTGGTGGTCGCTTTTGTGATCTACATGAATCGCTTTCAAATCGGGGTGGAGGAGCGATTCCTGAGTGAGCTGTTTGGCGCCGATTACGTGGGCTACACGAACCGGGTGCGCCGCTGGCTGTAGCGGGTCCCGGCTCCTGAGTTACCATTAGGCCCATGCCCCTGTTAGATGACGTAGTCGAGGCCGATCTCCCGGCGATATTGGCCTTGAACCAGATCTCCCAACCCCACGTGAGCAGCCTGACGCTTGATGCGCTGCGCCAGCTCCGGGAATGGTCTGCCTATTTTCGAGTAATGCGCGACGGTGAGGTGCTGGCGGGCTTTCTGCTGGCCCTGCGCGAAGGGCAACCCTACGCGAGCCTCAATTACCGCTGGTTTGCGCAACGTTACGTTCAGTTCGTCTATATTGATCGGGTAGCGGTGGCGAAATCGCACCATCGGCGCGGCCTGGGTGCCTTGCTCTACGAGGATCTGCACCGGTTCGCGGCGCGACAAGCGCCCCTGGTGGCGTGTGAAGTGAACACCCGCCCGCTGAATGAGGTATCTTTGGCCTTTCATGAGCGCATGGGCTATCAGCCGGTAGGCAGCCAGGAGACCGAAGGCGGAACCAAGACGGTTGCCATGATGGTCCGCCCGTTCAGCTGAATACGCATAACTAGAAGAACGCAGAGTCCAAGGCATCGATTGTGAACAGCGCAGCACACAAAGAGCACGCCTCCTCCGTCGACGGGCGTCTGCCGGCCCTAGTGTTGGAAAACATCCACAAACGCTTCGACAAGCTCGAAGTGCTCAAGGGAGTTTCCCTTACCGCGCACGACGGCGATGTCATCTCGATCCTCGGTAGCAGCGGCTCGGGCAAGAGCACGCTGTTACGGTGCATCAATCTGCTGGAGCAACCCGACGCCGGCCGCATCTGGGTCAACGGCGAAGAGATCGCGATGAGCGAGTGCAAAGGCGGTGGAATGGAGCCTTCCGACAAGCGTCAGGTGGAGTCGATCCGCGCGCGTCTGGCGATGGTGTTCCAGAGCTTCAACCTGTGGGCGCACAAGACCATCCTGGAAAATGTCACCGAAGCGCCGGTGCACGTGCTCAAGCTCCCCAAGGCCGAAGCGGTCGCGCGTGCCGAGGCGCTGCTCGATAAGGTGGGTATCGCCGACAAGCGCAATTTCTACCCGGGCTCCCTCTCCGGCGGCCAGCAGCAGCGCGCGGCCATCGCCCGTGCGCTGGCCATGGAGCCCAGGGTGATGCTGTTCGACGAGCCGACCTCCGCCCTCGACCCCGAGCTGGTGGGCGAGGTGTTGAAGGTGATGCGCGGGCTCGCCGACGAGGGGCGCACCATGATCGTGGTGACGCACGAAATGGGTTTCGCCCGCGAGGTTTCGTCAGAGGTTATTTTTCTGCACCAGGGTCAGGTCGAAGAGCAGGGCGATCCCGCCCGGGTCTTCGGTTCGCCGAGGTCAGAGCGCTGCCGCCAGTTCCTGGCCAGCCAGTTATAGCGAAGTTTGTAGAGAGGTGCCGGCTCACCCCGTGGGAGACCGGTTGGTTTGCAATCACAACAAGTAACAGCTGCGTAAGTATTCAACGAGGAGGATAAGATGAAACAACTGAAACTGATTTTGATTTCGCTGGCACTGATCGCGGGCGGTAGTGGTGCCGCGCTCGCCGACAGCGTACGCATCGCCACGGAGGGCGCTTACCCTCCGTTCAACATGAAGAGTGCCAGCGGTGAGCTGGAAGGCTTCGACGTCGATATCGCCAAGGCGTTGTGCGCCAAAATGAACGCCAAATGCGACATCGTCGCCCAGGATTGGGACGGCATCATCCCCGGCCTGCTGGCGAAGAAGTACGATGCGATCATCGCCAGCATGTCGATCACCGACGAGCGCAAACAGAAGGTGGCGTTCACCAGTCCCTACTATTCCAACTATCTGCGTTTCGTCGCCGCCAAGGGCAGCGGCCTGCAGGCGACCGCCGAGGGTTTGAAGGGCAAGAACCTGGGTGCGCAGCGTGCCACCATTGCCGCGCAGCATCTGGAAGACAACTTCCGCAAAAGTGCCAGCGTGAAGGTCTACGACACCCAGGAAGCGGCTTATCTCGACCTGAAAGCGGGCCGCATCGACGCGCTGCTCTCCGATATCTACCCCGCCTACGACTGGATGCAGCAGGCAGACAATTCCGGCTTTGAGTTCATCGGCGACTCCATCGATATCAACGACAAGATCGGTATCGCCGTGCGCAAGGGCGACAAGAGCCTGGCCGAAAAATTTGACAAGGCGCTCAAGGAGATTCGCGCCGACGGCACCTACCAGAAAATCAACGCCAAGTATTTTCCGTTCGATATCTTCTAGATCGTTTATGGTTGCGGCGCCGGTGGTTGAGTCCACCGACGCCGCAACTTTCGACAGTTTGCTCAACGCATGTGGGAAATGCTCAGTTTCGGCGATCAGGGCTTTGGCGATGAGATTCTCGCCGGAGCCTGGCTGACGCTGCAACTCGCTGTTGTGTCGCTGGGATTCGGACTTGTCCTCGGGCTTGCGGCGGCCTCGGCACGACTGTCACGCTCTCGCCTCGCGCGGGGCGTGGCGCGCGGGTATACCGAGTTGGTGCGTGGCGTGCCCGAGATGCTGGTGGTGCTGGTGGTCTTCTTTGGCGCGTCGGCATTGCTGCAGACCGTCGTCGGCTGGTTCGGCTACGATGACTATATCGAGGTCAACGCCTTTCTCGCCGGCACTTTCGCCCTGGCCCTGGTCTTTGGTGCTTTCGCCAGTGAGGTGCTGCGTGGCGCTTTTCTTGCAGTACCCCAGGGTCAGATCGAGGCGGGTATCGCCTGCGGCATGACGCCGTGGCAGGTCTTTCATCGGATACGCCTGCCACAGATGTGGCGTTTCGCCCTGCCCGGCCTTGGCAACCTGTGGATGGTGTTGCTCAAGGACACCTCGCTGATTTCGGTCATCGCGCTCGATGAGCTGTTGCGCTGGTCCAAGGTGGCGGCCGAAACCACCAAGCAACCCTTCACCTTCTATGCGGTGGCGGCGCTGATCTACCTGCTGCTGGCCATCGTTTCCGATGGCGCTCGCCTGCGCATGGAGCGCTGGGCGTCACGCGGCGTGCCGAGGGCGAATTGATGGACTTCGAGATCATCACCCGTTACGGCGACCGTTTGTTCGACGGCACGCTGATCACCCTCAAGCTGGTAGCGCTTGCGTCGGTGGTGGGGTTGTTGCTGGCGGTGCCGTTGGCATTGGCGCGGGTATCGCGTCGGCGCTGGTTGTGGGTGCCCGCCTACGCCTACATCTATTTCTTCCGCGGCACGCCACTGCTGATCCAGCTGTTTCTGATCTACTACGGACTCGGCCAGTTCGAAGCGGTCCGCGGGAGCGCCGCCTGGGCAGTGCTCGGCAACGCCGAGTGGTGCGGTTTTCTCGGTATGACGCTCAACACCGCCGCCTACACTGCTGAGATCCTGCGCGGCGGCATTCTCGGTGTACCCAAGGGCGAGATCGAAGCGGCACGCGCCTGCGGTATGTCCTATGCGCTGATGATGCGCCGTGTGGTACTGTCGCGCGCCGCGCGTATTGCCTGGCCCGCCTATGGCAACGAGGTAATCTTGCTGATGAAGGGCAGCGCACTGGTGAGTACCATTGCGGTGTGGGATCTGATGGGCGAGACGCGTTCGATCTTCTCGCGCACCTATTCGCTGGATATCTTCGTCTACGCCGGCATCATCTACTTCCTCATCACCTTCGTGCTGACGCGCGTCTTCACGCGCGTCGAGGATCGCATCAACCGCTATCTCTCGCTGGGTTCCGTCGGGGCCTGACGTTCAGCGCTGTTCCTTGCGGCGAAACAGCGTGACGAACTCGTAGACCATACCGATAAAGGCATTGAAGCGCGTGGCGCGAAACACGAAGTCGTGGGGCGAGATGGCACGCCGCGGTTTGCGCACCTCGCGTACCCGGCGCAGGAACAGCAGCGCTACCGTGAGGCGCGCCGCCGTGGAGATGAGAAAGATCCACAACAATGAAGTGGCCAACGTCGGGTCGCCGAACAGGGTGGCGCGGGCCGGCAGCCAATTGAGCAACGCCACACCCAGCAAGCCGCCGAGGAACACGCCGCCTGCGGTCACGATACTGTGCATGACCACGTAGCCCGAGCGTTGGCTGCGCGGCACCAGATCGAACAGCAGATTGCCCGCGCTCAGACTGAAGCCTGCCCAGCTCAGACCGGAGAGGCACTGGATCGCTATGAGATACCAGAAATTGTCCGACACGACCCACAGCGCCGGCAGCAGCGGCACCGAGAGGCTGGTCACCACCAGGATCAGACGATTGCCGAAGGCATCGCTGATGCGGCCCCAGTAGGTGAGCGTCAGAAACTGCACCAGTACCGCGGTGCCGGTGGTCATCATGAACTCAAGGTAGGTGAAGTTGAGATCGCGCAGCATGTAGACCGAGAAGAAGGGCGCCGAGATACCCACCGAGGCCTGCATCAGCGCAAAGTAGGCGGTAAACCAAAACGCGCCGGTCTGGCGTACGTTGCGGATCCATTCGCGTCCCAGGGGCACGCGCGGCAACGTGCTGCCATGCGCCGGTTCCTGCATGCGACCCAATTGATAGACCGAGATCAGGCGGGCGCTGCAGCCGATGCCGAGCAGGAGCGCAAAGCCAATTGCGGTCTGCTCCCATGCTTCGCTCACATGAAGGATCACACCGCCGGCCACCAGCGCGCTGAACGAGGTGATGGTGGTCCAGCGGGTGCGTCGCCCGAAAAAGCGCCCGCGCCGGCGTTCGGGCACCAGGTCGCCCAACCAGCTGGTCCACAGCGGGGCGGCGAGATTGGCGCCCGCGAAGTAGAGTGTGAACAACAGCAGCAGCGTGGCGAAGACATGATCACCGGCCAACCAGATGCTGGCCAGCAAGGGCAGCAGGATCAATCCCTGCAGCAGCGCCGCACCGATGACGACGGGTTTGCGTCGGCCGACCCACTGCGCCAGCAGCGGAGCCAACAGCGCAACCAGGGTGCCGAGCAGCGCGGGGAGCGTGGCCAGTATCGCCACCTGCTGAGCCGATGCGCGCATGAACAGTGCAAACGCCGAGAAGTAGGTCTCGCTGCCACCGGCCATCACCGCGTAGGCCATCCCGTCGCGCACCGAATGGTGCAGCGTGCGGTCGAGTTCGGGGTCCTTGGAATAACGCATGGCGGTGCGAGTACAGCGGTACTTGGCGGGTAGGGAATGCAGGGGGTGCAGGATACGCCCCCTGTGCAGCAATCGCCAGTAGGCTACACTTGCACGCCAGCGGTTTTTCAGTAGCGAATGGAGCGGGCGTGGCGACACGGCGAGCGGGTGACAGGCACGGTGGACAGGTGGTGGTGGAGCAGTTGCGGCGCCACGGATGCCGACGTGTTTACACCGTGCCGGGCGAGAGTTTTCTCGCGGTACTGGATGGGTTGCACGACGCCAACGACATCGAAACCATCGTCTGTCGTCAGGAGGGCGGCGCGGCGATGATGGCCGAGGCGCACGGCAAGCTCACCGGCGAACCGGGCGTCTGCCTGGTCAGCCGCGGACCGGGTTGCACCAACGCCAGCGCCGGCCTGCACATCGCCCAGCAGGATTCGACACCGCTGTTGCTCATCGTCGGTCAGGTGCCGCGCTCCATGCTGGGGCGCGAGGCGTTCCAGGAGATGGACCTGGTGCAGTTCTTCACGCCCCTCGCCAAGTGGGTCGTGCAGGTGGAGGATGCCGATCGTATCCCCGAGTACATGCGCCAGGCCTATTGTCGTGCCACCGCTGGACGTCCGGGCCCGGTGGCGCTGATCTTTCCCGAGGACATCCTGTCGCAGCTCGTTGCGGCGGCCGAAGTGGCGCCCTACCGCCGCACCGTCAGTCGCTGCGGTATCGACGATATGGAAGCGGTATTGCAGGTTCTGGAGAAGGCCGAGCGCCCGCTGGCATTGATCGGCGGGCCGGGCTGGAGTCAGGCGAGTGCCGATCATCTGGCCACCTTTGCCCAGCGCAACTCGTTGCCGGTGGCTGCCACCTTTCGCTGCCAGGATTACTTCGATAACACCCATCCCTGCTACGTGGGCGATGTGGGTTTGGGTATCAATCCCGAACTGGCACAGCGCGTGCGCGATGCCGATCTCATCCTCGCCATCGGCGCGCGCCTGGGCGAAGCCACCACCTCCGGATATACGCTGCTCGAACCACCAGTGCCCAGGCAGCGTTTGATCCATGTCCATCCCGCGGGTGAAGAGCTGGGACGGGTCTATCAGCCCACCGTCGCGGTACAGGCCGACAGCGCGGAGTTCGTCGCCGAGTTGGGCCGCTGCGATCTCGCCGACAGCCGGCGCTGGCGCAGTTGGCTGGAATCGGCACGCCGCGATTACGAGCAGTGGATCGTACCGCAGAAGACGCCGGGTGCATGCCGGTTGGAAGATATCGTCACCTGTCTGCGCGAAGAACTGTCCACCGATGCCATCATCACCAATGGTGCTGGCAACTACGCAGCCTGGGTGCATCGCTACTTCCAGTATCGCCGCTACGGAACGCAGCTCGCGCCGCGCAGCGGTTCCATGGGTTACGGTCTGCCGGCCGCGGTCGCCGCCAAACTGCAGCACCCGGATCGGCCGGTGATCTGCTTCGCGGGCGACGGCTGTTACATGATGCATGGCCAGGAACTGGCCACGGCGGTGCAGTACGGCGCAAACATCGTCGTCATCGTCGCCAATAACGGCCTGTATGGCACCATCCGCATGCACCAGGAGAAGCGCTTTCCGGGGCGAATCGTTGCGACTAAGCTCACCAATCCCGATTTTGCCGCGCTGGCGCGGAGCTACGGCGCCTTTGGCGCGACGGTGGAACGCAGCGAAGATTTCGCCGCAGTGTTCGCGCAGGCGGTGGCGGCGGAGAAACCCGCCCTCATCGAATTGCGCACCGACCCCGAGGCGAGCACTCCCCGAATCACGCTGACAGGTCTACAATCAAATCAACCGAATCCGCGGGTGTAGGGAGACATCTTCGGCAGCAGGGTAACAATAACAAGCACCGGAGATGGTCATGACTGAAAACGCAGCTCGCTTTTGTGCCCAATGCAGCAACCCGTTCCGTTGCGGGCGCGACGACGATGGAGGTTGCTGGTGTGCGCGTGATTTCCCCGCGTTGCCGCAGATACCCGCACCGCACCTGCAGGGTTGTCTCTGCCCGGGTTGTCTGACGCTGGTTGCGACCGATTATCTCAATCAAACCGAGGGGGCGGGCTGACGCCTGCCGAGGAGTGAGCATGGTAAAACGCAGTGAATCCATAGCGCTGGCGTTGGGGCTGGGTCTCTTTGGCTTGGCTTCGTACGTGCAGGCAGCGGGTGACGCCAATGCCGCCAAGGGTCTGGTGGCCGACAATTGCGGCAAGTGTCACGAAACACCCTACTCCAAACCTGGCGAACGCAGTGAAGCCGTCGAAGCGCCCTCTTTCCAGGCCATGGCCAACGATTCCGCCAGTTACTCACCCGAGAAAATGCGCGCAACTCTACTGCAACCCCACTTCCCCATGCAGCAGTTCATTCTGTCGAAACGCGATATCGACAATATCATCGCCTACCTCGCCAGTTTAAAGAGGAATTGAGCACCATGGGCGATGTACTGCCATTCACCAAGCCCAGGCTGGCCGACAAGGCCAAGGGTAAGACCATGTGCCGCCATGGTTTTCACAAATGGCGTATCGACAAGAACCGTCGCTTCGAAGTGAAAGAGGGCAAGCTGCTCACGGTCTACCGCTGCGAACGCTGCGGTGCCACCAAGCACAAGGCGGAGTAGTGATCTCACCGTTTGAACTGCACCCGCGTCTGGCGACGGATACTTTTACCCTGGGTCGTTTCAAACTTTGTCGTCTGCTGTTGATGAACGATGCGCGCTTTCCGTGGTGCATTCTCGTACCCGAGCGTTCCGGCATTACCGAAATCCATACGTTGAGTGATGAGGATCAGATTCTATTGGTCCGTGAATCTTCGTTGCTGGCCTCGCGGATGACGGAGACGTTCGCGGCCGATAAGATGAATGTGGCGGCATTGGGAAATGTGGTGTCGCAACTGCATGTGCATCATGTGGCGCGGTTTCGGACGGATGTTGCCTGGCCGGCACCGGTGTGGGGCTGTGGGGAGCCTGTGGCGTACGATGATGGGGGATTGGCTGATGCGCGAGCGAGAATCGAGACGGCATTGGCAGATGATTTGGGCGCGGCTGAATAGCAAGACTCGCAGCGTCGATGCTGTACGCAAAATCCGGCGCTGCTATCGAACCTGCTATTCAACGTGATGGAGTGCCGGTTGGGGGCTATGCCTATCCAACGGATAACAGAATCATTAACCCGGAGTGATTACGGCTATGTATGTTGAACAGATCATGACCAAAGACGTGGTGGCGGTAACCGTGGATACCGCGGTTCCTGAACTGGAACGGCTGATGCGGGAGAAGCGTATCCGTCATCTGCCGGTCATCAAGAGCAACGGAACACTGGCGGGCATCGTCAGTCACCGTGACCTGCAGCGGGTTGCTCCGTCTCCCGCATCGACCCTGTCGCAAGGCGAAGCCACCTATCTGCTGGCCAAGCTGTTGGCCGAAGAGATCATGCACAAAGAGGTGGTCACCTGCGCGCCCACCACGCTGGTCGAAGAGGCGGGCAAGCTGATGCGCCGGCAAAAGGTGGGCTCGCTGCCGGTCGTGGACAACGGCAAGCTGGTGGGGATTGTGACCGGCATGGATCTGGTCGATTTTTTCCTCGAGATCACCGGCAGCTACCAGGAGGACTCCGCGCGCATTGCCGTACACCTCAAAGACGAGCGCGGCCGGTTGGCGGAACTGCTGACCGCCATCAATCAATTGGGTGGCAGCACTGTCAGCGTGATCACCACCACGCATCCGGATCAGGCAGGCAAACGCACCGCGATAGTCCGGTTCCGGGCCGACGATCCCGATCAGATCATCAAAACTCTGCATGACAAGGAGTACGTATTGTTGAGCGAGGATTTGCCGAAAGGGTAGTGGGTACAGCGATCCGGAGTTGAATCGGGTTAAAAGAACATAGTCGTGGAGGTGCATGATGTTCGGCGATGGTTTTGAATCGCTCAGAGTGCAAATCAGCGAAGCCGAGATACATTTGGTCCATGGCGGTTCTGGCGATCCGTTGCTGCTGCTGCACGGGTATCCGCAAACCCACGTCATGTGGCATAAAGTCGCGCCGAAACTCGCGGAACGCTTTCATGTGATCTGCCCGGATCTGCGGGGTTACGGCGACAGCTCCAAGCCGGACAGCGCTTCTGATCACACGGCTTACTCCAAGCGTGCCATGGCCGGGGACATGATCGAAGTGATGCGTCATCTGGGCTACGATGAGTTTTTCGTGGCGGGGCATGATCGGGGCGCACGGGTGACGCACCGAATGGCTTTGGATTTTCCCGATTGCGTGCGCAAAGCGTGCGTCATGGATATCGCGCCGACGCATTACGTGTTTCGCAATACCGATCAGGAACTCGCCACCGCCTATTACCACTGGTTCTTTCTCATCCAACCCAACGGCCTGCCCGAGCGCATGATCGGCGCCGATCCGGCCTATTTTCTCACCGAGAAACTGCAACGTTGGAGCGGAGCGGACGCGGTGTTCGAGCCCGAAGCCGTGGCGGAGTACGTGCGCTGTTTCAGCAACCCGGAAACGATCCGCGCCCTATGCGAAGACTACCGCGCAGCGGCGAGTATCGATCTGGAACACGATGAAGCGGATCGTAGTCGCAAGATTCACTGCCCCTTGCTGGTGTTGTGGGGGGCGCAGGGTTTTGTGGGGCGCAAGTACGATGTGTTGGGGGTGTGGCGGGAGTATGCGGAGCAGGTTGAGGGTGGTGCACTGGCGTGCGGGCATTTTTTACCGGAGGAAGATCCAGATTCGGTGTGTCGGGAGTTGGAGAGGTTTTTTGAATAGGATGCGGCTGCGCCGCGGTTGATTGGTTGCGGGTTCTCGCACCCGCAGGCGAGGTACTTTTGTTTTGGCAAAAGTACCCAAAACCATTGTCCCGGCGTACGCGCCGCCCGTTGGGCGGTTCCCTGCGCTTCTCGCCAACGGGGGGCTCGCCAGAAGGGCCGTCCTGGCCCTACTGGCGAGGGCGTGCATCCGTGCACGCCCCCTCACGGGCCTGATCCCCGTTGACTGCGATGCTCGGCGCTGCCGAACGGGACGGACACATCAACGGCAAAAAAGACAAAACCCAAACTCTCGGGGTGACAACTCGATGTGCCCGATCTTTCTGCAGTGGGGGTGTTGACGTTAGCCTCCCGTCGGCAGCGCCGAGTAGCGCAGGGCTGTGAGGATCAGGCCCGTCAGGGGTGAGCCAGGGAAGGCGAAGCTTTCATCGTCAGCACAGGAAGTGCTGACGATGAAACCCCTCACAGACCGAGCAACGCAGGGAACCGGCAAAGCCGGCGCGGCCGTTGGGCGCACTTTCTTTTGTCCCTTTCTTTGGGCGAGCAAAGAAAGGGACCTGCGCTGCGGGCGCGGAACCCCGCCCTAATTCAACTGCGGCGTAGCCTCACAAACCAAAAAAACGCAAACCCCCTGATGCATCACAATGACCCCACCCGCGCCACCTGATCGTAAAGCCCCGGCAGCGTCCGCACCATGGCGAACGTCAAACCCCCGGCGATGGTGTTTGACACAAGCCTGGCCTGATAGAAGCTGCTGAACTGCGTTACCAGAATGACGATCATTGAAAAGATGGCGATAACGAATGCGTTCAACAGGGAATCAGCTGTAGGATCATCGCATTGACAACGGGGATAGTGCGGATTGTGTGAAGACCCTGCACAACGGTGCTGAATAGAGTCATTTGGAAGCAGCAGCGGCGAGAGCCGCTATCGCGGGAGGCGGTATGACAACGTCACATACAATCGATATTGGTACTCGCCGGCTTGCTCTGAACAAGCACGGGGCTCTCTTCTCGATCTTTTTTGGCGGGTTGATGGCGGTGTCGTTACCCGCGGTCGCCATCGACGTGGATGAACTGATTCGACACATCGATCGCCTCTGGCGGGGCGATACCTCCCGGGCCACGATGTCGATGTCGGTGAAGACCGAGCGCTATGAACGCACCATGACCATGGAGGCCTGGTCGCGAGGCAAGGACTATTCGCTGGTGGTGATTCGCGAGCCGGTTAAGGATCGCGGTATCGCCACCCTGAAGGTTGAGGAGAATATCTGGAACTACCTGCCGAAAATAAACCGCGTTACCAAGGTACCCTCCAGCATGATGTCCGGTTCCTGGATGGGGAGCCATTTCACCAATGATGACCTGGTCAAGGAGAGCACCTTCGAAGACGATTACGATGCGACCATCAGCTTCGAGGGAGAACGTGACGGGCAACGCATCTACGAGCTGACCTTTGTGGCCAAACCCGATGCGGCAGTGGTCTGGGGTAAGGTGATAATGACGGTCGATCAGGTGTCCCTGGCACCCTACACATCACTTTATTACGATGAGGAGGGTGTGCTGATTCGCACCATGACAATGGATCAGACGCAGATGATCGATGGCCGTGTTATACCCATGCGCATGAGCCTGCAACCGCTGGACAAGCCCGATGAGTCAACGGTAATCGTCTATCAGCAGATAGCCTTTGGCATGCCGCTGGAAGAGTCCTTCTTCTCCTTGCAAACACTCAAACGCCGTCGCTAGGCATTGGTTATGGAACAACCCGTCCCATCACATTCCTCCAGTCGCTTGCCGATGCTGTTGTTCGTTGCCTGGCGAAACATCTGGCGCAGTCCGGTGCGCAGCATTCTTACCATTGCCGCGTTGGCCGGAGGGCTGACGATGGTGATCTTTTACGCGGCGATGATGGAGGGGATGATTCGACAGATGGTCCATCAGGCCACGGCGATCTCCATCGGCCATCTGCAGGTGCACCGCCAGGCCTATGTCGATGATCAGGATATTTATGCCACCCTCCCCTGGTCCTATATGGATGAAATCGAGCAGGCATTTCCGCAGATCAGGGTGGCGCCCCGCCTGTATGCCTCCGGGTTGGCCAGTGCGGAAAATACATCGAACGGCGTTTTGATCAAAGCGGTCGATCCGCAGCGTGAAGCGGTGGTCACCAAGATGCTGGAACAGGTGCGTAGCGGCGAGCTTGATCTGGGGCTTGCCGAGAGTAGTGCAGAGGGGCTGCCCCGCTACAACCTGGTGATCGGTGCCCAGTTGGCAAAGAACATGAAGCTTGAGCCCGGCAGTGAACTGGTCCTGGTCACTCAAGCCATAGATGGCAGTATCGGCAACGCTCTCTACCGTGTTGCCGCGGTGCTGAAGCCCCTGGAGCCAAACTTCGATCGCATGGGCGTGTTGATGTCGATCGAAGCCTATCAGCAGTTGATGTATCTGCAGGATGGTTTTCACGAACTGGTTGTCCGACTGGACGACATCACCCGTCTCCCTACCGTGCAGGCGGAACTCGACGATGCGTTGAAAAAACTGGTGAAACAGCAGCCTTTGGATGAACTCGGTGGTCTACCGCTGGTGCGTAACTGGCGTCAGCTAACACCGCTGGTGGCCGATATGCTGGAGTTGAGCAAAACCATCACGTTTTTTGTCGGTTTCATTGTCATCGCGTTGGCGTCGATGGGCATGCTCAACACCATGCTGATGGCGGTGCACGAGCGAACCCACGAATTCGGCATTTTGCTGGCGATCGGTATGAAACGTCGCTGGCTGTTGATAATGGTGATGCTGGAAGCCCTTTTTCTTGGCCTGGTTTCGGCCGTGGCGGGCGTGCTTCTGGGCGTGGGGGTTATCCGGCTGTTCGGCGAACGCGGTATCGACCTCAGCGGCACCTTGCCCGACGGCTACGATTGGGGTGGCATCATCTTCGAACCCTATATGAAGCTTCATCTCGATCCCATGGATGTGCTGAATGGCTGCATCCTGATGATTGGTATCACCCTGCTGGCGGCGTTGATTCCCGCTTGGCGCACCGTACGCCTCAGACCGGCGGAGGTGATGCGTTGAAAACCCGACACAGCCGTCTGCCGGTCACCATGCTGGTGATGCTCTCCTGGCGCAATATCTGGCGCCACCGGCGGCGCACCCTGATTACCCTCAGCTCGATCGCCATCGGCTTTGCTTTGTCGGTGTTGATGATCGGTCTCAATGACGGTGCGCACAACTCGATGATCCGCAACGCCATCAAGCTCGGCGAGGGGCACTTGACGGTGCAGCCGCGCGGTTACCTCGAGGCCCCGGCCAACCACAAATACCTGGCCAACGGGCAGGCGTTGCTGACGCAGATCGATGCGCTCAATGTGGCGGGCAGCGTCGAGCCGCGTATCTCGCTGCAGGTGCTCGCCAGTACTCCCAGCAACTCGGTCGGCGCGGGGCTGGAAGGTTTGAGTCTGCGCGGCGACCAGCGTGTGAACATACTCAAGCCGCAGCTGGTGGAAGGGGAGTGGATCGAGCCAGGAGACTTGCGTGGCATCCTCATTGGCGATGGGATGGCGGGCAAACTCAAGGCCAAGGTTGGCAGTAAGGTGGTGCTGATGGCTGGCAAGCAGGGCGGCGACTCCCAGGCGCAGCTGGGTCGGGTGCGCGGCATATTCGATTCGAAGGTCGATGAGCTGGATGAATATCTGATTCTCAGCGATCTTCAGTTTGCCCAACGTTTTCTCGAGGGGGAGGGCGCCGATCCGGATCTGGCACCAGTCACCCGTTTTGCCCTGTTCCTCGACGACCCGGATACCATGGCCGCTTGGAAAGCTGAATTGAAAAAGGCGCTGGAGAGCGAACGGGTGATCGTGCTGGATTGGCAGGAAATGATGCCCCAGCTCGTGCAATTCATCATGGTCGACGACGCCGGAAACTATATCTTCCTGGTGCTGATACTGATCATGGTGGTATTCGGCATTCTCAATACCGTGCTGATGAGCGTGCTCGAGCGTACACGGGAATTCGGTCTGTTGCGCGCGCTCGGCATGAGTCGCAACCACCTGCTGTTGCTGGTGTTCTGCGAGTCGCTACTGCTGAGCGTGTTGGCCGTAGGCATCGGTTGGGTCGTCGCGGGCGCCACCCACTCATGGTTTGCACACAACGGTATTGACATGGCCGCATTGTTGGGGGGCAGCACGGAGATGATGGGCACCTTTATGGACCCGGTTGTCTACACCGAACTCTCAGCCGATCGTGTGTTTCAGCTTACGCTGCTGATTTTCAGCGCGACCCTGGGTAGCGGTATCTATCCCGCGATCAAGGCTTCGCGGGTGACGCCGGTCGAGGCACTGCGTACATGAAATTGTTCCGCAACGCAAACCCACAGTCTGGAAAAACGACATGGCACTGCTGACACTCAAGGGTATCGACAAGATTTATTATCAGGGCGAGTTGGAGGTGCAGGCCTTGCAGGGCATCGACTTGGTGGTGGAAGAAGGCGAGTTTGCCGCGCTCGTCGGACCGTCCGGTTCGGGCAAGACCACTCTTCTGAACATCATCGGCGGCCTGGATGCGGCCACCCGCGGTAGTATCCAGTTGAACGGTACCGGGATCACTTCGCTGAAGGAGGCGGACTTGTCGGACTTTCGTCTGTTTCAGTTGGGTTTCGTATTTCAGGCCTACAACTTGGTGCCGGTATTGAGCGCGCTGGAGAATGTTGAGCTGGTGATGGTACTGCAGGGGCGTAGCGTCGGCGAACGCCGGGAGCGGGCGGAGCACTATCTGACCCTGGTGGGGCTGGAAAAAGTAATGCACCGTCGGCCCGCGGCGCTGAGTGGCGGTCAGCAGCAACGCGTTGCCGTGGCCCGCGCCCTGGCGGCCGGGCCGCGATTGGTGCTGGCTGACGAACCCACCGCCAACCTCGATTCAGAAAACGCCACGGCATTACTCGATATCATGCATCGTCTCTCCCACGAAGAGAAAACCACCTTCATCTTCTCCACCCACGATGTGCGTGTCATGGAGCGGGCCGAGAGGATAATCACACTGCGCGACGGAAAGATCGTCAGTGACGAACGAGTCGAACGTCATCGTCAAAACGGTACCCATTAGCCTCTGCCTGATAGCGGCGGCGCTGCTGCCGCTGTCCGCCGTGCAATCGACAGAACTGACAGGACGGGTTTCCGTGCTCGGAACAACGGCGTCGGCCGAGCCGGGCGATGCTGGCTATGAAGGTGCGGACAATGACACATTCACCGCAGATCAGCAGAGTTTGCGTCTGATGCTTGACGATTCCCGGGGTCGTGGTGAGTGGTCGGTTCATCTGAAAATGGTGCGGCAGCACCTAAGCGGCTTTCCCGCCGGTGCGCATCATTCCAGTGACCTGTTTCGATATCGTGATCTGGCCGACGATTGGCAGCAAGAGAGCAGCGGCGATAGTTCCACGCGCGCGGGTTTTGAGTTTGATCGGGCCGCCTACAAACGCCGTTTCGACCGTTTTACGGTTACGCTGGGCCGCCAACCCATCGACTGGGGAAGCGGGCGTTTTTGGCAGCCCCTCAACGTATTCGGTGCTTTCGCTGCTACCGACTTGGACACCGATTTCAAACCAGGGATCGACTCGTTGGTGCTGGACTGGTATCCCTCCGCCTTCTCGTCACTGACGGCAGTTCATGCCTGGGCCCCCAAGGACAACACCGCCATTGAGAACAGTTCAGTTCTGCATTATCGACGCCAGGTCGGAGAGCGGGTTGATATGTCGTTGGTTGCCGGGCAGGTGATTGGCAATGACGTAGCCGGAATGTCTCTCGAAGGTGATTGGGCCGGTATGGGTTGGCGTGTCGAGTGGTTACATACCCATTTGCAACAGCCGGATGAAAGTACCGACTTCTGGATTGCAGGGATTGACTATCAGTTCGAAAATGGAACGTTGATCGCCGTCGAGTGGTATGACAATGGTCGCGGTGCGACACAAGAAGCATCACTGCCGGTTTCGCCCACCGATTTATTGGTGACCTACGGGCTCCAGCAGCACTTGGTGCGAAGAGTGCTGGGTATTGCAGTTGAAAAAGACATCACGCCATTGCTGCACGGCGGCTACACGTTGCTGATCAGTCCGCTGAACGGTGCGGATGGGCACGCAGCGACATCAGTTCTCCACCAGTTCAATCTGTCCTACTCGGTCAGCAATGAGTCTGATCTCCTGCTGTCACTGCAGTTTGCCAACGGGCCGGGTTTGAATCAAATGGGCGAATCACAATCGGAATTCGGTCACTTGCCGATGAGCCTGACCGTACGACTACGTTTCTATTTCTGAACCTTCGGGCCTACCCAGCGCGCCTCTGGGGTACAATACAGCACGCGGGGGATTCTGAGATAGGTTCTAGTATCAATGGCTTTCGCCTCGGTCACGCGAAGAAGATCTCTCACCATCCGGCGCGGAGGATTGAAGGTGATCGGTATGATCTGCAGTGGCGTGTGGCCTGGCGTTTCAGCCTATGTAGCCAAAGCTCTATCACGATCGAGTACCTACAATGACGCCGCCGCCCGCGCCGCCTGATCGTAAAGCCCCGACAGCGTCCGCAACACCTTGGCCAATTCGCCGATCTCTTTATTGCCGATGCCGAGTACTTCGAGACTGGCAATCAGACACTGCTCGCGCACATCGCGATAACGCATGCACAACTCCGCACCCTTGGGAGTGGTGGAGTAGAAGATCTCCTTTCCCCGCCGGTCGCCTTGAACCAGCTCCATCTTCATCAGTTTGCGCAGCGAGTAGGAGACGGTGTGGTTGTCCTCGACGTTCAGTGCAAAACAGATATCGGCGAGGCGTTTGGCGCGTTCGCGATGGTTGACGTTGTGCAGCACCAGGATGTCCTGGGCGCCGAGCCCTTTTTCGCCGGCGACCGCCATGCAGTGGAGCATCCAGCGCTGGAAGGCGTTGTTGGCGATGATCAGACCGTACTCGAACTCGCTCAACTCGGCGCTGCGTTCAGAGACGAGATGCGCGGAGGAGACGATGCGCGGTGCCTGCGGTTTTTTCGGTGAGGTCATGGTGGTTTCCGAAACGGTGTTGGAAAGTGGTTTGTCTATGGGCGTCTGGCGGCGAAATTTATGTCACCGTAGTTGTCGGCGCCTTAACTTGCTCCACACGAGCTTCTCTTCGTCAGTTTGATACTTGCGCAAATAATTGGCGCGTGCATTCCGCTGCACTGCAAGCCTCCCTATTTTGATGGATTTTGCCCTCACTCCAACCGCTCTCGACTCGAGTTCCAAAATTCGTTCTATCTCCTACATCCATGGGGTCGTCCCACGGGGCGAAGGGTTTACCCAAGAGCGCTGCAGATAGCTTGGAGACAGATTCCCTCTCACTGTGGGAGAGGGCTGGGGTGAGGGTTGCATCTCTATGGTTCACCATACCCACCACCACCCGGCGTCTCAATGACAAAGCGATCGCCACTGCTCAGTTCCACTTCTGCTTGCGCACCGAGTTCTTCTACGGCGCCGCCCGCCCGTTCGACCCGGTTGCGGCCTACGGCACCCGGTTTCCCGCCGGCAAGACCGTAGGGGGGTACGCGGCGATGGCCGGCGAGGATGGCGGCAGTCATGGGTTCGAGAAAGCGCATTCTGCGCACCGTGCCGTCGCCGCCGCGATGTCTACCGGCCCCGCCCGATCCGCGGCGAATCGCGAACGACTCCAGCATCACCGGGAATCGCCACTCCAGCACCTCGGGGTCGGTGAGACGCGAATTGGTCATGTGGGTGTGTACCGCATCGGTACCGTCGAAGTCGGGACCGGCGCCGCTGCCGCCGCAGATCGTCTCGTAGTACTGGTGCCGCGCATTGCCGAAGGTGAAGTTGTTCATGGTGCCCTGGCTGGCCGCCTGCGTGCCGAGCGCGCCGAACAACGTATCGACGATCACCTGCGAGGTTTCCACGTTGCCGGCGACCACCGCGGCCGGATATTCGGGGTTGAGCATGGAGCCTTCAGGAATGATGATCTCCAGCGGTTTGAGGCATCCGGCGTTGAGCGGAATGTCGGCATCGACCAGACTGCGAAAGACGTAGAGCACGGCGGCTTTGCAGACTGCGGTGGGGGCGTTGAAGTTGCCGGGATGTTGGGGGCTGGTGCCGGTGAAATCGATGGTGGCGCGGCGCGTAGGTTTGTCGACTGCGATGCGTACCTGAACGCAGTTTCCGTCATCCATCTCGTAGCGGAATTCGCCGTCGCCGAGCACCTCGAGCACCCGCCGTACCGACTCCTCGGCGTTGTCCTGCACATGCTGCATGTAGGCCTGCACCACCGGCAGCGTGAAGTGTTCGACCATGTGGCGCAACTCCTGAACGCCTTTCTCGCAGGCGGCGATCTGCGCCTGAAAGTCGGCGATGTTCTGGTCGATGTTGCGCGCCGGGTGATTGCCGCGGGCGAGCAGTGCGCGTATCGCCTCTTCCTGGAACCGGCCGCGGTCGACGATCTTGACGTTGTCGATGAGGATGCCCTCCTCTTCGACGCTGGTGCTGGCCGGCGGCATGGAGCCCGGTGTGATGCCGCCGATGTCGGCGTGATGACCGCGCGAGGCCACGTAGAAGAGCACCTCGCGACCGGCGTTGTCGAAAACCGGTTTGATCACCGTGACGTCGGGCAGGTGCGTGCCGCCGTTGTAGGGTGCATTGAGCAGGTAGGCGTCGCCATCGCACATCCGGCCCTGGTAGGCGCGTATCACCGATTTGATGCTCTCGCTCATGGAGCCGAGGTGCACCGGCATGTGCGGCGCATTGGCGATGAGTTCGCCCGTCTGGTCAAAGACGGCGCAGGAGAAGTCGAGGCGTTCCTTGATGTTGACCGACGAGGCGGTGTTCTCCAGCACCGAGCCCATCTGCTCGGCGATGGACATGAACAGATTGTTGAAGATTTCCAGCATCACCGGATCGACCTGTGTGCCGATCGCAACGCGCTTGGGCAGCGGTACAACGCGGGTGAGCACGAGATCGAGGCGTGGAGTTACCTCCGCTTGCCACCCCGGTTCCAATACCGTGGTGCTGTTGGCTTCGATGATGATGGCGGGGCCATCAATGCGTGCGCCAGATGCGAGCGTACCGCGGTCGTAGACCGATGTGTCGTGTGGCGCGCCGTTCATCACCGCAGTGACATGGGTGATGGCTACGCCATCGGAAGGGCTGCGCGAGAGTGCCGTGTCGCTGACCGTGGTCTCGACATCGCTGGTACCCACCACCTCGACCTGTGCCGCTTCGACGACCAACGCCTTGTCCGGCGCGATGAAACCGTAACGCTGCTGATGGGCTGCTTCGAAGGCGGTGGTCATTGCGGCGATGCCGGCGAAGTCAATGATCAGCGTCGTGTCGGTGCCGGCATATTTCAGGTGCAGCCTGCGCAGCGTGTGGATGCGTTCAGGGGCGACCTGCTGCGCCGTCATCTCCGTGCCGGCTTCGGCAGCGAGTTCATCGAGTAGCGTTTGCAGCTCGGTGAACCGCGCGTCGTTCAGCTCCGCCTCCACCGCACGCTCGCGCATCGCGCGCACGTCGGCAAGGCCGATGCCGTAGGCCGAGAGCACGCCCGCGTGCGGGTGGAGCAGCACCCGCTTCATGCCCAGTGCATCGGCCACCAGACAGGCGTGTTGACCGCCGGCGCCGCCGAAGCAGTTGAGCACGTAGTCGGAGACATCGTAGCCGCGCTGCACCGAGATCTTCTTGATGGCGTTGGCCATGTTCTCCACCGCGATGGCGAGAAAACCCGCGGCAACCTGTTCGGGCGTACGCGTATCGCCGCTGGCTGCGCGGATGCGTTCGGCGAGCGCGGCGAAACGCTCGTGGACTATGGTGGTATCGAGCGGCTGGTCGGCGTCGGGACCGAAGACATGGGGAAAAAACTGCGGTTGCAGCTTGCCGAGCATGACGTTGCAGTCGGTCACGGTGAGCGGCCCGCCCTTGCGGTAACAGGCGGGCCCGGGGTTGGCGCCCGCCGATTCGGGACCGACGCGATAGCGCGCGCCGTCGAAATGCAGGATCGACCCACCGCCGGCGGCGACGGTATGGATCAGCATCATCGGCGCGCGCAACCGCACACCCGCCACTTCGGTTTCGAAGGTGCGCTCGTAGACGCCGTCGTAGTGGCTAACATCGGTGGAGGTGCCGCCCATATCGAAACCGATGACCTGCTCGAAACCGGCGAGCGCCGCGGTGCGCACCATGCCCACCACGCCGCCGGCGGGTCCGGAGAGAATCGCGTCCTTGCCCTGGAACAGGTGCGCGTCGGTCAGCCCGCCGTTGGACTGCATGAACATCAGGCGTGTATCACCCAGCTCAGCGGCAACACGGTCGATGTAGCGGCGCAGAATGGGCGAGAGATAGGCATCGACCACGGTGGTGTCACCGCGGCTTACGAGTTTCATCAGCGGGCTTACTTCGTGACTCACCGAGACCTGGGTGAAGCCGATGGCACGCGCCAGTTCGGCGATGGTGCGTTCGTGCTGCGGGTAGCGATAACCGTGCATCAGGGCGATGGCGATGGCCCGCAGACCGGTGTCGTACGCCGCCTGCAGTTCAACGCGCAGCCGATCGACGGCCAAGGGTTGCAGTATGTCGCCTTGGGCGCTCATGCGCTCGTCGGCTTCCACGGCTCGCGCGTAGAGCATCTCCGGCAACTCGATGTGCAGGGCGAAGAGTTTGGGCCGGGTCTGGTAGCCGATGCGCAGCGCATCGCGAAACCCGCGCGTCACCACCAGCAGCGTCGGATCGCCCTTGCGTTCCAGCAGCGCGTTGGTGGCGACGGTGGTGCCCATCTTCACCGACTCGATCTGCGCGGCGGGAATCGCCGTTGTCGTGTTGACTCCAAGGAGTTCGCGAATACCCTGCAACGCGGCGTCGGGGTAGCGTTCGGGATTCTCCGAAAGCAGTTTGTGGGTCACCACCGCACCGTCGGGGCGGCGCGCGACGATGTCGGTGAAGGTGCCGCCGCGGTCGATCCAGAAGTCCCAGCGATTGTTTGAAGCCGTTGTCACGAACAACTCCTAGGGTCCGTAGGAGCGGCGGAAGCCGCGAAGGGGTGTCTTGAACAGCTCTCAACGCAAAGACGCCAAGACGCGAAGGACGGATTGTTCAAAATAAAACAGAACGCTTTCTCTTTGCGTCCTTGGCGCCTTTGCGTCTTTGTGTTGAAAGAAATCAAACAGTTCGCGGCTTCCGCCGCTCCTGCAATCGCGCCTGCGGTGATCATCCTGAATCAACCCCGCGTCATCTGCTGCGGGAGATAGGTGACGATCCCGGGAAACCAGGTCACCAGCACCACCGCCGCCAGCAGCAGGAAAAAGAACGGCAACGCGGCGCGGGCGATGTAGAGGATGTTGCGCCCGGTCAGCCCCTGGATGACGAACAGGTTGAAACCCACCGGCGGGGTGATCTGCGACATCTCCACCACCAGCACCAGATAGACGCCGAACCAGAGCAGGTCGATCCCTGCCTGTTCCACGATGGGCAGAATCACCGAAGTGGTCAGCACCACCACCGAGATGCCGTCGAGAAAGCAGCCCAGCAGGACGAAGAAAAGGGTCAACACCACCAGCAGTCCGGTGGCCGAAAGACCCATGGCGCCGATGTACTCGGCCAGCGCGCGCGGGATGCCGGTAAAGCCCATGGCGATGGTGAGAAAGGCGGCGCCGGCCAGAATAAAGGCGATCATGCACGAGGTGCGGGTGGCGCCCATCAGGCTCTCGTTGAAGGTCTGCCAGGTGAGCGAGCCGGTGGTGATCGAGAGGAACAGGGCGCCGACCACGCCGAGCACGGCGGCCTCGGTGGCGGTGGCGAATCCGCCGTAGATCGAGCCGAGTACGAAGATGATCAGCCCCAGGACCGGGAACAGGCGCCGCGCCGCGTAGAGCTTCTGTCCCCAACTCACCGCCGGGTCGCGCGCGGGCACGCGCCGGGGATTGAGCAGTGCCCAGGCCACGGTAAAGCCCATGAACAGCACTACCAGCAGCAGACCGGGCAGTGCGCCGGCGATGAACAGCCGGCCGATGGAGAGCTGCGCCGAGACGCCATAGACGATCAGGATCAGCGAGGGCGGAATCAGCAGACCCAGGGTGCCCGAGCCGGCCAGGGTGCCTATCGACATCGGTTCGTCGTAGCGGCGTTGCTTGAGCTCCGGCAGCGTCATGCGCCCGATGGTGGCGGCGGTGGCGGCGGATGAGCCGGAGACGGCGGCGAAGATCCCGCAGCCGAGGATATTGACGTGCAGCAAACGGCCCGGCAGCGCACCGAGCCACGGCGAGAGGCCGCGAAACAGATCCTCCGACAATCGTGTGCGGAACAGGATTTCGCCCATCCAGATAAACAGCGGCAGCGCGGTGAGCGTCCACGACGAACTCGATCCCCAGGTGGTGGTGGCCATGATCTGGCCGACGGCGTCGTTGCCGTTCAGCACCATACCGACGAACGCCACGCCGAAAAGTGCCACCGCCACCCACAGACCCATGCCCAACAGGCCGAAGAGCGCGACGGTGAGGATCAGGATGAGGGTGAGTTGATCCACTAGTCTGCATCCGCGGTCACGGCGATGTTTTCCTGCTGCAGGTACGTGGGCTCCTGGCCGCGCAGCAGGCAGACCAGTTCATCGAGCAACGCGATGGCGAAGATCACCAGACCCAGCGCCATGGGCGTCTGCGGGATCCAGATCGGTACCGCGACATAGCCGCTGGAGACCTCTTCAAATGCGTAGGACTCGACCACCAGCCCGATGCACGACCAGGCGGCGTAGAGCGTGAGCGCCAGCGCAACGGCGAGGGTGGTGATCTCGATGGCGCGCCGCGCGCTGGGCGACCAGTGGTGCAGGAGCAGGGTGACGCGGATGTGGCCGCCGGCGCGCAGCGTATACGCGAGTGCCAGAAAACTGGAGGCGGCAAGAAAAAAGCCGGAAAAATCCTCGGTGGAGGGGACGACCACACCGAACCAGCGGCCGATGACCTGCGCCAGAATCAGCAGCGCGATGGCCACCAGAAAGAGCGCGGCGAGCACGCCGGCACCGAGGTAGAGACGGTCGAGAAGTTGGCGGAGCATGTGGGTTGTGTTTCCCAGCCCCTCTCCCCAACCCCTCTCCCGCGAGGGGAGAGGGGCTTTCGCTCACCCTTGGCGGGAGAGGTACCGAGGGAGAGGGGGAAGGTAACAGCCTCTTACTGCACCGCCTTGAGGATGGTCATCCCCTGATCGCCGGCCTCCTTGGCCCACTCTTCGCTCATGGTCTTGCCGATGGCGCGCAGTTCACCCTTGAACTGCGGGGTAGGCACGGCGATCTGCATACCCTTTTCGCCGAGAGTCCGGGTCTTCTCCATGGTCTCGGCGCGGGCCATCTCCCAGCCACGGGCTTCGGCCTTGGCGGCGGCGGCGGTCACGGCCTGCTGCTGCTCCTGGGGCAGGCGTTTGAAGGAACGGGCGTTGACGATCACCATGTTCTTGGGAATCCACGCCTGGGTATCGGTGTAGTGGTTGACGAAATCCCACGCCTGGCTGCTGACGCCAGTGGTGGGCGAGGTGACCATCGCCTCGATGATGCCGGTGCTGAAGGCCTGCGGGATTTCGGGTGTCTGCACCGTGGTCGGCGCCGCCTCGAGCAGTGCTGCCAGGCGCGAGGTGGTGGGGCTGTAGGCGCGCATCTTCAGGCCCTTGAAATCGGCCACTGAACTGACCGGATTCTTGGTGTAGAAGCCCTGTGGCGGCCACGGTACGGCGTAGAGCAGCATCAGGCCGTCTTTAGTCAGCCGCTCTTCCACGACCGGGCGCGAGGCGTCCCACAGCTTTTGCGCGGATTCGAAGTCGCTGGCCAGGAAGGGGATGTTGTCGACCTTGAAGATCGGGTCATCGTTGCCCAGCAGGCCCATGAACAGCTCGCCGATGGGCACCTGACCCGAGCGCACGGCGCGATGGATCTCCGGGTGCTTGAACAGCGAGGCGCCGGAGTGGACGACGATGTCGAGTTCGCCGTTGGTCGCTGCCTTCACATCCGCGGCGAACTGGCGCACGTTCTGGGTGTGGTGTACGCCATCGGCGTAGGGGGTGGGCATATCCCACTTGGTGGCGGCCAGGGTGGGGGTGCTGATCAGTCCGAATGCGATTGCGCTGCACGCCAGCGCGCGGTTGATGCCTTTCATCTCTCTCCTCCTCGGTATGGGCGCTCTGACTGGCGCCCGGCGTGTGACCCTTGGCAGGGATCGTCCGGCCGGCATGAGTTGTGGTTATCCGCCGGGCGGTACGAGGATGAGTTCAGCATACGTTGACGATTTGTCAACGTATTGTCATTGAATTACCGAGGAACGGTTCGCCGGGCGAACGTTGCAACCTCAGGCCAGCAGCCACTGGCAGGCGACAATCGCCCCGATGATGCCCGCCAGATCGGCCGTCAGACCCGCTGCGAGGGCATGGCGCACCCGGCGGATCTGGATGGCGCCGAAATAGACGGCGAGGACGTAGAAGGTGGTTTCTGTCGAACCCTGCAGCGTGCTCACCAGATAGCCGATATAGCTGTCGGGACCGATGGCGGGATCCTGAATGGTCGCGGCCATCACCCCGTAGGCACCGGATCCCGAAAGCGGGCGCAGCAGCGCCATGGGTAGTGCTTCCGCCGGCAGCCCGAGCGCGCCGGTGTACTGCCCGACGGCCTGTACGAAGGCCTCGAGGGCGCCGCTTTCGCGCAGCATGCCCACCGCCACCAGGATGGCCACCAGATAGGGGATGATGCGCACCGCGACCTGGAAACCCTCGCGCGCCCCCTCGACGAAGGTTTCATAGATACGCACGCGGCGCAGCACCCCGAACCCGAGCAGCAGCACCGCCAGCCCGGGCAATATCCACGGGCTGATGGTGGCGCCAAAGGCAACGGTGAGCGGGATCATGGCAACGATCACCGCCAGGGCGAGTATCGAGATGTAGGCCGGGTAGCCGGGTGGCGCTTCGGCCAGTGATGCCTCCACCGCAGGCGGTGGTGTGGCGTCATCCGGGGGTGCAAACCCCGCCGGCGGCTCGACGGCGGAGAAGCGCTGATAGAACTTGGCCGCCAGGATCGCCACGGTCGTCGAGCAGAGCGTGGCAAAGAGCGTGGTCGGTAGTATGCCCGCCGGATCGGTGGAGCCCGAGGCGGCGCGCAATGCGATGACCCCGGTGGGCAACAGCGTCACGCTCGAGGTGTTGATGGCGAGAAACAGTGCCATGGCGTTGGTGGCCGAACCCCGGTAGTAATTGAGTTTGTCCAACTCCTGCATGGCGCGAATGCCGAACGGGGTGGCGGCGTTGCCGAGTCCCAGGGCGTTGGCGGAGAGGTTCATCACCATCGCGCCCATGGCCGGATGCTCGGCGGGCACATCGGGAAAGAGGCGGATCATCAACGGGCGCAGCAACCGGGCGATGATCACCAGCAGGCCGCCGGCTTCAGCCACCTTCATCAGGCCGAGAAAGAACGCCATTATGCCGATCAATCCAAGGGCCAGGGTCACCGAGCTCTTGGCGGCCTCCACCATGCCGATGGCCAGGGCGTCCATCGGTGCAACGGCTTCGGGCGTGGGCGCCACCCAGCCGATTTGCCGATATCCGGTGACGAGGAAGGCGATGGCGATGAGGGCGAAAAAGAGAGCGTTCATTATTGTAGGTGGGCGCGATGGTTGTGATGCACGCCATCTTAACCCGGCTGTCGAGGCGCGCTCTACGGCGGATGCGTTGCGGGCGGGGTTTGCGCGCCCGGAAGGGGTTGGTGAGGGGTGGATCCGCGGCCGATCATCTCGTACCAGCCCAGCTGCTTCAGCACGTTGCCGAACGCTTCATCCAACGGCGCGGTGATAGTGAGCGCCTGCACCGTTGCCGGGTGATGGAATGCGAGACTGCGTGCATGGAGCAACAGCCGTGTCGAGCCGAAGCGTTCCAGGAAAAGCCGGTTGTGGCGGCTCTTGCCGTAGGTGGTGTCGCCGACGATGGGGTGGGCGATATGCTTCATGTGACGGCGGATCTGGTGTTTGCGCCCGGTGCGCGGCGCGGTTTCGATGAGTGAGTAACGGCTACTGGGATAGCGGTCGACGCGCACCGGGAGTTCGACGCCGGCCAAGCGTCGATAGTCAGTGAGCGCCGTCTGCGGCCCTTTGTCCTGACGCGCGTCGCGATCGGTCATCCTGTCTGGCTCTACGCGCAGCGGGTAATCTATGGTGCCCTCTTCAGCGGTATACCCGCGCACCACCGCGATATAGAGCTTGTGAACCTCGCCTGTGGTGAAGGCCGCCGCCAGCTGAGCGGCGGTCTCTCGATCGAGCGCGAAAACCAGCACCCCCGAGGTAGGCTTGTCGAGGCGATGCACCGGGTAGACGCGTTGCCCGATCTGATCGCGCAGCAGTTGCAGGGCGAAACGGGTTTCGTGCCGGTCGATGGCGCTGCGGTGTAGCAGCAACCCGGTGGGTTTGTTGATGGCAACGAGCGTTGCGTCCTGGTAGAGGATATCGAGCATAGAGCCGTTCAGAATCGGAGTGGAACAAGGCCAGGTTGCGTTGAGCCCGAAGCATAACGCGAATCATGTCGCAACAGGATTTGCTTTCTCTCCACCGACTCGTCACCCTGCAGGCCATGGCAGTTCTCTGGCAGTACCAGACACCGGACAATCGTTACGAAGTACGCAGCGCCGGGCGTGCGCGGCGTCTGTATACCAACGGTGTGTTTCACAGTCAGTACAATCCGGCACAGCCCGTTTCAGGAGGCGTCTGGGATCTGCTTTTTCTTCCCGCCTTCTTTCGTCCGCCCGGCAGCATCCGACGGGTATTGATTCTGGGTGTTGGCGGTGGCGCGGTCATCCGTCAGCTGGAGCACTTTATCGGCCCCGCGGAGATGGTGGGGGTCGATCTCGATACACAACATCTGGATGTTGCCCGGCGCTATTTTGGCGTGTCGAGCGAGCGCGTTTCATTGCAGTGTGCCGATGCCGGCGAGTGGTTGCAGGCGTGGCGGGGCGAACCGTTCGATCTTGTGGTCGACGACCTGTTTGGTGAACACGAAGGCGAGCCGGTGCGGGCGATCGACGCCAAGCCGCGTTGGTTCCAACGTTTGCTGAAAGTGCTCGCACCGCAAGGTCTCTTGGTGATGAACTTTCCGACACTGCAGGAACTGCGCCGATGCGGTTACTGCACTGCACCCGCGGTTCAAAGGCGATTTGCTGCGGCCTATGTGTTTTCTGTGCCGCGTTACGAAAACGCCGTCGGCGCATTCTTGCGGGGCAGCGCGGAGTTGCGTGACCTGAATCGCCGCCTGGTTCAGTTTCCGCAGCTCGACAGGCGACGCAAGGGCTGTCGGTTGCGTTATCGCGTCAGGCGCCTGCAAGCAATTGTCTGAACTGGAGTCGGGGGATTTTGAGACAGGTGCTAGTTACGCGATCGTGATCGCGCCCGTTGTCCGGGAGCAGCGATGGTTTTTTGTTTTATTGGGCCAAAAAGCAACGGATCGATGTCACGCCATGTACCGGGCCGCAGGCCCTCCAGCGACACCGGGCCGATGGCGCAGCGAATCAGCCGGAGTGTCGGGTACCCCACGGCGGCGGTCATGCGCCGCACCTGACGGTTGCGACCCTCGTGGATTTCGAGTTCCAGCCAGCTGTCGGATACCGATTTGCGAAAACGAACCGGGGGATCGCGCGGCCACAACCGCTCTGGTTCTTCGATACGCTTTGCATTTGCCGGAGCCGTGGGGCCATCCCTGAGTGCAATGCCGTTACGTAGCCGTTGCAGGGCGGCGTCGCTGATTGTGCCCTCCACCTGCACCCAGTAGCGTTTCCAGAGTTTCCGGGAAGGGTGGGCGATGCGCTGTTGCAGCGCCCCGCAGTCCGTCAACAGCAGCAGTCCCTCGCTGTCACGGTCCAATCGCCCCGCGGCATAGATGCCGGGTACATCGATGTAGTTGGACAACGTGCTGCGACCTTCACGATCGGTAAACTGGCACAGGACATTGAAGGGTTTGTTGAAAGCGATAAGATGAGACACGGAGGTGACAGTGTAGTGACTGCCGAACTCGGCAGAGTGTTTAATGATGTCATCATACGCCTGATTACGCTGGCCGTATCGTTCTCGGCTGCTAGGCTTATGCGAACAAATCCCCGCTATCGGCGCCAGGCGCCGAAACAAACACAAAAAATAAGGAGGTCGGTCAAGATGCATTTTCGCCAATGGCTTTTACTCTGCATGCTCTTTGTTTATGCCCCCCTCACCCCCGCTCTTGATAAACCCGACTGTGCCCTCATAGAAAAATGGGCGACCGCCGGCGATGCGCAGGAAACCACGCAGATTTCGCCCGGCCTGCAACTGAGTGTCCTGGCTGAAGACGAACGCATGGTGCCGCTGTTTGGGAAGTCGATCTATTCCTGGGATCGCGACGACTTCCGCGATTTCAACACGACGGTCAATGTGTGCGCCAAGGCGGCATCCAAGCGCCGTGATCGTGCGACACGGGACACGCTGCAGCTGGCCATGCGTTCGGTGCGCAAAGCACAGCGTCCTCTGGGTGATCTGATTCGTGCCAGGGAGGCGGGCAATACTGCCGTGACCGCGCTGCTCGAAGAGCCCGCGTCACCCGAAACGATCGTGATGCTGGAGCGCGCCGAAGAGGCGCTGCAGGGCAAGGAGGTCCGACCCCAGCTGCGGGGCACGCCGCAGGCGCTGCAGCAGCATATTCACGGTTTGATTCGTTCGCTGCGGTATTTGGCAACCACAGACATTGAATCGCTTGGGGCGCGTCTCGCCGAACGCAGGTTGGCCCTGGTGGCGGCGCAAGAGGAGGCGGAGGCCGCGGCGACAGCCGAGCTTGAAGCTGCGCGGCGCGAACTCGAGAGTTTGGCAAACGATGTGCAGGGACTCGCTGTCCTCGATCGAATGAGCAAGTTGCCTGCCCTCGAAACAGCCAGGCCAGAGCAGGCTCGCGCCTTTCTCGATAGCGTGGCGCAAAAGCGCCGCTCCATAGAGGACGCGCAGCGTCAGGCTCGTGAGGAAGAGAGCAGCCGAATCGCGAGTGCGATGGTAGAGAGGATCAACGCCTTCGAGGTCAAACAGCCCGCCGATCTCGGCAAACTGTGGAATCTCGGCAAGGAGATGGGCGAAGAGCTACGCGGCAGCGGTGCCCGGAGCGGCGCGCAGATGATGAATGCCGCCTTCTGGAAGCGTTTCAACGCGGCGGCCACGGCGATGTTGCAACCCTTCGAAAAGCAGCTGGAGGCGATCCCGGTGTCTCAAGAGGCGCTCAAGCCGTTGAGGAGGGCTGTTCCGGAGCTGACCGGCATCGAACGTGACATGCCGGTGATGCGGCCTTATCACCAGGCCGTACGCGCTCGCGGCGAGCAGATCGCCGGGGAGCTGCGCCGGATTGCCTGCAAAAAGACACTCGATGCAGCCGGCGTTTCCGGCAGCGAAGCGGAACAGGCGCTATGGGGCGCCGGCGCAGCGACCACGCTGGGCGAATTTCTCTGCACCATTGCGACGCGCGGCAGCGAGGTGCACGAGTACGATGACGCGGGTCTGCTTTCAGATACGCACACCCTCAAGCTGACGACCAATGCGGAGGGTTTTCATACCCTCAAGTTGCATGAAGGCGAGGTGCAGCCCGGGGAGAAGATGCTGATCGGATTCGAAGTGGCGGATGCCAACCAGAAACGGGCGCTCAGCGTCAGCGACTGGGAGAGCTACGTCGCGGTCAATCTCCGTGGAGACAAGGCGGCAGCCGGCGGTAGTGATTCCGCCGAATGCGATCGTCTGGCGAACAAGCCGCGCGGTGAGCTTTCGCTGGTCGAGTCCCAACGGCTGATGGGATGCGTCCTGTCGACAATTCCGGCGATGATCCAGAATCGCTGATTGCTCGTGCGCCGGCTATCGGTCGCAGCGCACCGGTAGCCGGCGGCGGCTGACGCTCAGCCGAGATAAGCGCAGCAGTAATCGGTGACACTCTTCACTTTCAATGCGAATCGGGTGTTGGCGGGGACCGCGAAAGATTCTCCTGCCCCCACGCATCGCCATTCGCTGCTTCCCGGCAGCAGCACCTCGAGTTCACCCGCCAGAATCTCCATCAGCTCCCTCTGATCGGTGCCGAACTCGTAGTCACCCGGCAGCATGATACCGAGGGTCTTTTTGCTGCCGTCGCCAAGCAGCACGGTGCGGCTGGTGAGCTTACCGTCGAAATAGACGTTGGCCTGTTTGACGAGGGTAACGTTGTCGAACTGCGACATGGAACTCTACTCGCCGCAGGGACGGAAGGCGCTGCGATTATCCCGGCTGCCGTTAGGTTTGCAAGTGCTGATCAGGAAGGCGCGTGGTCAGCAGCGTAAAACCTTCGCCGAGCAACGAACGGTCTACCGGCCCGGTGAAGCCGGCCTCGCGCAGCAGCTGCTCCTGTTCCTCGCGGGTGGGCACCACGTTGCCCCACAGCAGTTCCTCGAAGCCGGTTTGCAGGGGGAACTGGTACTCCGGTTGGCGCGCCTGTTCGAGGGTTGACGGGTAAGTCTCGTCGACGATCACCAGCCAGCCACCGGGCCGCAGTGCCTGTGCGCACTCGGAGACTACACGCGGACGTACAGCGGGTTCGATCTCGTGCAGCACCTCGACCATAACGACGATGTCGAAGGTCGCGGGCTGCACGGACGCGATCGGGCCCTCGATCGCCGCGACACGATCACCGAGATCGGCCGCGGCTATGCGTCGCTTGGCCACCGCGATGCCGACCGGATCGATATCGACGCCCACGCAACGGCCACCGGGAAAGGCTTTGGCCAGCTGCAGCAGGAAATTTCCGGTACCGCAGCCCACATCCAGGATCGCGCCACCGGCATCCATCAACGCCTTTACACCCGGCAGTTCGGGCAGGATCTTGCGGGCGGTGACCACGTGCAATCCCTGGGTGGAACCGGTAACCGTTTCGGTGAAATCTTCGCTGCGGCCCTGGTAGGGCACGGTGTCACCGGTGCGGAAGGCGGCGACGCAGCCGCGGAAATCCTCGGTGGCGAATTCGGTGCCGAGACGCACGTAGCTGCCCAGGTAGCGCGGATGCCCGGCGTTGGCAAGGATGGTGTCGATGTGCGGGGCGAGCCGCAGGCGGCCGGTCTTTTCACTTTCCACCAATCCCAGGCTGTATGCAGTGATACACCAGGTCGCGACATAGGGCGCATGGAGGCCGAGACGTTCGGCGATCGCGTCTGCGCTGGCATCCGGCGTTTCGGCGAGGGCCTGAAAAAGACCCAGGCGCACGCCGAGGTCGATCAGATGCATGGCGTTGAAGCCGCGGCGCCATTCGAAGATGCGGGCGACCTGCTGGTCGGCAGACAGGACATGGACGTTGTTGGTAGACATGGCTTTCCCCTCCCCGGGTTCATTGGCGCCATCGTGTGCTTTCAATAGGTGTAGTCCGCCCGGCGGGGTGGTGCAATGTAGCTTCGATCAGTGTGGTGCCAAGGGGTAACGCTGAAGGTGGTGCTTGCGTCGGGTGCGGGCGGCGGCCAGTACCGACTCCCGCTCGGTATCGGTGGCTTCGCCCCAGCGCGTGATCTCGACCACGGTGCGGAAGCAGCCCAGGCAGATGTCGTTGTCGTCGAGGCAGCAGAGGCGCACGCAGGGCGAAGCAATGCGCCCGTTTTCGTCGCGGGGCACCTCACTCACGCGAGTCGCTCGCACAGGGTGGTGAGCGTGGTATCGCAACGGGCTTCGATTTTTATGTCGAGCAGATCGTCGGCGCGGGTGCGACCCAGATTGATCGCCGCGATCGGTTTTCCCGCCGCAGCCGCCGCGCGGGCGAAGCGGTACCCGGAAAAGACCATCAGCGACGAACCGACGACCAGGAGAGCGTCGGCCTCATTTAACAGAGCCAGTGCCTGCTCGACCCGTGCCCTGGGCACCGCCTCGCCGAAAAAAACCACATGAGGTTTGATCAGACCTCCGCAGTGCGCGCAGCCGGGGATCTCGAAGTCGCCGAACTCGACGGTCTCGAGATCGGCATCGCCATCCGGTGCGATGGCGGCGGTCTGTTGGATGAAGCCGGGATTGCGCTCCTCCAGTGTGGCCTGGAAGGCGGCGCGGGCCGACTCAGTGCCGCAGTCGAGGCACACCACGGTGTCGAGCCGTCCATGCAGATCGATGACCCGCGCGCTGCCCGCGCCCTGGTGCAGGCGATCGATGTTCTGGGTGATCAGATGATGAACGTGTCCGCGTCGTTCCAGTTCCGCCAGGGCGTGATGGGTGACGTTGGGTTGGGCGGTGGCAAACCAGCTCCAGCCGACCAGGCTGCGTGCCCAATAGCGTTTGCGCACCGCTGCGCTGCGCAGAAACTTCTGATACTGCACCGGTTGTTTGCGCTTCCACTGGCCATCGAGATCCCGATAGTCGGGTATCCCCGAACCGGTGCTGACCCCCGCGCCGGTGAGCACGAGCAGCCGTGGGTGGGCGGCAAAAAAGCTGACCAGCTGATCTGGCGGGTTGCCTGTGTAACGCGGTCGGGAAGTTCCATTCATGCCGCCACCTTGTGTCGCTGCTGGCAAAACATCACTGTTTTGTACCGGGTGCCGGCGAGGAGTTCCCGTTGCGCCCGGGAAAGGCGCGCCGGCGGTGTTCTCGGCTTGCCAATAGCGTTGCTGTTGGCTGCGCCTTCGGGCCTACCCATCGCACCTCTGGGGTACAACACAGCACGCGGGGGAAGCTGAGACAGGTTCCAGTAAATTCCGGGCCAAACTCAACGCGGTGTGCGTAAGGTGTTAGCGTGCAATGTGTTTTCCCACAGCGCTTTGCCGTTGGCGTCGAAAACGCGAATGGTCATACGGCGATCACGCAGCGGGCCGTCGAAATCGAGACGGCAGAAATTGCGCTGATCCACATGGGTGCCGGGAATCAGGCCGGGGCGATCGATCTCGGCGTCACGCGCCGCCCACCCACGCGCGGTGAGCGGGGAGCAGGTGAGTTCGTAGAGCGGGTAGGCGCCCGGCCGTTCACTGCGGGCCAGTTCGGTACGGTGGCGGTCACCGGAGAGGAAAACCAGTCCCTCGATGCGCGCATCGCGCAGCCAGTCGAGAAACGCCTGTCGTTCGGCCGGGAAATGCTGCCACCCTTCGGCGCGTGAGACGTCGTTGAAGAGCTGACTGCCGTTGGCGATCACCTTGAAGGTAGCGGGCGAGGAGAGCAGCGCATCCTTGAGCCAGGCCAGTTGGGCCGCTCCGAGCATCACCTTGTCAGGGGTGTCGGGGGCGCGATCGCTGTTGCGGTACCAGCGGTCGTCGAGCAGAAAGAACTCCACGTCATGCCAGGCGAAGCGGGTGAAGATGCCGGGCGCCTCGGGCAGTCCGAAACTGGGATTGGGCCAGTAACGCTTGAAGAGTTCCAGGCTCGCCGGCTTGAGCACGTAGCTGGCGTTTGCGTTATTGGGGCCGTAATCGTGATCGTCCCAGATCGCATAGTGATGGGTGGTGCGCAGCAGCCTTTGCAGCGGTGGGAAGGCCCGCACCTGACGGTGGCGGGCGGCGATCCCCCAGGCGCTGTCGGCGTCGGCCTCGCGCAGATAGAGCGTGTCGCCCAGCCACAGCATCAGATCGGGTTTCTGATCGGCGATGGCATCGAAGATCTGGTAATCGCCCCCGTAGCCGCGGCCGGGACGGTCATAGGGCTTGTCATTGATGAAGGCGCACGAGCCGATGGCGGCGCTGAACGGAGGCGGGTCGCTGCGCCACTGCCAGAGAGGCTGGGTAGAGAAGTGGAGCGGCTCCCTGGGTTCCACCGACTGACCGTCGACCACCACCCGGTAGCGGTAGCGCGTGCCGGGTTCGAGGGCGCCGATAGCGAACTGCAGCACCCCGTCATGGGCTGGGATGATCGGTTGCGGGGGTGTGCGGATCGTCTGGGAGGGTTGTTGCTCGGGCCAGTACTCGATCGCCACCTGCTGCGCGTCGCGCACCTGAATCCAGAGCGCCACCGCACGCATGGCGCTATGACCCGGCATGGGGCCGATGATGTAGGGCCCGGCGGCATGGCTGGCCGCGACAGGAGCCAGCAGACAAGCGATGAGCATGAAATTACGGAGATGCACGATGACCACGGTTCCTTGGTTGGACGGGCAGGATACTAGAACCTATCTCAGAATCCCGCGCGAGCTGTGCCGATCGCTTGTGGTTCGAGCGCCAGGCGCGGTGAGCGTGGTTGGGTCATTCCCAATGAGCGAGCCGCAACACCGTGCTGGAGCCACGAGCGCCCGGCCCTTCGGGTTGGCCCCAGAGGTGCGCTGGCGGTGTTCTCGACTTGCCAATAGCGTTGCTATTGGCTGCGCCTTCGGGCCTACCCAGCGCACCCCTGGGGCTCAACACAGCACGCGCGGGATTCTGAGATAGGTTCTAATCTCAAAATCCCCCGCGCGCGTGCCGGTCGTGGTATGTGGGTCCGGTACGAAAACCAGACCGGCCAAAATCCCCCGCGCGCGTGCCGGTCGTGATGACCTGTCGCCGCTCAGCGGCCACGGGTTCTACGCCGCCGCCGCGACAGAGCGCGGCGCAGGATATGCACCCACGGGCTCCATGTGCGGGGTGTCGGAGTATGGCCGAGCTGCAGCTCGGCCTTATCGAGGGCGTCCTCGATCAACGCATCGTGCAGTGGGCGAAACGCCAGCGGCCAGCTGAAACGGGCCTTGCCGTCCGCCACCATCTCCAATCGGTGGCGCAGCAGGGAGTGCTGGTCGTCCACGCGTTCGATCTCGAAGCCGTGTTGACCCTGAAACCCCTGGGGCCCGGTGAAGGTAAAAAGGATGCTGCGCCCCGGACGGTAGTTGGCGATGAAATAGCGAATCGGGCCGTGCCCGCCCACCGCGCCCTTGCCCAGCGGCCGATCGAAACGCATTGCCGGCCAACGTTCGCGCGGCCAGATTTGGTCGTTGCTCGAGGCGAGAGTGTCGAGCAGGGCACCGAGTTGCTCGGTGCTGGCCGTGATGATTCGTTCGTGAATATTGCGTACCCGCATCGCTCAAAACCCTTCTGTCGGTTGCAGCCGAGTGATGATTTCAGAGTGCCGTGTGGTCACAATGCTCGCTTGGGCATCGGGGGGCAGGAGCTTGCGCCAAATCCGCCGCCGGATTTATTGCGGCGAACCGCAGTTCGACCGTGCCATCTTCCCCCGCTCGGCTCTTTGCGCCACGCCGTTCCCCTCAGCCCAGGATGCGCCCATTGTCTGGCAGATTGTAGCCGTGGAGCCGTTGAATCCCTACTTTCAAAGCTTCGGCTGCCACTGCTGCCGGCAGGCAGCGGCCAATGCTGCGACCCTGAAAGGCATCGAGTGTGGCTACAGCAATCCCGGTACCGCCGGAATCGGTGCTGTCAGACGCGCGGTGTTCGGCCGCCCAACTCCAATGGCGCCCGGGTTTCAGCACCAACAGCCAATCGAGTTCCTGCTCGGTCAGAGCGCTGCGCGGCACCAGATAACGCTGTTGGCGGCTCTGCGGTGGGAGTTGCTCCACCGTGACCATAAACGAACGAACGTACTTTTATCACGGGTGGTTTTCAGACACCGCGACCAGGGGTGCGGGTCAGAGACGCAGAATGTTCGTAATGCGTAACGCCGAAGTTTCATAGTAAGCTGCGGCATTCGTTTGCTCTCCAACAATTTCCTGATGTCCCTGCTGAACAGCAATGCCTTTCTCTACAGCTTCGTGGTCCTGGTCTGGGGTTCCAGCTGGCTGGCCATGAAGTACCAGGTGGGTGTGGTACCGCCGGAACAATCGATCGCGTATCGGTTTCTGCTCGCCGCGCTGCTGCTCTGGGGTTTTGCCTGGTGGAGGCGCACGAAGTTGCGCTATACGTTGCTGCAACACGGGTGGATGGCGCTGCTCGGACTGACGCTCTTTTCGTTCAACTATCTGTTGGTCTATCTGTCCGCCGCCTACATCACCAGCGGGTTGATTGCGGTGGTCTTTTCTTCGTTGGTGGTGATGAACATCGTCAACGGGGCAATTTTCTTTCGTCAGCGCATCCAGCCACGCGTGGTGGGGGGTGCCGTCGTCGGTTTGGCGGGTATCTCGCTGGTCTTTCTGCCCGAACTCGAGGGCTTCGATCTCTCCAGCGCCGCCTTTACCGCCCTGGGCTTGAGTCTGGCCGGTACCTATATCGCGTCGCTGGGCACCATGGTATCGCTGCGCACTCAGCGCGCGGGGATCGCGGTGCTTCCCAGCAACGCCTACAGCATGGCCTACGGTGCCTTGTGGATGCTGGCCTTTACGGTGGTGCGTGGCGAGACGCTGGTATTCGAAGTGTCAGTGAGCTACGTAACCTCGTTGCTCTACCTGGCGGTACCCGCTTCAGCCATGGGTTTTTTCTGTTTCCTGACCTTGCTCAGTCGTATCGGCCCGGATCGTGCCGCCTATGCCACCGTGCTTTTTCCCGTGGTGGCCCTGGCGCTTTCCACTGTGGCGGAAGGCTATCAGTGGACCTGGCTGGCGGCGCTGGGTGTAATGATGGTGGTCGGGGGTAACGTGCTCATCCTGGATAAGGGGTGGTTGCGGGCCCGGCTGTTCGGTCGGCCTGCGATCGCTGCCGGCAGCGAATCTGAATAACGGGACGACGCTGCCCCCTATTTTTGGGTGGACTGCTTCGACGGAGGTTGCAGCGCGTCCAGCGGGTAGCCGCTGAACGGTTTGGTGCGATCCATGACCACATGGCTGCACAGTTCGATGACCCCGGCGCCCGCCTCGATGAGTCGGTCGCTGACTGTTTGATAGTGGCGCATGTCGCGGCAGACGACGTTGAGCATGTAATCGAAGACGCCACTCACCTGGTGGCACTCGACGACCTCGTCCAGTGATTTCACCTCGGCCTCGAAGCGTTCCATGTGCTTTTTGCGATGGTCGTGCAGGGTGATCGTGGCGATGATGGTCACCGATTGGCAGACCTGTTCGAGATCGATGCGCGCCCCGAATCCCTCTACCACCCCCTCCTCCTGAAGCCGGCGTACGCGATCCAGGCAGGCGCTGGGCGAGAGACCGACCCGTTCCGCCAATGCCTGATTGGTGATGCGCCCATCGTGCTGCAATTCGGCCAGCAAGCGCAGGTTGATCCGGTCCAGTTTCATGCGATGCCCCTTTGCCAGTACAACTGAAGATTATTCGGTTTCTTGGGTATTCGGGCGCATTTCCGTCGTCTTTGATTCGATATATCCCAACCTATTCGGTGCGATTTATGGCAACCTTTTCCGTTAAATCAATTGCTTAAAGCGCTGAAGCAAGGCGCTCATAAAGCATAGATCACAGCCAAATGATATTTGGCTGGTGGTCGCAGATGTCACGCCCAAGGTTGGGAGGTGTGGATGTACAGCCAGCACATCACCTTGATTCAGGCCGCTTTCAGCGGCGGAGCCGGGATTTCCGGATGTGAACTTGCACCGTCGGCCCTGCGTCAGGCCGGGCTGGGAAACGCACTGCGCCTTACCGGGCATTGGGTGCGTGAGGCCGAACTCGATCTGACGGACTGCGCGCCCAGCGGGCGTGCCGCGCTGCCCCAATTGGTCACGGCGTGTCAGCGTGTGCGCACAGCGGTGGACGCAGCGCTGGCCGTTGGTGAACTACCCATTCTGGTTGGCGGCGACCATAGCCTGAGTATCGGATCGCTCGCCGCCGTTGCACGGCATTGCGCCCAGCGCAGGCGGCCGTTATGGGTGCTGTGGTTCGATGCCCATGCGGATTTCAACACCATAGTCACATCCCCGTCCGGGAACGTTCATGGTATGCCCGTAGCCGCGGTATGCGGTCTGGGTGATGCCGCACTGCTGGCGGTGGGCGATCGGGTTCCCATGGTGGATCCCGACCACCTGTATCTGTTGGGAGTGCGGGCCGTCGACACGGTGGAACGCGAGTTGCTGCAGGGTTCTCCGGTCAACGTGTATACCGCGCAGGATGCGCGGGACCACGGTCTTGCCACCTTGGTCGAGGGAGTGCTGCGGCAGGTGGCGGCCAGCGGCGGACACCTGCATGTCAGTCTCGACATCGATGTGATGGATCCTCTGGTGGCGCCGGGCGTCGGGAGTCCTGAGGCGCATGGAATCGAACCGCAACAGATGCAGCAGGCTTTGCAGTGCATTGCACAGAGTGGATTGCTGGCGTCACTGGACGTGATGGAGCTCAACCCGCTCCAGGATTTCTGCGGCGTTACGGCGCGCCTCACCGTCGGCCTCGTTGAGACCGTGGTGGGACGAGCCGCGACCATCAGATCAGCCGGTAGTTTTTAGTGAAAGGAGTCGGCCTATGAAAACGTTGAGCACAGTGCGGGAAATGGAGATGCCGCATCGTTCACAGCAGGAGATCATGGCGCAGGCCGAGCACTATGGCGCCACCAATTACCATCCGCTGCCCGTCGTGTTGGCGCAGGCCGACGATGTCTGGGTATGGGACAGCGAAGGCAGGCGCTATCTCGATTGCCTGAGCGCCTACTCCGCGGTCAATCAGGGTCACCGCCATCCGCGCATCGTCCAGGCGTTGAAGGATCAGGCCGAGCGCCTGACGCTCACCTCGCGCGCCTTCCACAACGATCGCATGGGCCCGTTCCTGGAGAGACTCTGCAACCTCGCCGAGATGGATCGGGCGCTACCCATGAACACCGGTGCCGAGGCGGTGGAGACCGCCATCAAGACCGCCCGCAAATGGGGTTACACGGTCAAGGGCGTGGCGCACGATCAGGCGGAGATCATCGTCTGCCGCAACAATTTCCATGGCCGCACCACCACCATCGTCGGCTTCTCCAGCGAAGCGCAATACCGCGACGGTTTTGGTCCCTTTGCGCCGGGTTTCAAAACTATCGATTTTGGCGATTCCGCCCAGCTCGAAGCGGCCATCACCGCCAACACGGTGGCGTTTCTGGTCGAGCCGATCCAGGGCGAGGGCGGGATTGTGGTGCCGCCGAGCGGCTATTTCACCACGGTGCGTCGTATCTGCTCCCGGTACAACGTGCTCTACATCGCCGACGAGATCCAAACCGGACTGGGGCGCACCGGTAAGCGGTTTGCCTATCAGCATGATCACGACGCGAAACCCGACATGCTGATCGTCGGCAAGGCACTGGGCGGTGGTGTCTATCCGGTATCGGCGGTCATCGCCCCCGAGGCGGTGCTCGGCGTGTTCCGGCCCGGCGATCACGGCAGCACTTTTGGTGGCAATCCGCTGGGGGCTGCGGTGGCCGATGTCGCGCTGCAGGTGCTGGAAGATGAGCGCCTGGCCGAGCGTGCCGCGGAGTCCGGTGCCTACCTGATGGCGCGGCTGAAGAAGATTCAGAGTTGCAAGATTGCCGAGGTGCGCGGCAGGGGATTGCTGATCGGCATCGAGTTGACCCCGGAGGTGGGACACGCCCGTCGCTACTGCGAACAACTTCTCGAACGCGGTCTGCTCTGCAAGGAGACCCACGAGCGGGTGGTGCGCCTCGCCCCGCCTCTGACCATTCGCCGTCCGCAGCTCGATTTCATGCTGGAGCAGATCGAGGCGGTGTTGGCCGGGTGACCAAGAGGGGCGAGCCGTTTCTTCGCGGTCCTGAAACCTGGCGCGATTCAGGCGAGTCACTGCATCAGATAGTGGTCTACCACCAGAAAGCCGAACAGCAGCGCCAGATAAGCGATGGAGTAACTGAACAGCTCCATCGCCCTGGCGTCATCCGCGCTGCGAAACAGCAGCCACGCTTTACGCACGAATTCCAGACCGAGAATGACCGCCCCGGCAAGATAGAGATAGCCGGACATGCGCACCGCGAACGGTAGCAGGGTCACCGCAAACAGCAGGCCGCTGTAGAGCAGGATCTGCAGCTTGGTAAACGGTACGCCATGGGTGACCGGCAGCATGGGCAGTCCGGCGCGTGCGTACTCCTCGCGGCGGCGGATAGCCAGGGGCCAGAAATGGGGTGGGGTCCAGATGAAGATGATCAGAAACAACAGGAACGCCTCCAGCGTGACCTCGCCGGTCACCGCCGCCCAGCCGAGCAGGGGTGGCGCGGCACCGGCCGCCCCACCCCAAACGATGTTCTGTGGTGTGGTGCGTTTGAGAAACAGGGTGTAGATCACCGCGTAACCGATCAGCGAGGTAAAGGTCAGCACGGCGGTCAGCGGATTGACCCAGGCTGCCAGCAACACCATGGCGGTCGCGCCCAGGGTGAGGGCAAAAACCAGGGCGCGGCGCTGGTCGAGGCGCCCGGTGGGCAATGGACGGCCGCGGGTGCGTTCCATCCGCGCGTCGCTGCGCTCCTCCACCAGATGGTTGATGGCGGCGCCGCTGGCTGCAGCCAGGGCGATGCCGAGGGTACCGAACACCAGGGGCTGCCACGGCACCATGCCGGGTATTGCCAGCAGCATGCCCACCACCGCAGTAAAGACGATCAGCAGTACCACCTTGGGTTTGGTTAGCTCGTAGTAACTGCGCCAGGCTCCGGGGGAGGCGGTGGCGGGCAGTGCCGGATCGCGAGCGCTCATTGCCGCGGTACCCTCCAGTCTTTGGAAACCTTGAGCAGACGCTTGAGATCCTTGAGCAGATCTTTGGCGGATGCTGTTGCAGGGTAGTACATCATGGCGTCGCCCAGCGGATCGATCAGCACCACCGCCCCGGGCTCCAGTGGTTGATCGATCAGTTGATCCCTTTGCGATACACCCAGCATCAGGCGCGGGTCGTCCTGCTTTAACCGGGTGACGCTGTCCGCTGCGGGCGATGTGGAAAAGAGGAGCATCCGTTCGACGCGCGCGCGCTCGACGCCGGCCGCGCGGCGCACCTGACGCAGTTCATGGAGGCGCGCCACGCAGCGCGGGCCACAGTCGGAACCGGTGATCAGCAGAATGATCCAGGTGTTGGCCGCTTCTGCAAGCGTCATTGGCCGGTCGTCGACCCCCTGCAGTCGCCACGTTGCCGCAGCGACGGGCGGATCGATCAGCATGCCCCGATTGGCTTGCGACTGGGGCAGCCAGCCGGGATTGAGATAGAAGAGGACGGCAGCCAGAAACGGCAAGCCGAAGATCATTGCCATGGCCCACAACGGACCCAAACCGCGCCTGGAAGGGGTCCGCGCGAGGGGTTCAGCACTCATTCGTTCCTCTCCTTTTTGCGCGAGAGCGCCGCCCAAACGATGAGCGCCATGGCGCTGAAGGCGAACCACTGGATCGCGTAGCCATAGTGCATGCTGGGATCGGGCTGCGGCAGGGTCCAGCTGCGCTGATAGCCATCGGGAACATCGGCATCCAGCAGCAGCACCAGCGGCAGGGTGTATTCCCCACTGCGGGCGCTGAAGAGGTCTGGATCGGCAAACAGCCACGGCCGGTGCCACGGCGTCGCATCGCTGTTGGCGGGACCGAGGCGCAGCGGCGGTGCAGCGGGCGAGACCAGTCGGCCGGTAACGTTCACCGTTTGCGTGTCGCTGGTGAGCGCTGCCAGATCGGCGCCAGCCTGAGCATTCGCCACCCAACCGCGATTGACCAGAAGGGTGCGCGCGCTGCCGGCGATGCGCAATGGGGTGATGATATGCGCACCCTGCACCCCCTGATTGCGGCGATGTGCGATGTGAAACTGGTGCTCGAAGTCGTAGCGCCCGCGGAGTTCGACCCGGGTGAAGCGCAGATCGGCGCTCTGCGCAAAGTCGATATCGCCAATGGCGATCGGTTGCTGATCGAAACGCTCGCTCAACAAGGCAGCGAGCTGGGCCTTCTCCTCGGCGCGCTGCAGTTGCCAGACGCCGAGCGCCAGGCAGAGCATTGCCACCAGGGTCGCGGCCAGGGTCAAACCCAGGCGCGGTCGAAATTCCTGACCGCCGATGCGTAGAGAGGTGCTATAACTCATGTATGTCTCGGGTCTCCGGAGTCGATGTGGCGAGTCCCGGACCGATACGGGCCCGCAAGCCATTTACCAGGAGGTGCCTATGGACCTCGTCATCAAAATCCCGCTCTTCATCCTGCTGGGATTGATCGTCTTTTCCCTGGCGGAAGCGATGTTCTTTCTGGCCCGCGATGATGGCAGCCGCGACAAGACGCGCATGGTGCGCGCGCTGACGGTGCGGATCACGCTGTCGCTGATGCTGTTCGTTTTGCTGATGGCGGGCTACTACTTCGGTCTGGTGGAGCCCCACTCCAAGTAGCGTCTACAGCCAGTAAACGAAAATAAACAGGCCCAGCCAGACCACATCCACAAAGTGCCAGTACCAGGCGACCGCCTCGAAGGCGAAGTGATTGTGCGGCTGGAAGTGTCCTTTCAGCGCTCGTCCAAGTATCGCGATGAGCATGATCGCGCCCAGCGTCACATGCATCCCGTGAAAGCCGGTAAGAATGTAGAAAGTCGAGCCGTAGACGCCTGAGGCGAGCGTGAGGTTAAGGTTTTTGTAGCCCTCGTGGTACTCGAACGCCTGCAGGCCGACGAAGATCAGGCCCAGTGCGACCGTCGCAGACAGTCCCCAAATGAGCTGAGGACGGCTGTTGATCTTCAAGCCCCAGTGGGCCCAGGTGACGGTGGCACCGCTCGAGAGCAGGATCAGCGTGTTGATCGCGGGGATTCCCCAGGCGCCCATGGGCGTGAACTCCCCCCCGAGTTGCCCTGGCCCCGCCGTTGGCCATTGCGCGACGAACTGGCTGTGGAGAATCTCCTGGGAGATGCCGAGATAGCCCTCGCCACCCAACCACGGCACGGCGATGTTGCGGATGTAGTAGAGCGCGCCGAAGAAGCTGGCGAAGAAGAAGACCTCCGAGGCGATGAACCAGTACATCCCCTGGCGGAAGGAGCGATCCTCGCGTTGGCGATAGCTGCCCGCGAGATTCTCGCCGATCACATCGCCAAACCAGCCGTACATGAAATACGCAATCAGCAGAAAGGCGATACCCATCATCGCCACACCCACGGTGCCAACGCCGTTGAGAGCCAGTGCCGCACCGCACAGTAGCAGCAGCAACGAGCCGCCCGCGATGACGGGCCACGGGCTGGGCTCGGGTACAAAGTAGTGGTCGTCGGCCGCCATGCTTATCCTCCGCCCGCGGGCTGGTGGCGCGTGGCCACCGGGCTGGCGGGGTTCATGTAGGTGTAGGAAACCGTCAGCGAGTGGAAGCGCTCGGGCAGCTGCGGTGACACGATGAAGCGCAGCACCACCTCACGCGTTTCACCCGCGGCAAGCTTCTGTTGGTCGAAACAGAAGCACTCGATCTTCTGCACGTATTCGGTCGCCTGCCAGGGGGTGATGCTGGGGATCGCCTGGCCGGTCAGTGCGCTGGTGGAGCTGTTCTGTACCTGAAACCGCGCTTCCAGCAGCTGGCCGGTCTGGCCGTCGAGGCGCCGGGTCAGCGGCTTGAACTGCCAGGGAAGATTGCTGTTGACCGTGGTGTCGAATTTTACGGTGATGGGGCGCGCGACGCCGGCAGTGGTCGGTTGGGTCACCGCTACCGCCGTAGTAGCGGTTTGAATGCCCAGCGCCTGGCAAACCAGGTTGTACAGCGGCACCAGGGCAAAGCCGAAGGCGAACATGCCGACCACCAGCCCGCTCAGCAGCAGTACCGACTTGCGGTTTTTCGCGGTGCCCGTCATCCGCCCACCGTCCCGAACAGCGCCTTCCACATCGGCAGCGAGGCGACCAGCATCACCAACGCCAGCACCCCGAGGATGATCGCCAGGGTGATGTTCTGCCGCCGTTTCTGCGCCTGGGGCGTGGTGTTCATGGTGATTTCCGGCCTCACTTGAGCTGCGGCGCCGTTTCCCAGCTATGGAACGGCGGCGGCGAGGGCAGCTCCCATTCCAGTCCGCTGGCGCCTTCCCAGGCGCGGTTCTCCGCCTTTTTTCCACCCCTTACGCACTTGATGATGATGTAGAGGAACAGCAGGTGGCTGAGTCCGAAGACGAACGCGCCGATGCTGGAGAGCTGATTGAACTCGGTAAAGATGACGTTGTAGTCGACGATGCGCCGCGGCATACCCGCCAGCCCGAGGAAATGCTGCGGGAAGAAGGTGACGTTGAAGCTGATGGCGTTGATCCAGAAGAAGATCTTGCCCAGCTTTTCATCGTACATGTGGCCGGTCCACTTGGGCAGCCAGTAAAAGACCGCGGCGAACAGACCGTAGATGGCACCCGGCACCAGCACGTAGTGGAAGTGCGCCACCACGAACATCGAGTCGTGGTATTGCATATCAGCGGGGATGACCGCCAACATCACCCCGGTAAGGCCGCCGAAACTGAACAGCATCACCATGGCAATGGCGAACAGCATCGGCGTCTCGAACGTCATGGAACCGCGCCACATGGTGGCGATGAAGTTGAAGATGATCAGACCTACCGGGATGGAGATGAGGATGGTGCCGATCATGAAGTAGCTGACTGCGCCCAGCGACATGCCCACGGTGTACTGATGGTGCGCCCATACGGCCATCCCCAGTGTGGCGATCACCAGCATGCCGCCCACCATGGAGTGGTAGCCGAACAACGGTTTGCGCGAAAAGGCGGGGATGATCTGCGCCAGCGCGCCGATGGCGGGCAGGATCAGAATGTAGACCTCAGGATGGCCGAAGAACCAGAACAGGTGCTGGAACAGCACCGGATCGCCGCCGCCCGCGGCATTGAAGAAGCTGGTGCCGAAGTGACGATCGAAGAGCAGCATGGTCACCCCGCCGGCGATCACGGGCACCACCAGGATCAGCAGAAACGCGGTCACGAACCACGCCCAGCAGAAGATCGGCATGTCGAAGAATTTCATGCCCGGCGCACGCATGTTGAGGATGGTGACGATGATGTTGATCGAGGCCAGCACCGAGGAGATGCCGAGCAGGTGAATGGCGAAGATCAGGAAATCCATGGACATGCCGACCTGGGTCGAGAGCGGCGGGTAGAGTGTCCAACCGGTGTTGATCTGGGTGCCGCCACCGGGGAAGAAAGGCACCACGAACGACAGCAGCAGCATGGTGCCTGCGGCCGGCAGTATCCAGAAGCTGAGGTTGTTCATGCGCGGCAGCGCCATGTCCGGCGCGCCGATCATCAGCGGGATCATCCAGTTGGCTATACCGGCGCCGGCGGGCATCACCGCGCCGAAGATCATGATCAGCGCGTGGTTGGTGACGATGTTGTTGTAGAGGTCGGGATCGAGCAGTTGCAGCCCGGGGAACAGCAGCTCGGCACGGATCACCATGGCGCTTGCACCGCCGAGGAACAACATGACCAGCGCGAACACCAGGTACATGGTGCCGATGTCCTTGTGGTTGGTGCTGTAGAGCCAGCGCCTCCATCCGCTCGGCGGACCGTGAATCTCATGTTCGTGAGTTGCAGCTACGGTACTCATGGTTGCGTTACTCCTTCAAAAAATATCCGCGCAAGTCCGGTCTTGTCGCCCGTTACGCGTCGCGGTTCCTGCTTCAAGTTGCGCTTCATCAGCGCGCCGCCTTCACGTCTTTGGGCTGCACCACGTCGCCGCTGTCGTTGCCCCACGAATTGCGTTCGTAGGTGATGATGGCGGCGATCTCCAGATCGTTCAGTTGCGCCCAGGCGGGCATCGCCGTTCCCGGTTTGCCCTTCAATACGATCTCCAGGTGGGCCGCCAACGGCCCGGTGGCGATTGGGCTGCCTTTGAGCGCCGGGAAGGCCGGTGCCAGACCCTGACCGTTGACCTGGTGGCAGCTGCCGCAGCTGGTGTTGTAGAGCCCCTGACCCTTCTCCATCAGCTCGTCTTTGGTCCAGGTCTTGTCAGCGCTGGCCTCGGCGGCCTTGGCGACCATGACCACTTTCTGGGACTGGACCCACTCCTCGAACCTGGCGGGACTGACCGACTCCACCACGATGGGCATGCGCGAGTGCCAGGTGCCACACAACTCGGCGCACTGACCACGGAAGACGCCCTCGCGATTGAGCTCCGTCCAGGTCTCGGTCACATAGCCGGGAATGGCGTCTTTCTTGAAGCCCAACTCCGGTACCCAGAAGGCGTGCAACACGTCGACCGAGGTGTGCAGGAAGCGGATGCGGGTGTCGGTGGGCAGTACCAGGCGGTTGTCGACCTCGCGCAGGTAGAGGTCGCCCGCCCGCTCCTGTGGCGTGTAGCGGCTCTCGACCTTGATGCCGTGGTCGAGGTATTCGAACTCCCACCACCACTGATGGCCGGTCACTTTCACGTCCATCAGATTCTGATCCCTGGGAACCACCCAGATGTTCTCCAGCACTCGCTGCGCGGAACTGGCGATGGTGAGATCGACCCCCAGCACCATGGCCGGCACCACGATCCACGACCAGCGTCCGAACCAGGTCTTGTGGAAGTTCTGGTCGGCTTCATAGCCGCGGCTTTTACGGAAACGGAGAATGGCAAACAGCACCACGGCAAACACGGCGATGGTGAGCACCGTGGCGATGGTCACCGTCAGCATATGGATATCATAGATCTCCTGCGCACCCGCTGAGGCAGGCGGTGGGAAATTGACTCCCAACTCCGCCAATGCTTCACCGCTTCCGGCCAGCAGTGCGGCAGCGCCGAATAATCTCAGTATCGATTTGGTTTTATACATAGCTTCGAGCATAGCAGGCCCTCAACCGGCGGCAGGCGGCCTTTGGTTTCAAGGTGTGAAAAGGGTGATGTTGCATGCAACCGATTGCGGCTGAAAAACGTCAAGTAGCGCCCAAGTTCAGCGGCGAGTTCGCGGCGCTCCTCTTCGATCAGATGTCTGCCGATCTCGGTTTCACGACCATAAGAGCGCAACAGCAAGCGACTGGGATACCAGTTGCGGGAATCGGTGGCCAGTACCACGCGAGTCCACGCGCGCGGTATGCGTTGCTCTATGGCAGGGCGGTGGCGGCCGCGCTGGATCACTATCTCGCGATCATTGATACGCACCACTTCACGGCTGTGCGTGGTCAACAGGCAGACATACAGACAGGCGCCGACGGCCAACAACTCAAGGCCGGCAAAGGGCAGCACCAGCCACGCACCCTGGCTGGCGAAGTAGGCGGCGATCGCTGCGGTGCAGCCGCACAGGGTCAAAAAGGCCGCTTGGGCGGCCCTCCAGTTCAGTGAGCGATTCGGTCGCAATACGAACTCGACGCCCGGAGCGTCGTCACGTTCAAAACTCGTCACCATGGAGTCGACTCCTCTCCCTTCCCGAGCGGACTGGAATCCCAGCGCCAAGGTCGGAAATTGATATTTATCAAGTATGCCGCTGGTGGGGAAAAACGCAACCACTAAGGTTGTGGGAATGAGAGTGCGATTGACCCGGATCAAATTGGGCCGGGGGCTAAGGCGTCGTAGGGAGCGCCAGGCTTTCGAGGGAGCGTGTGGCGATGCGATTGCGACCGGCACCCTTCGCCTCGTAGAGCGCCTCGTCGGCCAGTCGCAGCAGGGCATCCAGGTCTTCCGGCTTGCGACTACCTGCCGGACAGGTTGCCACGCCGATGGTGGTGCTCATCGTAAAGGGGCCGCTCTTGTCGGGTACCGGGGTGGAACTGACCGTCTCGCGCAGTCGTTCGGCGGTGTGGATGGCCGTCGGGGGATCGCATTCAGGCAATAGGATCACGAACTCATCGCCGCCGAAGCGGGCGATGATATCGGTGCGGCGCAGGCTCAGTTGGCAGACGGCCACCAGGTGACAAAGGGCAGCGTCGCCGGCGACGTGGCCATGGGAATCGTTGATCTCCTTGAAGTGATCGATATCCATCACCAGCAACGCCAGGGGCGAATGAGTGCGCTGCACCCGATAGATCTCCCGCTCCGCCAGCTGAATGAAGTGACGGCGGTTGGCGGCACCGGTGAGTGAATCGGTAGCGGCCATCTGTTCCATGCGCGCCAGGGACTCGTTCAGCCGATCATCGCTCTCGACCAGTCGGCGACCCACCAGCAGGCGGGCACGCAACTCTCCGGGATTGGCGGGCTTGGTCTGGAAATCATGGGCACCCTGTTCGAGGGCATGGACCAGCGCCTGCTCATCGGTTTTGCTGGTGAGCAGGATGGTATAGATGAGCGGTGCATCGGTACGGTTGTGCAAGCGGCGGCAGATCTCAACGCCGTCGATACCCGGCATCATCCAGTCGATGATGGCGATACGCGGCGGATTGGGCGCGCTGAGGATCGCCCAGGCGGTATCGCCGCTTTCGGCCTCCACGGCCTGGTAGCCCCAACTTTCCACCACCCGCATCATCAGGGTGCGCGAGACGCGCTCGTCGTCGGCGATGAGTATTCGTAGGCTGCCGGCGGTGCCGGTCTCTTGCGTTGCTTCGTTCACGCCTTGTGCCGTGATGGTTGTTGTGCCGGGTTCCATTCTCTGCCCTCCAAAGCTTGGCACAAACGCCCCAAGGCTGCCTGTTCCATCTCTTTACTGATTCGGCGCAGTTCAATACCCCCGACGCAGACGGCGATTTCGGGAAGAGCATAAATGCGATCCGTGGCCACCGTCAGATCCTCTGCCTTGAGGGTAGAGTTCACCTCTTTCATCCGTGCCATCTTGCCCGTCGTCGCTACAGGGATTCAACCCGGCCGGTGCGACACTCATCATGGCGGGAAGCGCCCCAGCGCCTCGGCCACCGCACGACGTGTGATCGGCTTCTGCAGATAATCGTCCATGCCGGCCTCCAGGCAACGCTCGCGATCACCGCTCAAGGCGAGCGCGGTCACGGCAATGACGGGGCTTTTCCGCTTGAGTCCCTTGTGACGACGCAACAGGCGGGTCGCCTCGAAACCGTCGAGTTCGGGCATGGTCGCATCCATGAGGATTACGTCATAACCGGCCTCGGCCGCCCTTGAACCGAACAGCAGCACCACCTGTTCGGCGACGGCGTGTAGATCGAGTTTACCCGCCTCCACCTTGGAGAAGTCGAGTACCTCATCGAGAATGGCAAGCAGTGTACTGGCTGAGCTGGCAACGGTGCCCAGGTAGGGTCGCTGCTGCTGAGAGGGTGGTGTGTCGGCCAACAGCTCAACCATACCGATAACGCCGTTCATGGGCGTGCGGATCTCGTGGGGCAGGTTGGCGCGAAACGCGCTTTGCGTTCCCTATCGGCCGTCGGATATCAAACGCACCATGATTGCAGCGGCCTGATTCTGCAGATGCCGCTGACGCGCACCCGCCCGCTGGGCTGCCAGACGCGCAAGCTGGGCGTCGTCGCCCATCTGTGCATACTGGCGTTGGATGCCCATGGCGTAGCGATTGACCGCCTGCAGGGTGGTCAGCGCCCGGTCAGTCGCGGAAGGTTTAGGGCCGCGTATCGGGTCGGGACGCTCGAGTCGGGTGTCCGGCAAAAAAGGCGGATCGATTGTTTCCGCGCCGGAAGCGCGATGCGTTTCAATCCAGTTACGGGCACGCCGCGCCTCGATGAGGAAGCGGTCTCGCGCCTCCTCGAAGGCATCGGCCCTGTCGCTGTGAAAAAGTATTTCCCGATGGCCCTCGATATAGGCATTGCGCAACGCCCAACGCAAAAGCAGCCGTTGATCCCGGGGTCCCAAGGGCGGACTGAGGTCCGCCATAAACGCCTCCCATTGCAGATCGGCCTGGGTGGATGCCGGATTTCTTCGCCACAAGTCTGAAACGGCGTTGAGCGCGATGTGTTGCGTCTCCGTGAGCAAGGCACCGGCCCGCGCCTCCTCGGCAGCGGATATCTGCAGCACGGCAGGAGGTGACGAACTGTCGATCGCCGGCGCGGCCGCCCACAAGGTGTTTCCGATCAGGCTGCAGAACAGGATGGCCAGCAGGAGGAAGTGACGCGGCACGGTAAGTTAACCTCCGGGATAAAGTGGCAGGATAGAGTGCAAGGCTAACCAAGTCTCCTGCAATCACAACCCCCTGTTCGGTGTGGATCACACGATTTCCGTCTATTGTTGGTTCAGGGTGTAGTAAACCCGCAGCGCGGATGGAAACTGACGCGGGGTGGGTGAGGGAGTCGTGCTAAATGGCGAAACGAGTTGCGCTTTCGTTGCGTCTTACGCTGGTTGCGGTACTCGCGTTGGCCGTAGTGGTGCCGCTGGTGGTGATCGGTATCTATGTCACCACAGTGACCGGCGAAAACCTCGCCCGCGAGGAGCTGCATGCGTTTGAAGCGCGCCTGATGCGGGTGGGTCACGGCGTTGAGCATACTCTCAATGATTTCCTCGCCGATCTGCACGCCTTGCATGGCGCTCCCCCGCTGGCCGGCATCACTCGCGCCCCCAACCATGATGGAACCGATCCGGTGACAGGCATGCACGCCGGTGATTGGCAACGGCGCCTCGCCCAGAGTTTCGCCGCGCCTGGCGCTGAAACCTCGAGCGACCGGCACAGATCGCGGGGGATTTTAATGGAATGGTCGCCCCTTCCTTACCCGGCATCTGAGTGCCACAGTGGGAGCGTGAAGCAAACCACTTAACAGAAAGGGGCGACCGAGATGAAGATTACGACAGTAGGGATTGATGTGGCAAAGACGTTGTTGCAGGTTCATGGTGTGGATGAGCGAGGTCGGGCGGTTATTCGAA